>JARLHU010000132.1 GCA_031292095.1 Desulfosporosinus sp.
ATATTTTAGAGCTAAAAATGTATTTTTTAAATCTATGTTAATCTGTGTAATCTGTGGTTGATTAACTGAGTACCTGAATAGTCACAAAAATAATGATTCGCAATTCAATTTGTAGGTATGACGCAGCCGAAGTTTTTCTTAAAATAATTATTAAGAAGAGGATGTGCTGGGATGGAAAGTGAGAAATTTCAAGAGTTTATGACAGACCAGTTCGCGAAGATGTTCAAAGAATTCCAAGGTTTAAGAGGAGAGTTCCAAGGCTTACGAGGAGAGTTCCAAGATCTAAAGACTGAGTTAAAGAGCGATGTGGCTGAGTTGGAAGTGAAACTGACTGAGCAAATCCAAGAGGTTAAAGCTAGCCAAGTAAGTATGGAAAATAAATTTGATCTGCAGATTTCTGCCCTACACGATTTTAGAATGAGTCAAGATCAGGTGTACCTTGAAAATAAAGAGGCTCATACTATTTTTAATACAAAGATTGAGGAGTTACAATTTGAGGCTAGGATCACGGATCAGAAGCTCGAGGAAATTGCCGAAGATGTGTCCTACTTGGCGAAAAAATCCTTTCGACAAGAGAGACAGTTAAGCAAGCTCAGCAAGTAAAAACTTTTAATCATTGACCCCGACTTCTTTGAACCAATTTCTGCAGAAAAAACCCTTGCAGAAATTGGTTCATCATTGCTATAATAAGCATAGCTATTTATGCAAGTAAACGATTGCATGCACTGTGACTTAGGCGAATACTCAGGGAAGGAGGGGATAGCAATCATGACAGAAAAACCGCTGGGGAATGAGTGTGCGGCGACAAGACAACGCTTGATGGCTGTTGCGCTCGAGGAATTTTTACAAGCTGGCTATAAAGGGACGAGCACGAGAGCCATCACAGAGAAGGCCGGCGTGAATGAAGTAACACTTTTCAGGCATTTTGGCAGTAAGCAAGGACTTCTCAAGGCGGCAGCGCTAAATGCCGTTGAACTACCGCGGGTGGCGAAGGATATCGAGTATTACCTGAAGTTGCCACTGCGAGAAGGATTAACCCAACTTACCTCGGACTATGCCGAACAATTAGCTAAGGTGAGTGATCTCTTTACCTTAGGGCTGGCAGAATCCTTTGCTCACCCTGAAATAGCTGAAGTTCTGAAAACCTTGATGTGGGAACTTAGGAGTAAACTGATCGATTATTTTGAAAAACTAGCGGCTCAACATCAATTGCAAGCGCTTGATTCTCAAGTACTGGCGCATATTGTGCTTGCAGCGTTTTATGCCGTCTCCGTGATCCGTCGGCGTGCTCCCCAAGATGTCACTAAGCATCTTACGGATGAAAGGATCCTCCGGGCCTTGGTGGAGATGATTGTTTCTACCTACGGTACAGTGCCCTGTTAAGGAGTTTTATCAGACCATTATTAAACCCAGGAGTAAATAGAAACGTCGGGAGAGAGGGAAGTTACTGTGGCTAATAAAAGGGCAAAGGGTATTATTATAATCCTCGTTATTGCGGCCCTGGTCGTTGGCGGGGGCGGCGGTTGGTATTTCTACGAACAAATGAACTATATTTCGACGGACAATGCCAGTGTCCAGGGCTCGGACCTTAAAGGGTCAATTATTCCCCTGTCGTCACCTGGAGACGGAACGCTTAAATCCTGGCAGGTTAAAACAGGGATGACCGTCAATCAAGGAGCTGTGTTAGGTCAGGTAACAGAGTTGGACGATACGCTGGATCTGCGAGCGCCCATTACCGGCACGATCATCGAAAATGACGGAGTTAATGGTCAGGTCGTGGTACCCGGTCAGCAAATCGGCTATATCGTCAATTTAAGCGAGTTGCAAGTCGTGGCAAATATCGATGAGACCTTAATTAACGAAGTCCAGGTCGGGAGGCAGGTAGACCTCAGTATTACAGCGTATTCTAACGTGAATTTCACAGGCACCGTCAGCAGAATCGGGAGTGCTTCCGCCGTGGTGGCAAACGGTATAGCGAATACGAATTTGAGCAGTATTTTTGACAAGGTTGTACAGCGCGTCCCGGTCTATATCACCATTAACGGGATGCAAGGTAAGCACTTGGTGCCTGGTTTATCCGCTTCTGTGAAGATCCATAAACACTAAGGCCTATGAAAAAAATAACAAGGCAAAGCTGCCAAAATAGACGGCGACTGACGGTTTATTTTCTGGAAGGTGCCTAAAGCTTCGATAAATTTAGAGGATGGAGGGAAATGATGTGGCAGAAGCCGATTCCAAAAAAAAGAATCTTACTCGAGCGCTGATCGGAGGAATAGTGGTTCTCCTCATAGCGGCCGGCGCAGGTTATTATCTCTATATGATGCGCTATGTATCCACCGATGATGCCCAGATCAGCGTGGCCGAAGGAAATAGCGTGCCGGTTACGGTCGCGTTTCCTGGGCGCTTAAGCAGCTGGAAGATCAATCTTAACGATGATGTCAACCAAGGTCAGGTGATCGGCACGGAATCAAACCAGTCCGTCTTGTCTCTGAACCCCTTGCTGGTGCCCGTGGTTCAAAAGGACCCCCTCTTGGCAGGGAGACTGATCGAAATGGAAAACATTCGTTCACCGATTAGCGGCAAGGTGCTGCAGACCAATGGTGCAGTTGGGCAAGGGGCTCAACCGGGTCAAGTCTTGGCAGTGATTGCCAATTCCAGTCAACTTCAAGTTACCGCCAATATTCAGGAGACAGACATCAGTAAAATCCGAGTCGGGCAACTGGTCGATCTGAATCTGGACGGCCTTCCCGGCCAGCAATTGCACGGTGTCGTCAGCAGAATTAATGATGTTACAGAATCTGTTTTTTCGATTGTGCCTAATATCACAGCAGCCTCAGGCTCCTACACCAATGTCGAGCAGCGGATTCCAATCGTTATTCAAATCACGGATAAAAATCTAGCCAAGAAAACTTTAGTTCCCGGGATGAGTGCCCATGTCCAGATTCATGTCCAGTAGCCAGGGACTGGGGATCGACACCACAGACTACACAGGAAAGGAGGAAGCGGATTGAAGTTTGAAGAACATTTTGGCATAAGCGGGTTGGCGATGATCGCCGTTATTTTAGGGGTTTTTATGGCGGTTTTGGATTCCAGCGTTGTGAATGTCGCCATACCTAAGATGATGGCAGTCTATGCCACGGACCAAAGTACCATCGAATGGGTGATCACGGCCTATAGTCTGACAGTCGGCATGTTCACGCCGATCAGTGGTTATTTAGGGGATCGGTTTGGGGCTAAACGTATGTACGTGTTTGCCTTGGTGATCTTTGTTGTTGGTTCGGGTCTGTGCGGTGCGGCCTGGAGCGCTTCAGCGCTGATTGTCTTTAGGGTCATGCAGGCCTTGGGCGGAGCCTTACTGATGCCGATCAGTATGACGATTCTTTTCAGCTTGTCTAAACCGGAACGACGTGGGTTGATCATGGGGATTTGGGGTATCGCGATTATGTTCGCGCCGGCCTTTGGCCCCACCTTAAGCGGCTACATCGTTCAAAATCTCAATTTTCGTTTGATCTTTTACATTAACGTTCCGATTGGAATTATTAATATTGTCATGGCGCGAGCCTATATTCCAGAACTGCAAGCTAAAGAGGCAGGCAAGTTTGACTTACCAGGTTTCATTACTTGCGTGATCGGTTTCTTTTGCCTCTTATATGGCTTATCTGATGCGCCAACGAGCGGCTGGTCCTCGATCAAGATTATTTCCCTGTTCGTAGCTGCGATCGTTTTTCTCGCCCTCTTTGTCGTGTTTGAATTGACCTCAGAGAACCCAATGGTGGAATTGCGCCTCTTTAAAATTCGCCCGTTTCTGGCCTCTAATATTGCGGTCAGTGTGATGAGCATCGCCATGATGGGCGCGCTTTTTCTCCTGCCGGTCTTTTTACAAAATGGTATGGGGTTCAGTCCGATGCAGACCGGGCTTTTGACGATGCCGGGAGCGCTGGTAACAGCCGCGCTGATGCCGATCAGTGGAGCTTTATTTGATAAGGTTGGAGCCAGGCCGCTAGCTATCGCGGGTTTTATAGTCATGTTGATAGGGTCGCTGATGCTGGTTAACCTCAATTTCAACTGGACATATTCAGCGATTGTGATCGTTTATGTGATCAGGTCAGCAGGTATGGGCCTGACGATGATGCCCCTCAGCACAGCCGGGATGAACTCTGTGCCCCCAGCGCTCGTCAACCGGGCGTCAGCACTCCAGAACACCTTGCGCAATGTAGCCGGTTCGGTAGGCGTGGCAATTTTAGGAACCGCCATGACGACCCATGCCAATCTAAGCTTTGCTACGTATATGCAACATGTCAGTGTGCAATCCCTCCAACAAATCTCAGCTTATGGTCGGACTCCTTCCGTGTACGGCGTTTCCAGCCCGGGGGATATGATGCAGTTGATGGGAGTATTTAAACAGTTGGCCTTTCAAAATGGGGTCAGGGAAGCCTTGATTGTAGCCGTGATCGTGACCGTGATCGCCTTAATCTCGTCACTGTTTGTCGGGAAAAAACAGAAGCATGCTGCTTCTAAAGAAAAACATGTTGCCTTCGAATAATAGTTTATTGAGAGGAGAGTGGATAGATATGCTACATGCCAAGAAAAAAATAGGGGCTTGGCTGGTCCTAAGTACGCTGGGTTTATCCGTCCTAACAGGGTGTGGAACCCAAACTACTGTGGCTGAGGCCGCCAAAGTCAACGTCTTAACGGTGAAAAAAAGTAGTCTGCCGGTTGGGGATACCTTTCTCGGGACGGTGGCTCCTTTTGTTCAGACCAGTATTGCACCCGCGATCTCGGGAATTTTACAGGATGTTAAGGCCCGGGTCGGGGATAAAGTCGTGCAGGGCCAACTCCTCGCCACGCTGAATCTCGATCAACTCGAAGCCCAAAAGAATCAGGCTGCGGCAGGAATCCAAAGCGCGCAAGCCGCCAAAGATTCAGCAGGACAAAGCATCAATATTAGGCAACAAAATGCTCTAGCGGCCCTTCAGACCGGTGAAGCTGGGCTGAGCAGTGCCCAGACGGCGGCTCAAAATGCCCAAGTGACAGCTCAGAAAGCCTTGGATAGTGCCAACGCTAATTACAGTAACACCCAGGCAGCTTATGCCTCGGCAATCGCTAATGCTCAAAAGGCCATTGCCACAGCCCAGGCCCAAGTGACCAAGGCTCAAAGCGGGACGACCAATGGGGTCAGCCAAGCGCAGAGCGCGGTGAGCGCGGCGCAATCCCAACTTCAGGCGGCCCAAAGTAAAACAGCGGCCTCTCTGGCCGTTTCCCAGCAGAATGTGGACAAGGCGCAAGATGCCATGACGACTGCGCAGACCAAGTTAACTCGGGCCCAGCAGATGGCCCATTCGACAACAGATCCTGACTTGTTGGATGCTCAAGCGGCCTATTCCGGGGCCGCGATCGGGTATCAGAATGCCCTGGGAGCACTGCAGTATGCCCAAGCCGATAAAAGTGTGGATGTAGCTCAGGCAGCCGTGAATTCGGCGCAAAGTGCCTTGCAAACTGCGCAGAGCGGCAATGATGTGACAGTGGCTCAAGCTGCTCTCGATCAGGCTAAGCAGGCGCTCCAAGCGGCTAACGATAGCAAAGTAGTTCAGGTGGCCCAGGCAGCGGTAGCTCAGGCTCAAAACGCTTTGACGGCAGCAGCGAGCCAAGGAGAAGCGGCAGTCAACACAGCTCAGGCCCAACTAGGCCAGGCCCAGACGGCTTACCAGACCTCCCTGACGGATCCCAGCTTGGTGGTCAGTGATGCTCAAATTCAGGCTGCCCAAGCGTCTGTGCAGGTAGTTCAGGCCAATATTGACAAAGGTCAGATCACCGCACCGATCGGTGGGTACGTGGTGGCAGTTAATGCCCAAGTAGGTCAGGCCGTCGGTCCCCAGGGCGGATTTATTGTCATCTCTTCCACGGATCCACTGATGGCCACCGTCGACGTGCCGGAGTCAAGTATCGCGCTGATTCAAAAAGGAATGCCGATGGATGTCTATGTCTCATCGACCAAAGATCGCGTGGAAGGAACTGTGAATGCCATTCATCAGTCACTCGATGCAGCTAATACGGCGGCCGATAATGCCAATACCAACTATCCTGTCGATATCACCTTAAATAAAGCTGACGCAACCATCCTTTCCGGTATGCGGGTGGAGGCCTATGCCGTCGACCACAGTCGTGAAGCGATCCTGATTCCTGCGAGCAGTGTCGTGGATCAACAGGGAGATAAAGCGGATGTGTTTGTGGTGACCAACGGCGTGGCCAAACGTGTGGCGGTCAAACTCGTAGGTTTAACCAATACCCAATCCTTGGACGGAGCAGACAATATTGTCTTGAGCGGTTTGAATGAAGGAGATAAAGTGGTGGTCCAAGGCCAGAATCATTTGAATGACGGAGATAAGGTTAACCTAGGCAGTTAAGCACATTTAAGAAAAATGGAGATCCTTTTATTCTAAATTAAAGGGTCTCTGTTTTTGCCACAGATTACACATGAAAAGAACGATAAGAGAAACCACAGATTAACACAGATATCACAGATATCACAGATTAAGAAGAATTAAGTATAGAAAAATGGCGAATATCTATTGCATTACGATTGATATTTTAGAGCTAAAAATGTATTTTTTAAATCTGTGTTAATCTGTGTAATCTGTGGTTGATTAACTGAGTACCTGAATAGTCACCAAAATAATGATTCGCAATTCAATTTGTAGGTATAATTTTTCGCGGGAATCAAGGTTATAGAATATCAGCTTCACATAATCTTAAGATTTTCCTCACGATTTAAAGAATAATCAATGCTATACTCAGTTTAAGTATTGAAGCAACGGCAAAATGTAAGTACCGGTGACAGTTGGCGATTGTGTTTTAAAATTGTTTAGGAGGAAAAATCTAATGCGTTTTGGCAAAGTAACAAGGAGTTTCACAGCTGGCCTGATGGTATTTTCGATGGTGTCCTTTAGTCCAGTGCTTGCCCTGGCGGGAAACACCACCATAACCACAACTTCGGATTCAAATTCCCAATTGGTAACCACCTTGAAGTTTGCAACAAGTTCTGATTCAACGCTGATTACCGGGGAGGTCAGCACGGTCAATATCCAACTCTATGACCAGTTCAATCAACCGTTTTCCGGAAATTTGACCGCTGATCTAACAGCGGCCGATGGGACAGTCAAAACTTATCCAGTCAGTGGCAGCAATGGCAACTATTCAGTAACAGGGGTTAACCCGTTGGCAGCAGGCAGTTATACCTTAACGATTAAAGAGGGCTTTAATCAGTTTGGTAAGGTCTATACCGTCGAGGGCACCATCACGGTGCTTAATTCTGTGGCAAAAGCCACGGGGAGCTTGGTCTTGAATAACAGTAGCCTGATTAAAGTTACGCTGACCGATAGTAACGGTAACCCCTTGGCAGGCAAGGCTATTACCGTCGATGCTTCGGCAGTGGTTGCAGGCAACCAGAATTTAACCACCCTCTCGGACGGAACCTGTAACTTCTCTATAACGCCGACGCAGATGGGCACCATATATTTTCAACATGGCGGTCTGGTCGTGGGTTCTCTCGCGGTGGCGGGTGGAGCAGGATCAACGGTTAAAACCTCCGGTTCCTTGGTTCTCAACGCTCCCAGCTTAGTTACCGGAACCTTGCTCGGTTCCGACGGCAATCCGTTAACGAAGACCACAGTGACCCTGGACGAATCCGGAATTGCGGGCTCCTCCCAGACTTACACAACTCTCAATGACGGGACGTTTAGTATTGCGATGACCCCGACCCGGCTGGGGACAGTCAACTTTCTCTACGGAGGAAATATTGTCGGAAGTATGATCGTGCAACCAACCTACGCCGCCAATCCCCGCATCGGCGCGAGCAGCTCGGACAATCCCAGCATGTCCGTGGCGGTCGCCCAAAAAGGCTGGACCGGCGCCCAAAATGTCATCCTCACCCGACAAGACGTTTTGGTAGATGCCATGACAGCTATTCCGTTGTCCAAGAAACTCGATGCTCCGATCCTCATGACGGATTCCAATAGCTTACCAGCCGCAGTACTCACCGAGATTCAGAGCCTCAAAGCGACGAATGTCTATATTATCGGGGGTGTCGGTGCAGTCAGTGCAGCGGTAGAAGGCGCGTTAACCAGTCAGGGACTGAGCATTACCAGAGTGAGCGGAACGGATCGTTATGACACCGCAGCTCAGATCGCTAAATTGCTGGGCCCAGCCCCGGCCGCGTATCTCGCCTACGGCTATGGGGAGCCTGATGCCATCGTCGGTAGTGTCTTTGCAGCAGAACAAGGGTATCCCGTACTCTTGACAGACAGCTCAACCCTGCCTGCGCCCACCCAAACTTATTTAACAGGGGCGGGCACTAAAGAGATCTCCATTCTCGGCGGAGAAGGCGTAGTTACCCCGGCGCTGGCAACCTCGTTAGCGAATAACTACTCTGTGACACGTCTCGGCGGCAGTGATCGCTATTACACTGAGCAAGCGGTCTGTGAGAACTTTTTCACGGCTAAGCCGGTCAGTGATCAATACCCCGTTTTCTTTGCTTCTTCTTCAGTTTCCCCCAATGACGTCGGGGGCGGCACACCGGATGCCTCAGCGCTCTTGGCGGGAGCCTTAGCGGCTAAACAAAATGGCCTATTGATGGTCGTACCCAGCAATACGTTGCCTGATGGGGTCAACAATTTCCTGCTTTATAATAAAGTGTATATTCCCCAAAGTACGGTCGTGGGGAATGTGAATGCGGTCAGTGGAGCTTTAGAGACTCAGCTGGAAGCAGTCTTAAGTCGGTAACTTGACGAGAATGCCTATGATTCTGTAAGAACCATAGGCATTCTTTTTTATTTCGAAATGAGTAGAGACCAGTCGAAAGTTTTGCATACTATGGCGATATTAGAATTAATTGTGTTGGACTAGCAGGGAATTGTAAATTAATGCAGAATAAGACATAGTAATCGTGATAAATTCGTGCACTAGTATAATTCACATAACCTCAAAAGCGAGAAAAAACAAGACTGTCGCAGAGCTGGAAGGAGTGATTTAGTTCTGAATTTTGCCAAGGTTCTAAGTGGATTTGTTTAGCTAAGCTAAACATCGGGCTTCAGGTGAGGAGTTGATCGCACCTGAAGTGGAGAAGCGTGGGAATGCTCACTTATCGAAGTGGGTGTCTCGCTGCTAGATTTAATTAGAGGAGAGGGTACAATAGTGAAAAAACATAAGAAGTTGGCAGGTTTAATGACGGCTACGCTGGCATGTTCAATGCTGATAGCGCAACCACTCTTGGCTTCGGCGGCGACGACATTAGCTACCGCGGTGCCGACTATGGCACCCATTAACGCCTTACAAAGACTCTCAGGGCAAGATCGCTATGAGACTGCGGCGAAGATCGCTGAGCAGGGCTGGACAACAAGTTCCAAGTATGCAATTTTGGCAGCCGGCATGGATGCTAACCTGGTGGACGCTCTGACAGCGGCACCTCTAGCTAAGGCTATGAATGCCCCGATCCTACTGACCCAAGGAGATAGCTTAAACTCCTTTGCTGTGGCAGAACTCCAACGCCTCGGGGTCAAGACGGTCTATGTCACGAGCGGAACAGGCGTGATCCAGTCTGCGGTGACCGACCAACTCAGCACGATGGGTATTACGGTCATACCTCTCGGTGGCAGCGATCGTTTCGCAACAGCGGTCAATATAGCTCAATCGTTAGCTTCGGTAGCTCCTGTTTCTCAGGTCGTTGTCGCGACGGCCTACAGTAACGCTGACGCTCTCTCCGTGGCCGGAATTGCCGCGGCTCAGGGTATGCCGATTTTATTGACAGATGTTAACTCACTTCCGACCGCTACAGCTACTTACATCAATAGTCTCAGCGGAATTACCCATAGTTTTGTTGTCGGTGGTACTGGAGTGGTCAGTGATGCCGTGATGACAGCGCTCCCTCATGCCCAGCGGGCCGGAGGCGTGGATCGCTTTGATACGAACCGCCAGATTCTGAAGCAATTTGCCCCCCAGCTGAACTATGGACAAATCTATGTCTCGAATGGAGAGGATGCCCACTTGGTTGATGCCCTAGCGGTCGCACCGTTAGCGGCTCAAACTCGTTCAGCAGTCGTTATGAGTGATCAACAGGTACCAGCGGATACATTGACCTATGTTAAATCCAACCTGCTCCCGAAGACAATCACTGCTCTGGGCGGAGAGAGCGTACTACCCTCTGCCAGCCTTAGCGGCCTGTCTTCAGCGCTAGTCTATGCCAATGCGGGAGATACGGCAGGCTCAACCGACCCGAACAACAAGGCTGTGATGACGGACAGTGTTCGGGTTACGGGAGACAATGTGACGGTTCAGAACGCAGTTATTCCTAACAGCATTTATGTGACGGGCAACAAGGCAAATTTGACGAATCTCCAAGTAACAGGTACGATCTTCCTCGACCCCGGTGCCAGCGGCGTGGCGACTCTAACGAATGTGAAAGCTGCCAACATTGTCGTTTTATCCGGAGCGACGAGTAGTATTGTCCTAATTAACGTGACGGCAGATACCATGACCGTAAATAGCACGACCAACGTCCATGTGGAGGCTTCGGGTACGACTGCGATTGGTAACACCTATGTCGTTACGCAAGCCATGCTTGATTCGGCTTCGGGTGGTTTTGGAGACGTTTACGTTATTCGAGCACTCGCACCCGGCCAAACAATCGTACTGCAAGGAACCTTTACTCACCCAGTGGAAGTAGATGGAACGGCAACGATCACGGCTGCACCGGGAGCAATCATCCCTCAACTGACCATTGCACCGGGACTAGCCAATTCTCAAGTGACTTTAAATGGGAGCTTCGCTTCGGTCACTGTCAACACGGTATGCAATGTGACACTCGGAGGCAACGCGGTAGTCGCCAGTATGACGGACAATGCCCCAGCCAATGTGCAAGTGCCTCCTACGGCCAGTATTACGAGTTTGACCAATTCCGGAAGTTCACCAGCTATCGTGAGTGGTGGTGGCACGGTCAATGGAACGACAACACCGGCTACTCCTTCGAGTCCCTCTACGCCTGTAGTTAGCGGCGGCGGTGGTGGCGGTGGCGGCGGCGGAAGTAGTGCTGGCGGCGGCGGAACCCAAACACTGCCTGCAACTCAAATCCTATCGTTTGCTATTCTGAATGGTTCGAACACTGTTGGCGTTCCTAGTGGATCTACGGTCGATCTCTCTGGGATGCTTAATGACCAACGGATCACAGCTCTTTCGATTACAGCTAGTCCAGCGGATAGTACCTTACAGCTGACGGGACTCACATCCCCGACGGGTGCGATATCGTTTAGTAACAAAACGTTTCCTTTATCCAGCCCAATCACGATGTCAGGTCTTCTGGGAAGCGCAATTCAGGGTGGAGATGTTAGTTTAGGTTCACTACGCGCCTTGTTTGGCAATAAAGTGACATTTAATGGTACTCTAACAGAGCCAGGTTGTACACCTAGTTCTGTTAGTCTGACCCTGACCCTTGGATCAACTACCGGTACCACATTAAATACCCAATGGGCTACCACTACAGCGAATCCTTCAACTCACGTTATTACAGCGATTATTAATCAAGCAAATGCTCCATTAAGTACAATCGGGATTAGTAACGTGTTCATGTCTGCGGCTGGATCTCTTCCTGTGTCTGTCAGTACGGACGGAACTAATTGGTATGCTCCAGGCAGTCAAAACGCAAATATTAAGACAGCCATTGTGTACCTTATCAATGGTGGTCCTACTGGTGTTACAACTTGGGAAAATGCATATCTAGGTCAACTTGCAGGCCATTCGATCCAATTTAAGGTTCAGAGCGACGTCATGCCGTGGACGGTAAGCTTTAGCTGATAATTCGTTATCAGTCTGTCTCTTAAGACAATCTTAAATAGGTAGCAATTAAGAGCCGACTGCTCCAAGCAGTCGGCTCTTTCAATAGGATCCAGCTATTAATTTGCAGTTATCAAATAATCGTCAAAGCTTTTTAAGACCGCATCTGCAAAAACCCGGTAACCCTTGTCGTTAGGATCGACATTGTTCGCCAATAAACTGGCAAGTGGAGCCGGATCTTGAATAAAGGTAGTCCATTCATCAATCACGTGAAGCTGATATTTTTGAGCTAATTCCAGAATAACCCCACGATAAAGGAAATATTTATTATTTTCCAAATTGTTTTTAACTGGGGGTTCAGTTACTAAGAAAAGGTCTGCCTGGGGACTTTTAGCTTTAAGTTCCACCAGCAGTTGTTCATATTTTTGCTTAAACTCACTGAGCTTTACCTTGCTGGGATCATTTTGGCCCAAGCATAAGACGATCAGGTCAGTGTCCTGGGGCACTTCAGGTAGGTAATTCAAAGCATCGTTAATCGTACCTTCGGCATTAGTATGGAGCTGCCATTGCAGGGTACCAGGGTATTTACTGTGCAAGTCCTTGGCGACAAGAGCATACCAACTGACTAAGTTTAGGTCAGAAGCTCCGCGACTGGCGGCGATTGCATCTCCGAGGAGTAGGGCATTAACCGGTGCGGGTGCCATGATTTTAGTTAAGCCTTGTAGAGTGACGGTGGTTTGCTCACTTTGCTTAGAATCCGTCATGGTTTTCGAATCTATCAAGGGGGTCAAAGTTGTAGAGACGGATTTTTGCGAAGAAACTGGGTGTGGAGGTACTGCAACTCGATTTCTGCCCCAAAAAAAGACTAAAGTAAGCAGTGCCAGCACTAAGGCCCATAAAATAATGTATACTTCAATTTTGGTTGGCTTGTTTAGCAATGATGTTCCTCCTAAAGTAAACTCTGCTGGAGCTTATGAATAGCTTCAACCTTCTGAACATAAAGAATAGTATTCGACATTCAACTATATATTTCCCTTCTTAGTGTAGTATAATATGACATATAATTTTGGAACGAGTCTACCGACAACGCAAAACTAATATATTTATTTCGATGGATTTGAAGGAAAAAAGAAAATTATAGCGAAATATATAAAGTCTGAAAAGTTTAGTGGAATGAATTTGGGAGGTTGACATGGAAGAGGAAATAGAACTGCGCCAGTATTGGGACGTGTTGTGTAAACGTTGGATGATCGTAGTAGTGCTCCCACTTATCGCTGCACTGACCAGTGGCGTTATTAGTTTTTATCTAATTAAACCCGTTTATCAAGCGTCTACCACGTTGATTGTGGGCGAAAAACCGTCGGATTCGGCTAAATCAGCAGCCCAAATGCTGGATAACAGTGTTCTGATGGCCAACCAGCAACTGGCCAAAACTTATGCCACGATTGCCCAGAGCCGCACAGTGGAGGAAAATGTAATCAAGGATTTAAACTTACCGTTGACGGTTGAAGATCTTGACAAACTGATCTCCATAAACCCGGTGAAAACCACGGAAATTTTAGAGATTATGGTGACGAATACAAACCCCGAACTGGCAGCTTCGATCGCCAACACGATGGCTCGAGAGTTTTCCAAAGCGGTGATCGAAATCAAAAAAGTGGACAGTGTCAGCATGGTGGATACTGCAGTGACCCCGGACAAGCCAGTGAAGCCGAATAAAACCCTGAATATCCTGATTGCTTTTGTGGTAGGTTTGATGGCAGCGGTTGGCGTAGTCTTCTTGCTAGAATACTTAGATAACACCCTGAAAACCTCAATCGATGTTGAGAAGTTGCTAGGGATTCCAGTCTTGGGCGTCATTCCAAACTATGAAACAGGAAAACAAGGGTAAGAGGGGAAGAGAGTCTTTGGCATATTCATTAATTACCTTAGAAAAGTCGAAATCTCCCATCTCGGAGGCCTATCGTACACTCAGGACGAACGTCCAGTTTACGAGTGTGGACTCAGAAACCAAGAAAATCATGATCACAAGCGCTGGACCCCGAGAAGGCAAATCACACACGGTCGCTAACCTAGCGGTGAGTATGGCCCAAGCCGGAAAATCTGTGCTCGTGATTGATGCGGACATGCGCAATCCTACTCAACATAAACTTTTTGGGTTAACTAATGCCGAAGGGTTATCCATCGCCCTAGTGCAGGATAAGGACTTTCATCTCTTAATCAAGGAAACCGCGGTACCAGGCGTCATGGTGCTCACAGGAGGACCTATTCCTCCCAATCCTGCGGAACTTGTCGGGTCGAAACGAATGAAGCGTTTGATCGAGGAAGTCAGTCAGCAATATGACGTTGTCCTCGTCGATACCCCACCCATTATCGCCGTGACAGATGGCGCGATTATTGCCCAGATCGTCGACGGGGTCATCCTGGTCTTAGCCTCAGGCGAAGTAAACAAAGATTATGCCCTCAGAGCTAAAGAGCAGTTGGATAAAGTAGGCGCTAAGATCCTAGGAGCTGTTCTCAACAAAGCGGACCTGAAAACCAGCGAATATTATTATTACTACTACTATCACGGGTCGGACAATTCAGCTCAGAAAAAGTCTAAGCACCATAAGAACGCTAAATAGAATTAAGCAGTCCTCCTCCGTTGTACAACGGAGGAGGACTGCTTAATTATTCACTGGAAGGTCAATTACAAGCCGCCATAGCCCTCGATCACTTGTTGCTGCGCTTGTTTACCCATCGCGCGCGCGGCATATAAGCTGGAGGGACTTATGGAGGAAATCCCGTTTAAGACGACGTCCATAGATTGCTTGGCTAAATTAATTCCGGCCAATAACTCTTGATAGGAGGAGGTCAGGTTCTCCTCTGTCGGCGGGTTGGCCCGCACAAAGTCTTCCGACGAGGAAATGGCCGCTTGGGACTGGAGTATGCTAGCTCTGTAGGCGGAGAGAGACATTTTATGCCCTTGTAAAGCCAAGGTACTGGACTTGACATTCTGCATCGTTTGCAGGGTCTGCTGATAAGAGTTGGATATCAATTGTTTGTACACCCCGGAAGAAGAGGTGCCGGAGGGCGCAGAGGGAGGATTTGAATTCGGTTGGGATCCCGGGGGTTCAGTAGTGGCCGAAGCACTTGGTTTCGTCCTATTAGAACTGGGCACAGGCAAATTCGCTGAAGTTGAACCGCTGCTGGACACTTGGGCCAATTTCAGAGCATCAGTCTCATATTGATGCGCCAGCAGTTGCCCTTGATAGATTTGCCAGCCGACATAGCCACCGATTGCTAAAACTATGACTCCCAGAAATGCTAAGATGCGTCGAGGTTTGAGTTTAATTGTCGTCCTCTCCTCTCTTAGTGACAGGTTGTACTCTATGAATTGTAGCATTCTTTGCTGAGATTAAAAAGTATTTCTTGCATATGGAACTATTTGCAAGAAAGGTAGGCAGGAAAACGCCCATCTGTGTCGAAGGTATAATAATTATAAGAAAGAAAACGTTTCACGCGCAAGGTATAAAACCGAAATTGACTTAAACTTAACACTCCCTTCATTAAAACTTTACGAACCTCCAGTATAATGAATTTGATCGAGAATTGTCAGCGTGCAAACTATAGGAGTGCTCAGATGATCGATATCCATAGCCACATACTACCCGGGGTGGACGACGGGTCAAAAAGCATGGCAGAAACGATTGAGATAGTGCGTCAGTTGCAAGAGGCTGGCTTTAAGACGATTATTGCCACCCCCCACGTCTTAGAAGGAAAGGACTATTTGCGCTCTGCAGATATACGGGCAATAACAGACCAGGTGCGCTTCCAGGTTGCTGCAGCGGAAATTCAGGTTAAAATCCTGCCGGGTGCAGAGAACTATATCTTCCCCGACATGGCTAAGTGGGCGAGAGACGGGAAGCTCATGACTTTGGGTGATGCTGGCAAGTATCTACTTGTAGAACTTCCGTTGCTGGAGATTCCCCACTATACGGATCAGGTGTTTTTTGAGCTTCAAGTCTTGGGCTTGACCCCAGTTCTGGCCCATCCAGAACGTTATAAAGGGTTAGTGGAGGAGCCGGAGCGTGTACTTGATTGGGCTAAAAAGGGGATTCTCCTGCAGCTGGACTTAAGAAGCTTAAGTGGGAAATATGGGCCTCAGGCAAAGGGGTTAGCCAAACGGCTGCTAGGAAGCGACTTGATTCATTTTATGGGGTCGGATGCGCATCGTGTTTCCCAACGAGAAGGGGCTTATGGGGAGGAACTGCGTAGCGTGCAGGGGATTGTCGGCGAGAAGAAGTTCGGGGAAATGACGCTGCTTAATCCGCAGAGGATGCTGGAGGGGGAGGTTGTGCAGAGGATTGGGGAATATTGCCTGATGGGGGTCGGTAGGGAGAAGAAGGGGAAACGTGGTTTTTGGAGTCGAATTAGTAAGATTTTATGCTGATATTTATAAAAAATGGAAGAAAATATATTAAATAGATTGTTTCGTAATAGAGGAAATCAATGAATAAAGGCGAATGGTATACCATGTACACTTGTCCTAGGGCGATTCTAGGATCGTACTAGGACCGTAGACTTATGTGGTTAGGTCTATGGTCCTAGATTTTGAAGGGCAGCAGGGATTTGCAGAGGTGTTGGAGCGAGAAAAGGGGTTGGGGTATGAGACTAATCTTACTTTCGGGTGGTTCGGGGAAACGGCTGTGGCCGTTGTCGAATGATGCTCGGTCGAAACAGTTTCTTAAAGTGTTGGAGAATAAAGATGGGGACAGTGAATCGATGGTGCAACGGGTGTGGGGCCAGCTGGAAGCAGTGGAGTTGGCTGATTCTGCCGTAGTGGCGACGAGTAAGTCTCAAGTGGATATGATCCAAAATCAGCTGGGTGACAGCGTAAAAATTGTCGTTGAACCGGTACGTAGGGATACTTACCCGGCTATTGCATTAGCTGCTACATATTTATATTCGGTCGAACATGTCAGCCCTAATGAAGTGGTTGCCGTACTTCCGGTGGATTCCTTCGTAGATGATCGCTTTTTCCAACGGGTTAAAGAGTTGGAGAACGTGCTTATTTCATCAGAAGCGGATCTTGCTTTGGTCGGGGTCACACCCACCTATCCTTCAGAAAAATACGGTTACATAGTCCCTGAGACGAACCAAGACGATCATTCTTATGTGAGAGTCTCTCATTTCCGGGAAAAACCCCAAGAAGAACAAGCCCGAAAACTCATCGCCCAGCAAGCACTTTGGAATTGCGGCGTGTTCGCTTTTAAATTAGGCTATATCCTGGCAAAGCTTGAGGAAATCGGCCTACCTTTGGATTATCTGAAGTTGATTAACAAGTATGCGTCATTACCTAAGATTAGCTTTGACTATGAGGTCGTGGAGAAGGCTAAGAATGTTGTGGCGATTCGATATGATGGGGAGTGGAAAGATCTCGGGACCTGGAACACCTTAACCGAGGAAATCGCTGCTCCGATTAGCGGGAACGGTGTCCTATGTGAGGAATCCTTAGGGACTCATATCATTAACGAATTGGATATCCCGGTTGTTGTGCTCGGCTTGTCAAACGTCGTGGTTGCGGCTAGCGCGGATGGGATCTTGGTTACAGATAAGCAAGCTAGTCCACGAATCAAGGAAATGGTCAAAGGGTTTACCCAGAGGCCGATGTTTGAGGAGAGGCGTTGGGGATGGTATAGGGTACTGGATCATGTGAAATATGATCATGGACAAGAGGTCCTGACCAAACGGATTGGGGTTATAGCGGGAAAGAGTTTAAGTTATCAGCTGCATTACCTGCGCAGTGAAGTTTGGACGATCACGAATGGCGAGGGTGAGTTTGCGCTTGACGATGTGATCTACCAAGTAAAGCCAGGGGATGTCTTACATATTCCAGTTGGGGCAAAGCATGGGGTTAGGGCGAGGACGGATCTAGAGTTTATTGAGGTGCAAGCGGGCACTGATTTGGTGGAAGGGGATATTGTGAGGATTTTCATGAGTTGGGATGAGGTTGAAGTGCATTGTAAGTTAGCTAGAGAGTGGGTCTCTGGAACTGGTGAACCAGGCTCGAAGATTGGTTGATGTCTAGGGAGAAGTTAGGAAGGAAAGTGGTGGATTTGCAGAGTTCGGTCATGCAGAAAGCTACAAAGCATGTTGAGTTAGATGATTTTCCAAGCTGGAAACGAACACTCGATATTTTTGGGGCAACCTTCGGAAGTATTCTTTTTTCACCCATTGTCGCCATCGTTGCAATCATCATCTTTTTGACAGATGGCAGACCGGTATTTTTTCGTCAACAGAGAATCGGACGTGGTGGGGATGCTTTCTATGTCTACAAGTTTCGTTCCATGCGCAAAAACGCTGAAGAGGTGTTGAAAACTAATCCGGAGATCTATAAAGCATACGTGGAGAACAATTATAAGTTACCCGAAGGAGAGGATCCCCGAATCACTTGGATTGGACATATACTGCGCAAGTCCAGTTTGGACGAACTTCCGCAATTTCTAAATGTCCTGAAAGGCGAAATGTCTCTGGTTGGTCCGAGGCCGATTGTTGAGGAGGAGCTCGCAGAGTATGGAAGGGATGCAATCAAATTTCTAGCTATGAAGCCTGGGATCACTGGTATTTGGCAGGTCTCAGGGAGAAGCAGTCTAAAATATCCAGAGCGGGCTTGGTTGGAGCTCAGCTATCTGAATAAGCAGTGTTTGTTGTTTGATGTTAAAACGTTGTTTCAGACTGTGCATTGTGTGGTGAAGAGGACGGGGGCACATTAAGGTGGGACAGGGAATTTGAGTTTAGGTTACAGGAAAGTAACAAAGGATATTTCTTGTATATTGTACAGACTGCTCACAAAATAGTTACTTGTCATGGGGGATGAAATGCATATTACCATTGATTGTCGGTTTATACATGCGTCTGGAATAGGTAGATATGTACGTGAAATAACAAATGTACTCATTAAGGATACCAGTCACAGATTTACTCTACTTACGTATAAAGAAGATGCAAACTTTTTGGGAGATGCTATAAGGCCTAACATAGAAGTTGTCAATGTTGAGGGGAAAATGTATTCTGTCAGAGAGCAAATCCGAGTTCCATTTAAAATACCTAACTGTGATATTTTTTGGGCACCTCACTATAACATTCCTATTTTACCTATTAAGGCTAAGCGAAGAGTTGTAACGATTCATGATGTGAATCATCTAGTGTATTCATCTACTCTAAGAATACCGCAAAAAATTTATGCGAAATGCCTAATGTATTTTGCAACAAGATTGTCAAACTTAATAATAACTGACTCGAATTTTTCAAAAGAGGAAATAGTCAAATATACAGGCGAATCAGTTAGCAAAATTAAAACAATTCATTGTGGATTTGATAGAGTTAAGTTTAGACATCTCAACTTAACAGCTGAGGAACGCGCGCTAATTTCAGCAAAGTACAGTTTGCCTACAAACTTTATTTTACATGTTGGAAATGTCAAGCCTCATAAAAATATACCGAGAATGTTACAGGCTTTTGCAAAACTACAACGCAAATTACAGGATTCCCACTTGGTTATTTTAGGGAGAAGAGATAATTTTATTATTGGGTTACCCGATTTAAGCATTTTAATTGAAAAACTAGGGATTGGAGACAAGGTTCATTTTACAGGCTTCGTAGCAGACGAGCATTTACCGGATATCTATAATATGGCAAAGTTGTTGGTTTTTCCATCATTATATGAAGGATTTGGATTTCCACCTTTAGAAGCCATGGCCTGTGGTTGCCCTGTAGTATTGTCATGTGTTGCTTCAATGCCGGAGATATGTGGCGATGCGGCTTTTTATATCGACCCATATGATATAGATGGTATTGCAGAAGGAATGTATGAGATTTATTCGAATGAAAGTTTGAGGGAAAAGTTTATAACCAAAGGATATGAACAAGTTAAATTATTTAGTTGGGAAAATACAGCTCAAGAAGTGATGGAAACTCTGAAGCGTGTGTTTGATGAGTCATAAGGTTTTAATGTCTAGAATTTCGAACACAAAAATGAGTGGCGATATTGCCGAAGATATGCACGGATACCACTTCTTACTGACCAACCAAATGATTCTAACGGGTAAAGGGGTGGTAATTTGAAAAAGCGAATAGCCGTAGTAACAGAATTCTATTCACCACACATTGGTGGACAGGAAATTCGTCTTGCTGAATTGGCACAATGTTTTATTAAGGAAGGTCATGCAGTAGATATTCTAACCATTCGATATGATGATAAGCTTGCAAGAAACGAGGAAAAGGGGAATTTAAAGATTCAAAGAATTGTTGATGATTTTGGCTATAAGGGTGGGAATGGATTAAAAGACAGAAGTTGGAAAACAATCCTTTTTTTTAGTTTCCAGTCGTGCAAATTATTAAAGGCAAATAGATATGATTTCGTAGTATTTAGTCAGTTCCCGCTACTTCCAATTGTAAATTCACGTTTTGTCGGTATCACGACAAAACGAGTACTTGACTTTGTCGAGTATAGGAAGGGCTTGTTTTGGTACTTTATTCAAAAAATGATCCTATTGTCGAGCGACAGGGTTGTATGTATTAGTGACTCGGTAGCTGAACAAGTTCGAAAAATTGGGCGTCGCAATAGTGTGAGTGTTATACCAAGTTTGGTAGACATAGAAACATTTCAAGAAGCCGTTAATCCACAGCATTTTGCATTTATCGGCCGCTTGGAGGCTCATAAACATCCGGAAGATGCAATAGAGGCAGTTATACAGTATAACAAAAAGTATCAAACTACAAACCTAATTCATGTGGTGGGGGGCGGAGCATTGCTTGAAAAACTACGAGAGAATTATTCTAGCTGCGACAACGTAATAATTCACGGGTATACAAGTAATGAGGTTAAAAAAAAGATTTTGGCAGAATCCATAGCGCTAATACTTCCGTCGGAAAGAGAAGGACTTCCGATGAGTGTGATTGAGGCAGTCGCTTCGTGCGTTCCTATTATAACAACCGATTACCCAAACAACGGCACGAAAGATTTTGTCCGTCAAGAGATGGTTGGATTAGTAACAATTCCTCAGTTAGAGCTCATGGTTGAAACGATACACGAGTTAATCACTCAACGAGATCAATATGTGGAGATATGCAAAAAAATAAAACAAAGGTTTTCATTAAAGAACGGGGCGCAGAGTTATATAAAAATTGGGTTGGGAGATAAAAAACGTGAACTATGATGCGAAGATACTGGTCACAGGCGGTTGCGGGTTTATTGGATCATACTTAATCGACGAATTGTTAAATAACGGATACAGGAATGTGACTTGTGTAGACAATCTCAGTGGTATGAATATGGGCTCAGAACTGCATTTGAATCCAATATGTGAGTATATATATGGAGATTTATCTGATTATCAATTTATTCATAGCTTATATAAAGAACATAAATTTGACGTGGTATTCCATTTGGCAGCAAATGCTAATGTACCTTTTTCTGATAAATTTCCTGCAACAGACTTTCGTTGGAATGCGGAAGGAACATTTAATGTGCTAAATTGTTGTTTGAAGTTAGGCGTTAAGAAAGTTGTTTTCGCAAGTAGTGCAGCTGTTTATGGAAATCCTCAGTATACTCCAATGGATGAAAAACACCCGCTTGATCCAATATCTAATTATGGCATTACCAAGTTATATGGGGAAAAACTTGGTATGTGCTATTTTATGACGTATGAGCTTCCATTCACAGCATTGCGTGTGTTTAATACTTACGGCCCAAGACAGCCCCGGTATGTGATTCATGATTTGATCAAAAAAATTGTGTTCAATAGAGAAAATCTCGAAGTTTTAGGAACAGGTCGGCAAATTCGTGACTACTGTTATATAAAGGATACTGTTAATGCCTTTATAACCGTTATGGAGTCTAATCATTCTGTAGGAAAAGTTTTTAATGTAGCAGGTGGAAACCCAACATCAATTAAAGATCTGGCAAACAATATTGTTGATCTATTAGGCTTAAAACCGACTATTACCTATACAGGCAAGAGCTGGAAGGGTGACGTAGAAGAAATGACCGCCGATTTATCTAAAATAAAAACAGAATTGGGTTTTTTGAATAACTATGATTTAAAAAAAGGTTTAGAAGAAACTGTGAAATGGTTTGCACAAAAGAATGGCCTCAATCTGTTTTAGGTGGGGAGCAGAAAGTAAAATGCTAACTTAAAGTATGAAAAATTATAATGATTGGGAGAAATGTAATGAAAAACGCGCTAATAACTGGAATTATGGGACAAGACGGACCCTATCTTGCGAAACTGCTACTCGATAAAGGATATAAAGTATACGGTTTGGTAGCTAGGAGGAGTACGCCCAGCAACTGGAGATTGAAGTTCCTCAGTATAGAAAATGAGGTTGAAATGATTGAGGGTGACTTAACTGATTTAGCCTCGATTATTAGAGCGGTAAAACAGTCGAATCCTTCTGAAGTATACAATTTAGGAGCACAGAGCTTTGTGGCAACTTCCTGGGAGCAACCAATACTTACGGCACAATCCACGGGCATTGGCGTTTTAAATGTACTCGAAGCGATTCGTTTAACAGACTTATCAATAAAATTTTACCAGGCATCGACTAGTGAAATGTTTGGATTAATTCAAGAATCCATTCAGAGTGAAAAAACACCATTTTATCCACGAAGCCCTTATGGCGTCTCAAAACTATTTGGACATTGGATGACTATAAATTATCGGGAAAGCTACAAAATGTTCGCTTGTAGCGGTATCTTGTTTAACCATGAGTCGCCAATTCGTGGGATAGAGTTTGTTACGAGAAAAGTAACCGATGCTGTTGCAAGAATAAAATTAGGCAAACAAAACGAGTTGAGTTTAGGCAATATTGATGCAAAACGGGATTGGGGTTTTGCCGGTGATTACGTGGAAGCCATGTGGCTTATGCTACAGCAGTCAGAACCTGATGACTATGTAGTGGCCACCGGGCGTACAACAACCGTCAGAGAAATGTGCCGAATTGCATTTGAGTATGTTGGAATGAATTATGAGAGTCATGTTGTAATTGACCCAAAGTTCTATCGTCCTACGGAAGTCGAGATTCTGTTAGGGAACCCAGCTAAGGCCAAAGAAAAGCTTGGTTGGGTACCAAAGACCAGTTTGGAGGAGCTCATTAAGTCAATGGTGGATGCAGATCTGACACGAGTGAGAAAAGAATAACATTTTAGGGGTGACGCATGCGGGTTTTGATAACAGGCGCCGGGGGCTTTGTGGGAAACCATCTTATCAAAGAATTATCAAAAAGAGGACATGAAGTTTTAGCGGGTACACTTTCTGGTGATATCACGTCTAAGATTTGTCAAAGACTAGAATTTAATATTACTGAATCATATCAGGTGGAAGCAATCTTAAGAGACCTCAAGCCAGAGGGTATTATTCATCTTGCGGCACAAAGCATGGTGAAACATGCTTGGGAGTATCCGCTTGAAACAGTTCAAGTGAATACAGTTGGAACGATCGTACTACTGAATGCTGTAAAAAAATATCTACCTCTGACAAAGGTCGTTTGCGTGGGTTCCAGCGAGGAATATGGATTAAGTGCTAAGACAGGAAAGCCTCTGACCGAGGAGGACCCATGCATGCCACAAAATCCTTACGCTACAAGTAAATTTGCTGCGGGCCTTATTGCTTTGCAAATGGCCAAAAGGGATAACCTTTATGTAATTCATGTTCGGGCATTCAACCATTTTGGTCCAGGACAACAACTAGGTTTTGTAGTGAGTGATTTTGCCTCTCAGATAGCAAGGATTGAAGAAGGACTTACGGAGAGCGTGCTAAAAGTTGGTGAATTAAGCGCTAGCAGAGATTTCACTGATGTTAGGGATGTGGTGAGAGCTTACGCGTTACTGTTGGAAAACGAGGTTAAACCAGGGATCTACAATATTTGCTCTGGAGTACCTCGAGCAGCTAAAGAAATTCTGGATTTTCTAGTAAAAGCGGCTAAAACACCTATCAGAATACAAGTTGATGAAACTCGCTATCGTTTATCTGATGTACCGGTATTTATTGGATCTTCCGCTAAAGTTCATAAAGCAGTTGCTTGGCAACTCGAGAGGAACTTTTATGTCAGTTTAACTGAAACGCTTGACTGGTGGCGTCAGAATATATAGCAAATATATTCCAGTTTGTTAAATCGCCATAAAGAGATATGAGTTGAAAATGGTCGTTGAAATAGGGTACCAGTTAGGTTGTCTAGAATAAAAGGTATATTGGACGATGCACCTTCTAAATGGATTTTTGGGGGTCTCTGGTAATATGACAGATCACTGTATGGTGTAATTAGAAAAAAGTTCAGGGATTAATTAGTTAAGGGAATGATAGAATAAGATGATAACTCCTATCTACGTAATTGTTCTTAATTGGAACGGATGGCAAGATACATTGGAGTGCATAGAGAGCGTTTATAACACAAACTATGCAAATACGAGAGTTGTGGTATGTGATAATGATTCTGAAGATAATTCATTGGAATATATCAAGAAATGGGCTGATGGGTTAATTGATATAAAAGGACTTTATAATCCAATTCAAACCAATAGGAAAATCATGTACTGCGAATTAACAATAGATCAAATATGTACTACCAATAATTATTTAGATTATTCTTTAACTCTAATTAAGTGTGGATCTAACTTAGGTTATGCAGGTGGAAACAACGTTGGAATAAGATATGCATATAGTGTTAATTCCGAAGCGAATATTTTGATCTTGAATAATGATACAGTTATTAGTACTGATTTTATAAGTAGGGCAATGGAATTAATTGGTGGCCAAGAAATCTCAAAACTAGCTTTGTTAGGTTTTCCTGCTTACGACTTTTATGACAGAAATAAAATACAGGCAATTTATGTTAAAGAACACTGGCTGAAGGGACCAATTGGAGTTCAAAAAGTGGGGAAAATTGAGTCTAAAAGTAAGGCGTTTCTTGTTCCAAGTATTCTTGGACATGCAATGCTAATTACACAATACTCGCCGTTTAAAGAAATCCCCGAAGACTATTTCCTTTATTTGGAGGAGTCTGAGTTCTGTTATATGATTAGAAAAGCTGGAGGTAAGATTGCTGTGAATATCGATAATAAAGTATATCATAAGCATTCTAAGACAGTAGGAAAGGAATCTATAACGCAACTATACTACTTTAATAGAAATCATTTATTTTATATGCTGAAAAATCGGTCATTTTTAGTTTTTTTAGTTTTTTTTATTTTAAAAACTTTAATAATTATTAAGAAAGTTGTCATTTACTATTACAAAGGAGAAGTAGATAGAGCAAATACTTTGATTAAAGGATATTGCGATTTTCTTTCTGGAACAAGAGGTAGGAAAAAGGATTTAGTATAATTCAAATTCGGAGGGAAATATGACAATTAAGACATTGATAGTGGCGCCATGCCCAGTTTCAGATCGTGTGGCGCATGCGGGTGGAAGGGTTTTAAACTTTTACCTAAATAAATTCTATAATGATCCACAATTTGAAGTGGCTTTATTGATGATAACAATAAGTAATGATAGGGATTACGATTATATGATAGAAGAGTACCCGAAATGTCTTAATTTTTCACAAGAAATTAAGCAATTACCTAGAGTATTTAGGTACATTTATAATAAATCTGTGAAAAAAATAGCCGTCCAAATATATGGAAAAAGAAGCATTATAGATCCTTTCACTGAGCGATATCTGAATAAGGGAATTAAGCAAATTTTGAATAGTGGATGGGACCCTGATATTGTTATATTAGAATGGACTCAAACTATAATTTTTTCGAGTACAATTAAACAGTTCTTTCCCAATGCAAGGTTATTTGGGACTGAACAAGATGTATTTTTTCAGGGCTTATCGCGAAGAAATATTACCAGTGGGATTTTTCAGCGGTGGAATAATAGAATTATTGCGCTAGAGAAAGAAGTTGAGCTTTCTGCCATTTCCTATCTGAATTTTGTCACAGTATATAATAACAAAGATAAAGAATTATTACTTGACGAAGGAGTTGAAGATATTAAAATTCAAGTAATAGCACCATATTTCAGCAAATACGAAAGGAATTATTCGAAGAAAATTCAAAATAAAATACTTTTTTTTGGAGCGATGAATAGATGGGAGAACCAAGAAGCTGTAGAATGGTTTATAAAAAAAGTGTTTATTCCTGTTTATAATCTTGACTGTGAACTAGAATTTTGTATTGTTGGTGGAAATGTCCCGAAAGACTTTATCGGGAGGGTTGAAGTATCAGGGGTAACTTTTACAGGATTTGTAGATGATCCGACAAGGTTGTTTTCGGAATCGTTTTGCATGGTTGCGCCTCTGCACTACGGGGCAGGCATTAAAATTAAAGTTCTAGAAGGCATGGCTGCTGGGTTGCCTGTACTCACGGGTGATATCGGGATAGAAGGGATTGAAGCCGTACCAATACGGCATTATATACACTGCGAAAAGGAATCTGATTATATTCAAGCAATAATGAATCTAAAAGAACTACCTGAAAATGGAATTCAAGTAGGAAGCGAAGCCAAAAGGCATGTACAGATGAAGTTCGACTATAACGAAGGTTATGAAATCTACAAATCCAATATGCTTTCACTAATGGAATAGCAACTCTAGTTAGATTGGTTACTCATTAAAATTAAGCTTCACTAACCATTTAGAGACAATTCTATTTATTAAATTATTAAATTGAGATGGAGAATTATGAAATTTAAAAAAACTGCTAAAATAACAGCTCTTGCTGTGTTCGTAGGGGCTTCGGTAGGTTCTGCAGCCTTTTTAGATATTGACAAAAGAACCCTGCTGAAAGTTTTATTTTATTTTGCTTTTGCTGTTATAACAATTGCAATTGGTTCAAGAAATAAAAGTGTAGCTCGAATAATTGTACTATCAGTTTTTGTCACTACATTGGCGTTACCATTATCTTTTTCTATATTTAATAATGTTTCTGGAAGCATTGCTCGTCCACTGCCTGAAGGTTTAGAGTTTGGTATGTTTCAGATTGTTCCATTATTATTAGTGATACTGAATAGAAGCAGTGCTAGAATAATTTCGAGTCCACACAACTTTTCAATAAAAACAGTTAAATTTATAGCATTATTCTCAGCTTTGGGTTTCGTGAGTATTTTTTATCAATATAACGCAAATCCCTTAGCTAGCCTTTGGGGCGCAGTCTTTATTATGTTTATGGCAGGTCTAATTATCATTACATCCAATAATATTAGTTTCAATGAGGCATTTTTGGGTCTTTGGTGGGGCTCAGTGGGTGCAACAATATTGCAAACAATATTCGTTATTGCCTACCCTATATTGAATATACATGGTGCTACAACGTTGTTTTCAAGTACTACTGAAGTTTGGATTGCTCGTGATATGACTCCAAGGGCATTAGGAACGACTGATAATCCTAATAGTTTAGGTTCTTATTTAAGCATGCTAATACCTATATTTGTTGCAAGTTATAAAGCGGGTTATAATAAAAAACTATCATCTTTTCTGATAATGGTTTTGCTAGGTGATATATTTCTGACACAATCCCGCTCCGCTCTTGTGTCTACAATCATATCATGCGTCTTTGTTTTTTGGATTATGGATGCAGATAAAAAAATTATTAAAAAAACTATTGTTGTACTAATAGCATCAATGGTACCTGTTATGTTATTTTTATTTACACCATGGGGAGAAATGCTGTTCATGTCTACAAACGCTCAAGATATGTTGTTAGCTAGACAAATTTATTGGGATATTGCTCTAAATTTATGGTATAATCACCCTCTATTGGGAGTGGGGTTAAATAGCCAAGTCGATTATATATCTCGAAATATTAATTTAGGCGTTGTAGCTATCATGGGCTCAAATTTTGTTGAAACAAACCCAATTCATAATATTTATCTGTTAGTAGCAGATGAAAATGGCATAATCGGGCTTATATGTTGGATATCAATTTATTTAACAATAGTTTTTAGAAGTGTAAAAGGAATTGTGAGAGAAAAAGTAATGTTGAACAGAATTCCTTTTGGGTTTGCTATCGGAAGTCTAATTGCATTTTTGATTGAGTCTCTTTTTGGATGGGAAAATTATAGAATCCTTCCATGGCAACAAATTAGTCTCATAATTATTTTATTATTACTTACAGGCAAGGAAAGTGTTTTCAACAGCAACATTTAATATTTGTATGAAGGAGGGACATTGAAATGCTTCCAAATTTTCTGTGTGTAGGAGCGGTGAAGGCTGGCACTACTACATTACATCATATAATTAGACAACATCCAGAGGTTTATCTTCCTAATTGTAAGGAAACAAATTTTTTCGTCAATGATGAATACGCCAATGGGCTTACGTTTTATGAGACAAAATATTTTTCCAAAATAAAAAATGAGAAGGTAATTGGCGAAATTACACCAAAGTATTTGTATTACGATTCTGTACCCGAGCGCATTTTTGAAAGCCTCGGACCCAATGTTAAATTAATCTTTATATTCCGTAACCCTGTTCATAGAGCTTATTCACAGTATTTAATGCAATTGAGAACTGGTTGTGAAACAAATACATTTGAAAAGGCATTAGAATTGGAATCTAATAGGCTAAGTGAATTAACTTTACCCGGTGTCAGAGATCGCTATAATTACATTGATGGGGGACTTTATTTTAAGCACTTAAAGAAGTTTTTAAGAATATTTGACATTAATAATATGCTATTTCTTATGTTTGAAGAGTTAATTGTTGATCCAAAAATAACATTCGAAAAGGTTGCCCACTTTCTAGACATTAGGCCCTATAGCAAAATGGATTTTAATATTAAAAGTAATGTTGCGCAAAAGCCAAAATATCAACTTCTATGGAAGTTTGCCTTTCGGGAAGATTGTTTTACGCGTATTAAGCAATTAGGAAAATTCGTGATTACAAACGAGACAGTCCGAAGGAAAATTATGGATAATATTGGGTCTTTCAGTTTGGAACCAATGCAAGTTCCAGAAATGAATGAAAAGACGAGAGTTAATTTGAAATCTATTTATAAAAGTGATATTAATGAGCTAGAGCAGTTTCTTAAAATCAGTTTAGCTCATTGGAAATAAGACATGGCCGATTATAGGGAGAAACTTATCGGGCAGGGTTGGTGGAGAGTACTTTATTCGGTGCACATACTGGCTCTAAAGTGATGGCCAAAACTTTATTCGGCCATTCGAAAGTTTGCTGAAAAGAGACTTAAGGTGGTCGCAGGTCATTATGGTTATCTGACCATAGATAATCATGAAAGTTTTAGTTAGTTTTACTGGTTGCAAACAGTTCTAGACTATACTCAGGCATATTAGCTCGAAGTATTCAGCACAGGCCAATAAAACACTGGAGCTTAGAGGGATAAATTTTATGAATTCAAAGAAGGCGCTCTCAAGGATTATCAAGATAATGATTGTGAATGTAGATAAATTCAGGTGAAGAGGATGGGGGAGCGTAACTTGCGTACATGGCTAGTGACTGGGGGATCTGGTTTCATCGGGAGCAATTTTATAAGGTACATCTTAAGACAAGGTGACGTGCATGTTATCAACCTAGATAAGTTAACGTATGCCGGTAATCTGGAATCCTTGGAGGATGTCTGTGAACATCCTTACTACTCATTTATTCAGGGTGACATCGCTGACCAGACGTTGGTTAAAGCTTTGTTACACCAATACCAACTCCAAGCGGTGGTTAATTTTGCAGCGGAGTCGCACGTTGACCGCTCTATTGAAGGGCCAGGAGATTTTATTCAGACGAATATTGTGGGAACTTTTCATTTGTTGGAAGCGGTACGCAGCTATTGGAATGAAGACCGAAAGAATCATAAGGATGAGTTTCGATTTTTGCAAATTTCTACGGATGAGGTCTACGGTTCGTTGGGTAGTACGGGGCATTTCACGGAAACAACACCTTATGCGCCTAATTCACCCTACTCGGCCTCAAAAGCGTCTTCAGATCATTTGGTCAGGGCGTATTTTCATACCTATGGCTTGCCGACCTTAACTACGAATTGTTCTAATAATTACGGGCCTTATCAATTCCCAGAGAAGCTCATTCCCTTGATGATTCTCAACGCCTTGGAAGGCAAAGACTTGCCTATTTATGGGGATGGAAAAAATATTCGAGACTGGCTCTACGTTCTCGATCACTGCATTGCTCTTAAAACGGTCATTGAACGTGGCAATATCGGCGAAACCTATAATATTGGTGGGAGCAATGAAAAAAGTAATCTAGATGTGGTGCGTAATATCTGTGACCTACTTGATGAATTGTCACCCCGGCCTGACGGAGGTAGTTACCGGAAGCAAATAGTTTTTGTTACAGATAGGGCGGGTCATGATCAGCGGTATGCTATTGACTCTACAAAGCTTCAGACGACTTTGGATTGGCGGCCAGAAGAGACCTTTACCACAGGTTTACGAAAAACCGTCCAGTGGTATTTGAAAAACTGGAATGGCATCAACGGGTCTGTGACGGAAGTTATCGCTGAGTAAGGCTGGGAGAGTGAAAGGAATGAAAAAAGGAATTATTTTGGCCGGTGGTTCGGGGACCCGGCTTTATCCACTGACGCTGACTGTCAGTAAGCAACTCATGCCCATTTATAATAAGCCAATGATCTATTATCCGCTTACGACGTTAATGTTGGCTGGTATTACTGAGATATTAGTAATTACAACTCCGCAGGATCAATCTCAATTCGCTGGAGCGCTCCATGATGGCAGTCAATGGGGTGTTAATATCCGCTACGCTATCCAGCCTAAGCCGGAGGGGTTGGCCCAGGCTTTTCTCATTGGGCGTGATTTTATTGGTAAGGATAGTTGTGCTCTGATTCTGGGGGATAATATCTTTTATGGACATAGTCTGACCGAACATTTGGCACGGGCTGTTCGTCAGGAGAACGGAGCAACCGTCTTTGCATATCGGGTTAAGGATCCCGAACGTTATGGAGTCGTGGAATTTGATCCAATGGGTCAGGCTATTAGTGTTGAAGAGAAACCTCAGCGGCCCAAATCAAATTATGCCCTGACGGGTTTGTATTTTTATGATAATTCCGTCGTAGAGATAGCAGCGGGACTCAATCCCTCAGAGCGGGGGGAGTTAGAGATCACGGATGTCAACAAAGTCTATTTAAAAAATCATGCTTTGAGGGTGGAAAAGCTAGGCCGCGGTTATGCATGGCTGGATACTGGAACCCACGAATCGCTGTTGCAGGCCTCTAATTATATTCAAACTATGGAAGAACGTCAGGGGCTTATGATCGCCTGTCCAGAGGAAATCGCTTATCGAATGGGCTACATTTCTGCTGAGCGAGTCCTTCAATTAGCAAAGCCACTCCAGAAAAGCAGTTATGGGCAATATCTATTTAATCTGGTGAGAGATGGTGTTTAAGGATGAAGGTTTTAGCAACTGGCTTACCGGGTGCAGTGATTATTGAACCAAAGATCTTTGGGGATCCCCGGGGTTTTTTTATGGAGACTTGGAATCAAGCCCGCTATGCTGACCATGGATTACCTGAAATTTTCGTTCAGGATAATATCTCTTTTTCTCAGAGGGGAGTCCTTCGAGGGCTTCACTTTCAGAATCCATACTCTCAGGGGAAATTGGTGTTTGTGCTGCAGGGTGAGGTGTTTGATGTGGCTGTGGATATTCGCCTAGGGTCTCCGACGTTTGGTGAGTGGATGGGTGTGACGCTTTCCTGTGAGAACAAGCGTCAATTTTATATTCCCGAGGGTTTTGCCCATGGCTTTTGTGTGACGAGTGATACCGCCCTTTTTGCATATAAGTGCACGGAGACATATCAGCCGCAGTTGGAGTATGGGGTTAGTTGGGATGATCCCGATTTGGGTATACGGTGGCCGATAGAAAAACCAGTATTATCGGAAAAAGATTTGGAATACACGTCGTTGAAAAAGATTGAGTCGAAGTTTTTGCCGCTCTATCATGGGGAGTAGGAAAGGGAATGAGGCTTTGTCGACACAAAAATTCATTGCGCGCAATGCTTTGATGGTAGCCAGTATTATTGGGATGAGCACGATCTTGGGACTTACGAGGGAGTCTTCGATTGCATATATGTTCGGAGCCTCAGGAACAACGGATGCCTACCTTGTGGCTTCGATAATTCCGACTTTTTTTGCTGGGACTTTGAGTGGGTCGCTGACGAGTACGTTTATTACAGTCTATGCGGGGTACTTAGCTAGGGGGGAAGAAGGTAAAGCCTGGCGAACGGCGAACATTATTTTTTCTTTTTTTATTTTATTATTGGGGGCAGTTGGAATACTTTTTTTTGTCTTTACTCCGACACTAGTACATCTGTTTGCGCCCAGCTATGCTGGTAACCGTTTAAACCTAACTGTAGAGCTGTCGCGCATTATGATGCCTAATCTTATCTTTAGCGGACTCTTAGGAATTCTTGTCGGGATTAATAATGCCCATCATTCCTTTATTGCCCCGTCTTCGATTGGTCTTATTTCTAATGTCTTCATAATTGGGAGTATCTTTACTTTGGGTAGAACTTGGGGGATTTATGGTTTAGCTGCGGGAGCTACCTTGGGAGTTTTAAGCCAATTTTTGCTCCAGTTGCCTTCCGCTCGCAAGCACGGTTTTCACTATCGTTTTCTGCTGGACTGGGGGGACTCGGGAGTGCGGGAGATCTTCACCTTGGTGACCCCGTTTATTGTCTCGGCAATGGTTGGACAGGTTAACCTGATCGTGGATCGCACTTTGGCTACTGGGTTGCTAGCAGGGCGGGTGTCTGCGCTATATTTTGCCAGTAAACTAGTCTTACTTCCTCAAACTATTTTCACTGGGGCGGTGAGTATGGTGGTGTACCCGCTTCTGGTCAATGCCGCAGCCTTAGAGGACTGGCCGAGATTGGTGGAAGGACTTAATCGGGCTATTCGATTATTATTACTTGTGATCTATCCGGCGGTCGTTGGACTTTACGTTTTGCGCGTGCCATTGGTCGAGTTGCTATTTCAACATGGGGTTTTCGATGCTGCTGACACGATGGTGACTGCACAGACCGTTCCGTATTTGCTGGGAGTCCTGTTTACAGGATCCTTTGTAGCGATTTTAGTTAATGTTTATTTCGCTCTGAAGAAAATGGTTGTGGCGGTGGGTACAGGAGTCATCGCATTGTTCGTTAACATTGCTTTGAGCCTTATTTTAGTTCGTTTTATGCAACAGCAAGGGTTGGCGCTGGCCAATTCGTTGTCGGGACTCACTAATTTGGTTCTGCTCTTTCTAGGTTTCTTCGTGGTGCTGAAGCTACAGAAGAAGACTCGCTTGCCTTATCGGGCTATGAGCCTTTTTGTTGTACAGGTGGGAGTGGCGGGGAGCACCATGGGAGTAGCTGTGTATTTTGTGAATGCAATCCTCGGCGGACGTTGGACAGGGCTGCGGGGCTTGATTCTCAGTACTGTGTTCAGTGTCCTGGCGGGTCTGGGTGTTTATCTGCTTCTCGCTTATGTTTTGCGGGTGGAGGAAGTCCGTAAGGGGATTCAGTGGGGGATAAGAAAGCTGGGAAGATGGACGCCGGAAAGAGAAAAGATCAAGCATTCCGGTCTTGGACAGTCGCGCAGGCGCAAAAACCATGGGGAGATCAGGATCATTGGGTGGACCGTGTTGATCGCAGTAGTGATTATTCTAGCTTGCTACCTTTTCACGAACCGTGGATTGAGCCAGAGAAAGGTCGATCAGACGGGGCCAGCAGCTGTTGCGGTTAGCAAAGAGACGCAGATGAATCAGATAGAAGCCCCAGTGAAAGCACCGCTCAATTCTGAGATTGTCGCCGTGGGGGATTCTTTCACGTATGGCAATCCGTTCGGTCCGGAGCATTCCTGGACAAAAGGACTCGCTGGAAGTCTGGGAGTTGTGGTCTTGAATCATGGTCGAGTCGGTCAGACTTCCAAGGACGTGCTGGCTCATTTTGAGCAGGATGTCTTGGCAGAGAAGCCCGGTCGAGTGATCATCTTTGTCGGAGATGGAGATGCAATCAAGGGAATCAGTCTTCTGGATTATCAAACTTCGATCAAAACGATGGTAGAGAAGGTGCGGGCCCATGATATTATCCCCATCTTATCTTTGCCGGTGCCATATCAAGGATTTGAATCACGAATTAAGATCATGCGGAATTGGCTCAGCGGTTACACTCAGGAGGAGAAAATCAAAAGTCTTGATTTTGCAACCGTTTTGTTTGATAGTCAAGGAAGGTTTCGCAAAGGGATGTCAGGGGACGGCAAATATCCATCGCTTCAGGGGTATCAAGCTATGGGAAAATACGCCACTCAAGCTCTAGGGGATAAGTGAAATATTTCTGAGCTGAAAAGGGCAGGTAGTTTATTTAGAATGCTTTAGAATAAATAGGCAGGTGAAAGAACCATGAAGGTCCTTGTTACTGGAGCCCATGGGCAATTAGGTAGAGACATCTTAAGGGTTATGGAGGAAGAATCACCCGAACGTCATCACGTCATAGGTATGGGTCGTCACGATCTCGATATCAAAGCGGGTCAGCAAGTGATGACGCGATTCGAAGAAGAAAGGCCAGAGATTGTGATTCATGCGGCAGCTTATACCCAAGTGGATCAAGCAGAGTCAGAACTGGATCAGGCGTATGCCGTGAATGCGTTGGGGACACGCAATGTGGCGGTAGCGGCAGAAAAAGTCGGTGCAAAGCTGATATATATCAGTACGGATTATGTTTTTGACGGATGCAATAAAACACCCTATACGGAGTTTGATGCGGTAAATCCTCAGAGCGTCTATGGGAAATCCAAAAGAGCGGGGGAGGAATTCGTTCTTGCTCTGTCACGTCAGCATTTCATTGTTCGAACGTCATGGGTCTATGGCGAATATGGGGCAAACTTTGTTAAAACTATGTTGAAACTCGGGAAGAGTGGCAAGCCGATTCAAGTGGTCAATGACCAGATGGGCTCACCAACCTATACTGTTGATCTTGCGCGTTTCCTTAAGAACTTAATGCAAACGGAGCTCTACGGAATCTATCATGCGACGAACGCTGGAAGCTGTACTTGGTATGAATTTGCTTGTGCTATCTTCGAGGAGTCAGGGATGGAGGTGGAACTGAGTCCGTGCACAACGCAAGCTTTCCCTCGGCCAGCACCTAGACCAGCCTATTCTGTGTTAGATCATATGGGGATCCGCCTGAGCGGGCTTGAGGATTTACGACCGTGGCGGGAGGCCTTAAAAGCATTTCTACATTTCTCGGTTAATATATGAGCGGGTTGGGCGGCTAGTCACTCATTCTGAGGGGACCTCAATAGTATCCTCAGTTTGCTGCCGAAGGGTACTTTCACTGAATAAGGGGGTAGATAATGAGTGCGCTAGTCCTAAAGAAATTTGCCAAGCGTATTACAGGACAATTTTGCCTAAACTCGCTTATTCTTTTGGCTATCGCTTTAGTTCTAATCCTGGCTCCATTATTTAGAGGGTTGTACTATGACCAAGAAGCCTTGTATTTTATGAGCGGAGTAGGGCTGATAACCGGGTGTGTGGCTTATTTAAAAAAACGTTCTTCGGAAGTCTTGGACTTAACGGATTTGGCGTTAGGTTGTCTGACTGCGTGGTATATTATTGCTATCCCCTTTTCTGTAAATAAGGGAGACGCAATTATAGGTTCCATGCGCATTTTGGGTTATGTCGCTCTATACTACGCCGCTAGCCGTTCTCTAAGTGAAAAAACAGTACATATGGGAGGATGGTTGCTGGCATCGACCGGGGTATTGGTGACTTATATCGGTATAGGATCTAGCATTAATCTTCCATCGGTATTAGGCAGCTGGGGTAACGTTTTAAGTTCAACATTTCAGTATCACAATGCCTTTGGCGGGTATTTGTTAATGGTGGTTCCCATCACTCTGTTGCTGTATCGGGATGCCGATATCTGGTGGAAACGGTATTTAGCTGTTACCGCTCTCTATATAGTTTTCTTAGGTCTGCTTGGCTCTCAGTCACGTGGTGCGTATATCTTTCTTCTCATTGAGCTGTTGCTTTCACTGTTAGCTTTCAATAAAAAGAACGTTTCACTGTTTACGTTAATAATTGTCGGTATTTGGGCTGCCATGGATGGTTGGCCGTACGTTTTTGGGGCGGGCAATCTAAAGTCTCTAATGGTCATTGTTTGGCCTTTGGCTTGGGTTGGGCCTGTCTGGCTGACAGAGTGGATTTGGCATGGTATAAAGGATAAGGCCCCTAGACGCATGCTGCAGTTGGCAGGGGTCGGACTAGTTCTTGCGCTTCTGGTTTACGGTACGCTTCCTCTGGTTGTTAGGCCCCCTGCTGTGCTTACTAACCATCCCCCAGTGGCACAAGGCGCTTCGGTTGTCGCACGGGCCCAATCGATTGATGTAAGTGATATCAGTTTCCAAACTCGTCTACAATTCTACCGAGATGCTTTGAAAATGGGGCTTAGTCATCCGCTCTTGGGATTTGGTGCCAACGGCTGGATGTCTGCCTACAAGGGCTATCAAGGGATCTTATATTACGCCAAAGAAGTGCATAGCGAACCATTCAAGATCCTGGTTGAGACGGGTTTCCCCGGGCTGTTATTATATATCTTGTTCTGGCTTGGGGTTCTCCAATCCTGGGTTCAGAGTTGGCGCTTTCGTTGTTGCCAACCGGATTATCTTCTGGGGGTAGCGGCAGCTGGCATTTTCCTGCACAGCTTAATAGACTATGACCTATCTGAAAGTGCTGTTTTTTTCACGATGATCGTTATCGTTGCTTCCTTGAGGGCTTTGCGAGAAGACAATGTCCATCATCACAGAGCAGTGGCACAATCTGAGATAATCGAACAAAAAAGATGGTCAGGTCTACTGATTCCCCAGTGGAGCGTTAAGCGGGGTTGGCTTGTTTCAGCTATTATGGGGTTGTCCGCATTAACACTTGTATTCGGGAGCTTATCGCTGGAAGCAGGGTTGCAGTATACTAGGTATGGCACAAAGGCTTTTAACGTCGGTCAATATAATAATGCACGGCGAGATTATCGAATGGCGTTAACATATAATCCATTTCAGGCCACGACTTATGCTGATTTGGCCCAGATGGAAATGGCTCAAGCCATCAAGATGAAAAACACGACCCTAGTATCTGAAGCATTAAATGACATAAATCATGCCATAATATTAAATTCAACAGAGCCACGGGTTCGTTCAGTCGCGGCACAGATTAATGCTGCGGCGGGTAAGCCGGATCAAGCGTACGCACAAGCGATGCAGAATATGGAGTTGGCTCCCTTTAATTCCTCGGGGTATGAAGGTGTTGCCGAGTATGGGATACAATGGGCCGAACGGTTAATTAGCCAGGGCAAAATGGCGGAAGCACAGCCTATATTGCTAACTGTTCAAGATCTGCCGTTGAGGATCAATGCCCTACTAGCCAAGGTCTCCCCTCATCAGAAAATGCTTGAGGAGTTTGAACATTTAACGGTTACTCCTCGCTTAAAACTGCTTGTAGCTCAAGCAAAACTGCTGATGAGTGAACCCACTCTAGCTCTAAAACCGTTAAATACAAAGGTAGGCTTAAGTGTGGCGACTGCTGCTACAGATCAGCCAGTCAGCGATTTTGTCATGCGACAATAATGACAATTCAAACTAATCCCTGGACGCCATTTAAATCAGGCAATCCAGGGATTTTTGAACAGTTACTTTAAATAACGGACCATTTGTAATAGTTATACATAAAAACAAGAATTTTTGCGGTTTTTCTCGGTAAGAGAGGGTATAATTAACGGTAATTAGGAGTTTTTTGGACTTACTTAAGATAAAGACGTCAGTATCACGCCGGAGAAATTACGCAAAGTGTTACGTGAGAGGAGAAAATGGGAAAATGACTTACCTCCAAGAAGACATGAAAGTGGCTATTGTCGGACCTATAGATTATGGCGAAAATGGAATTATCGGAAGATTGATGGCCGAGACCGTGGATTTGGCCGAAGGTAAGCTAGCTGAGCAGGTAGAAGAGACTACTATTAATGGCGCTTGCAACTTTTTCAAAAGTGAGAAGCGGCGCTATGTTATTATAAATTCTCCTGAGCCTACTGAATTTATCAAGAACATGGTGACTGGTGAGTTACAGGCAGAGGTAGCCTTACTCGTGATTGATGCTGTAGAAGGAATTCAGTTAAATTCACTAAAACAGGGTCATTTATTAAGTATGTTGAATGTTAGACGGGTTATTGTACTCGTTGATAAGATGGATCTTGTGAATTTTAGTCAACTAATCTATGAAGATGTTGTGAATACATATACAATTTTCTTAAATGAACTAGGTATTAACCCACTCGCCTATATTCCGGTGAGCGGAAGGTTTGGTGAGACGCTTGATGCATCAGCACTCATGCCTTGGTATCAGGGGGATACAATTTTAGACGCCCTAGATAAATGTCACCTAGAACCATTACAGGTGGATAAGCTTTTTCGAATGCCAGTTCAAGGGGTTCATATTTTGACACAACATGAGGAAGTGCGCCATATTATTACAGGAACCGTTGAATCAGGGATGCTCCAGGTTGAGGATGAGGTCATATTTTATCCATCGGGTAAAAAAGCACGAGTGCATTCATTCGAAGGATTTGCTGAACAGAAGCTTATGAAGGTTCAGGCAGGGAACCCGATCAGTTTTACCATTAAAGAGGAGATTTACGTTAGCCGTGGCGAACTCGTCGCTAGGTGGACCGAAGAGAAACCTAAAGTTTCGAATCGGATTCGGGTGAACCTATTCTGGTCAGGTGAAAAACCGATGAACATGAAGAAGACGTATGTTCTAAAACTGGGTACCAAGAAAGTTCGGGTTAAACTGGAGGAGCTCTTTGGTATTATCGATGCTCCCTCGTTGGTTTGGCGAGAAGGCGGGGAGAGCATCGAAATCAATCATGTTGCGGAATGCATCCTGAGGTGTGATAAACCTCTGGCCTACGATATTAGTGAACATCTCATGGCCACGTGTCGGTTTATAATTGTGGATGACTTTGAAATTGCAGGTGGCGGAATGGTCCGAGAAGGCTTGGATGAAAGAAACCTTCAATGGCACTTGACTACGGTAAATAGAGCAGTGCGAGAACATTTAAACGGCCACCAAGGCGGAGTGCTATGGTTTACAGGTTTATCTGGGGCGGGAAAATCTACCTTGGCGAATGCTTTAGAAAAGCGTTTATATTCGCAAGAGATTCGAACCTATTTGCTTGATGGAGACAATGTTCGCTATGGATTAAATCAGGACTTGGGATTTAGTAAGGATGATCGTGCCGAAAATATTCGGCGGGTAGCAGAACTAGCAAAACTCTTAACAGATGCAGGAATGCTTGTTCTGACAACCTTTATTTCTCCCTATGAGAAGGACCGGCAATTAGCTCGTGAAATTATTGGTGCCGAAGATTTTTTGGAAATCCATGTGCATTGCTCTCTTGAAGAATGTGAACGGCGTGATCCGAAAGGGATGTATGCGAAAGCCCGGCGCGGTGAGATCCCTCAATTTACTGGGATTTCTGCTCCGTATGAAGCACCGCAGAATCCAGACATTATAGTTTCGACGGAGCAAGAATGTGTGGAAGAAGCTGCCGAGCGGATCATGTCAGAATTAAAGGCGAGAAACTTGATATAAATATGAGGTGATCAAATGCCTGCTAAGAAGTTCTGGTGGCCACACCCCAGTATTTCATGCTCGCTAAGTACTACAGAATCCAAATATTTAATTTCATTAGAGCAAGAAAGCGAAAAAGAGCGTCTAAGCAAATCTTAGCGAACTAAAGCAATAAATTTAATTTAAGTCAGACTAAGTATGAAATCTGGTTTCAAGAGGTGAAATATATGCCGTGGATTCATAAAAGAAGAAAAAAACGATCTATGAGTGAAACTTTTGCTCGTCTATTAAAATCAACGTCAAATTCAAAGGCATCTAAGAAGCAATTTAAGAGACAATTAATAGTACTTGTTGTTGCAGTGATCTTAGTCATCGGCGCTTCTTCTGCCGTTGTCATTAAATCAAATTCGGTTCCTAAGCAACAGGTTAATACGGATGATACACAATGATGAAACAAATCTGACATTTGCAAAGAATTACTCGGCACAATCCCTCCCATCCGGTCGAAATTGTGTCAGATGGAATAATCACGCTATCGGGGAACCCGGTGCCTGACACCAACTTATCAACTTATTGTTTAGCTTGTACTCGGTGACAGTTCTCTACCGCGTATTTCAACTTGCCATAGTACCCATTGTCGGACCCGACTCAATGCTCGATAACAATTTTTCTGTTGTCAGTACTCAACATGATCTTCTTGATAAGAAAAAACTAGCATGATATGATATACCATGAAATGGATATGTTTAGTGAGGAGGGGACGGTGCTTTTTGGTTGAATGCTCGGCGGATATTGGAACGTATTCTATCTGGTTCTAATAACATCAGATTCGAAGAGATCGTTGCACTTGCGGAGATATACGGATTCCGGCTAGCCAGAATTAATGGTAGTCATCATATTTTTGTCCATCCAGAGGTACGGGAGTTAGTCAATCTTCAAAATGTCAATGGTATGGCCAAGCCCTATCAAATTAGGCAACTATTGAAACTTGTAGAACTGAATAGTCTAAGGATGGGAGAATGATGAATGTAATGGATTACCAC
>JARLHU010000017.1 GCA_031292095.1 Desulfosporosinus sp.
CTAATAGGACTTGGTTGCGGGGGCCGGATTTGAACCGACGACCTTCGGGTTATGAGCCCGACGAGCTACCACTGCTCCACCCCGCGATGTTGCATGATTCAGTCGTCCTAAGTGATAATTGAGCACTCGTCCGCCTGTTCATGAATTAGTATGCCCCTATGAAGACCTAGCCAAAGTTAATTTCCATCTCCATAATGAAATGGAGCCAACGATGGGACTCGAACCCGCAACCTGCTGATTACAAATCAGCTGCTCTACCAATTGAGCTACGTCGGCATTCAACCTTGTACCTTCATTAACACGTTATCGCAAGGCACTTACTTAGGTTACCACTTTTTCCTACGCAATGCAAGCTTTTTATTTGAGAGGGCATATGTAAAATTATCCATCTCTGCGTTCTAGATAGCGTTCGAGCTTCCGTTTGACCCTCTGCAACGCGTTATCGATCGATTTCACATGTCTCTTCAAGTCTACAGCGATCTCCTGATAGGATTTTCCCTCCAGATAAGACATCAGTACTTTCCACTCCAAGGAGCTGAGGATTTCGCCCATTTTCTCCTCTATGTCGTCAAATTCCTCCCGGCTAATAATAAGTTCTTCTGGGTCCGTAATTCGAGTACCCGAAATTACATCCAGAAGGGTCCGATCAGAATCTTCGTCATAAATGGGCTTGTTCAGAGAAACGTACGAGTTTAGGGGAATGTGTTTCTGCCGGGTTGCTGTTTTAATCGCAGTAATAATCTGACGCGTGATACATAATTCGGCAAAAGCTCGAAAGGAAGAAAGTTTGTCGCCACGAAAGTCCCTAATGGCCTTATAGAGTCCGATCATACCTTCTTGGATAATATCTTCACGATCTGCTCCAATAAGAAAGTAAGAACGCGCTTTGGCCCTAACAAAGTTCTTATATTTGTTGATTAGGTACTCTAGTGCCGTAGCATCGCCTTCCTTGGCAAACTCAACCACCTCTTCATCCACGATAACGTCGATGATTTCGCACTCCGGTAGTTCTGGTTGGGCTTGAAGAGTCAAGTTGATCCCCCCTACAATGTTGTCATGAAGAAGACGAATCCCGCCTCGCCCTTGTCCACGAGAACATTCTCATTATACTCGACCCTAAAGAAAAGCGTCAAGGCGAAGTTTTGGTTGTTCTGTCGTTTCGCGGGGTTCGAAGCGCGATGCACTGGGCATGAGACTCGAAATCCGAAGTCTTAATCTTACTTTGCGCCTTGCATCCGCTGTCTAAGAACTTCGTAAAGCATAACAGACCCTGCGACGCTGGCATTTAATGAAGTGACCTTTCCCTTCATAGGCAAGCTGACAATCTCGTCGCAATTCTCTCGCAGCAAACGACTTATTCCCTTCCCTTCGCTACCGATTACAATAACACGGGCACCCGTGAGATCCGCTTTAAAAGCTTCTTTCCCTCCCGCTTCAGCCCCAGATACCCAACAGCCTCTCTTCTTCAGCTCCTGCAACGTTTGAACCAGATTACTCACGCGTGCAACACACACATGTTCAACCGCGCCAGCAGATGTTTTGGCTACTGTACCTGTCAGGGCAACGCTTCTCCGTTTTGGAATTATGACTCCATGGGCTCCGACAGCATCCACCGTCCTCAACAGCGCTCCCAAATTATGCGGGTCTTCGATTTCATCAAGCATCAAGATAAAGGGGGCCTCTTGCCGCTCTTCAGCCAAGGCTAAAATGTCATCGATACTGGCATACTCTCTGGCCGCTATATAAGCAAGCATTCCTTGATGCCGCTCTCGATTCGTTAAGCGGTCGAGGGTCTGACGATCCACAAATTGGTAGGGAATGCTTCTCTCATGCAATAACGAGATGATTTCTTGATTCCGTCCACTTGGACCTTCCGCGAGAAAGAGGACTTTGTTTACGGGATTTCCACTTTTCAGAAGCTCCAAGACAGGATTTTTTCCATAAACCATTTCATCGTTCAAGTAGTTCACTTCTTTCCTTCAAGGGATTTTATTCGTCCACAACTATAGTTACCCTGATGACAGACTCCCTGAGTCAGACAGGTCGGCCCCGCTTCGCTAAAAAGATTGGGAGCTACAACCCGCACCAACTCCAACATCTGTTCCGCTAAGGAACGGATCTCCCACTGAGCCCTAAGACAAGTACGATGCTCAAAAAAGTTCAACAAGGATCGGGCATTAAACGTAGCCAGCAGAGAGGTAGTACAAGCATTCGGTAAAACATAACGAGCATCCTCTGCCGGTACACAAATCAACAGTTCCTGATAGTCTTCTTGGAGGCGAGCCATAACCCGCTCAAAGCGTCTTAACGCCTCAGGATTTTTCTTTACACTCGGCGGAATGACAAACTCAAATCCTTTTTCTTCGACATAGCGCTGGGAACGTTGAGAATAACTCGCAATTCGGTGACGCACAAGCTGGTGGGATAAAGCGCGCGAGACTCCATCTATAGAAAACTGAAAACTCACATGCTCGAAAGTAGAAAGATGGCCCATCTCTCGTAATTTACGGACGAAGCTCGCCACCAACTTATCATCTAAATGCTGCAATAGATCAGGTACCGCGTCTGCCGAATAGCATAAGCGGGCAGCGGCGGCCACTACTTTTTCCGGATCAGGGGTGTGCTGAATAAGATCCACTCGCATCGTACTAGTCCCTCTCTCCTCTTTAGGCACATTCAAGAAAATAACCAGTCAGTATGCCAGTCTATTTCGCGGCATCTTTGACTTGTTATTTTCTTTCATATGCCTTACTTTCAGACATTACCGGTTTATTTTACTAACTCGTCCTGAATCAGACCGTCTACTCTATTAAACGCCCATTGCATGCGCTCGATTCGTCCATTCAATTGCCAATAGCCGACTAAGCTTTCAAACGCTGTGGCATGACGATAGGTCACAACATCTACATTCTTGGGATGCCCCCCTTTAGCATTTCGCCCACGCGCAACGATCTGCTGTTCAACCTCGTCAAGCTCTGGCAAAAGCGCGTGCAAAAGTTGGGCCTGGGTACTAGCCCGAACATAGCTTATTGCTTGTTTGTGAATTTCCTTAACTTTTTCATGCCCCAGCTCCAGCAAATGTGTACGAACCCATAGCTCGTAGACCGCATCCCCCAAATAAGCTAAAGTTAAGGCATTCATTTCCTGCCAATTTCGCATCCGTTCTCCTTTTCAATCACTAGTTAATTCCTTCTTGATTTGCCACCTCGCACCTTGTGGGGTATCTTCAATAATGACGCCTTTATCTTTTAGAGCATCACGAATGAAATCTGCCATTTCCCAATCTTTCTTTTGGCGCGAACGTGAACGGATCTGTAAAACGACCTCCATAACTTGCTTAAGTATTTCATCGTTTTCGGCAGGAACTTGATCCGAATGAAGGAGATCAATGCCGAGCACTCCTCCAAGTTCTACTAGCGTCTTGCGGGCTACCGCCAACGCTTCTGAATGAGCAGGGTTTTCCTGGACATACCCATTCATCGTTTTGGCCAATTCAAAGAGCGCAGCATAAGCCAGCGCCGAATTAAAATCATCATCCATGGCCTTTTCAAACGCTTCGCGCGCCTCTTTGGCGGCCTTAAGCAATTCTGTCTCGATCCGCTCGTTTTTTGCAGACCCTTCTCTCTCCAGCGCTTCTTGGGCCAAACGAATACTGGTCTGTAACCGCTCCAACCCCTTTTGGGCCATAACCAAGTTTTGATCGTTAAAATCCAACGGACTGCGATAATGGGTTCCCAGTAAATAGAAACGAATAACTGCTCCCGAGAAATTAGCGAGTAACTCTCTAATTGTAAAGAAATTACCCAAGGACTTCGACATTTTTTCTTGATTAATTGTCAGGAACGCATTGTGCATCCAATAGTGGGCGAAGGTCTGCCCTTTAAGATACCCTTCTGTTTGGGCAATCTCGTTTTCATGATGAGGAAAAACAAGATCCTCCCCTCCTCCGTGAATATCAAATCCAGCTCCCAAATATTTCAAGGACATGGCTGTGCATTCGATATGCCAACCGGGGCGTCCCTTTCCCCATGGACTTTCCCAGGCCGGTTCTTCTGGCTTCGCCTTTTTCCAAAGCGCAAAATCCATCGGAAAATGTTTGCGTTCGTCAACTTCAACCCTTGCGCCGGCCTTCATATCCTCTAGCGTTCTACCAGATAACTTCCCGTAGTTAGGAAATTGGTCTACCGCAAAGTAAACATCCCCCTCCACTTCGTACGCTAACCCAGTGCTCACGAGCTCCTTAATAATCTCAATCATCTCCGGAATATGCTCCGTCGCCTTGGGGTGTATAGTGGCAGGCAGAAGGTTTAATTCTTTGGCATCTTTAAAATATTCTTCAATGTATTTCTGGCCTAAGGCTAAGGCGTCCATTCCTTCTACTTTCCCGCGTTGAATGATTTTGTCATCCACATCGGTGAAATTTTGGACGTAACGAACATCATACCCTTTATACATGAAATAACGACGAATCATGTCAAATACGACAAACATCCGCCCATTTCCCGCATGGAAATAATTATAGGTCGTCGGTCCGCAAACGTACATGGCTACTTTCCCGATCTCCCGGGGTTGAAAGTTTTCCTTTTGACGGGTCATGGTGTTGAATAATTTCAAAGACATTGTATCGACTCTCCTCTTCATTTAAGCGTTGTTCCAAATGTTCCACACGTTGCATTAAGCACTTTAACATCTCATTGATCGGATCCGGAAGTTCATCATGTCTTAAATCAGGATCTTTGATCGGGACCCCGTGGTGAAGAACAATCCGCCCAGGAACACCTACCACAGTTGTATCGCTGGGAACTGGTTTATTTACAACCGACCCTGCACCGATTTTCACATTATCCCCGACCTTAAACGAACCTAAAACTTTTGCTCCGGCTCCAATCACGACGTTATTACCGATAGTCGGGTGCCTCTTGCCTTTTTCTTTGCCGGTCCCACCCAACGTAACCCCCTGATAGAGGGTAACATTATCCCCAACTTCCGCCGTTTCGCCGATAACCACACCAGTTCCATGATCAATGAAAAAGCCTTGCCCAATTTTCGCACCCGGGTGGATTTCAATTCCAGTCAGAAACCTAGAGAGCTGCGAGAGCATGCGCGGCAAGAGTACCAACTTATGCTGATACAACCAATGTGCCGTTCTGTGAAAAAGAACCGCATGAAACCCAGGATAACATAATACGACTTCCCAAATACTTTTCGCTGCCGGATCTCTTTCGAAGATAACTCGGATATCACGACGAAGCTGTCGAAACATCTTTAGCCCCACCCCTTCCTCTCCCTAATATTATCCCTAAATACCCTTAAATAAACGCAAAAACAGAACCCTTCGTCCAGAGACGAAAGATTCCGCGGTTCCACTCTGTTTGAACGAACATGTCGTTCCAGCTTATAACTTTAACGCAGTCCTTACGGATTGGCATACTTTTAGATTTCTGCCAATCAACTCCGAGATGCACTTCCAAAGGTTCCTTGCCAATGGCTTCCACTACCCCATCTTCGCTGGTTGCAATTCCTCTTTGTACTCTATCTCATCATCGCCCAATTATATTAAATTATATAATTCAAGATTTATTTGTATTTATTATAGGTTAGTATCAAATCACTGTCAATAAAACAGCTTTTGTACACAGCAAATTCACGATCCCTTTTTTAACAGGCGAAGCAGAGGGTCGCAGAAGCAAAGGGGGGAACCGTCCCTGCGCTCCCTCGGTATGGGTAGGGGGCCGTTGCCTCGTGCCCCTACTATAAAAAAAGTTACTCGGTAACTTCAAGCCGTTTCAGTACATTCTCGAGTCCCAACAATGGAATAACATCATAAAGTTCCGGCCCATGCATCTGTCCCGTCAAAGCCACCCGAACTGGCATGTAGACTAATTTGCCCCCCAGTTTTAACTCTTTCGTCATTTGTTTTAAGAGGACTTTAACTGTTGCTCCAGATAGTAGTTCAGCTTCCCGTACTTTTTCCCTAAACAATGCCAAAACTACTGGTACCTGTTCTCCCTTCAAGACCTCTATGGCTTCTCCCTCCGATTCCAAGGGCACATCGCCATAGAAATAATGAATATAATCCTTTACCTCTGCCAGATAGGTTATTTTCTCAGAGATCGCTTCGATAAAACTAATAAACCATTGCTGCTGTTCAGCAGACCGCTCTCCTTGAGGAAGAATGTCCATTTCCTGCACATAGGGTAAGGCAAGTTCAGCCAAACGTTCAGGGAGTGCTTCTTTAATGTAATGAGCGTTAATGTAGTTTAACTTCTGGATATCAAAAACAGCCGGGCTTTTAGAAACGCGATCCAACGAAAAGACTTCTGCTAATTCATCTAAGGTATAAAATTCTTCTTCTCCTGACGGAGCCCACCCAAGGAGGGCAATAAAATTTATGATGGCTTCCGGGAGATATCCCTTTTTTTGATAGTCCATGACCGCTGTATCCCCATCCCGCTTGCTCATTTTCCCTCCTTCTGTATTTAGAATGAGAGAAATATGCGCAAATTCGGGTACGGACAACCCTAACGCTTGATAAATCAAAACTTGGCGCGGTGTATTGGACAGATGTTCCTCCCCGCGAATAACATGCGTAATGTTCATGGTCGTATCATCGACCACAACTGCAAAATTATAGGTGGGTATCCCGTCCGATTTGACAATAACGTAGTCCCCAATCCCGTCACTTTCAAAAACGACATCCCCGCGAACCTGATCCTTAATATGGATTGCTTGCCCTTCAGGTACACGGAAACGCACAACCGGCTTACGACCTTTTGTTTCAAAAGCTACCCGTTGCTCCGACGTCAAATGACGACACTTGCCCAGATAGCGAGGGCTTTCCCCATTGGCGATTAAGGCCTGTCTTTCTTGTTCTAGCTCCTCTTCCGTACAGTAGCAATAGTAAGCATGTCCACTGTTCAAAAGCTTATCAGTATAGTCTCGGTAAAGGTCTAAACGATCCGTTTGACGATAAGGACCATGTTCTCCTCCGGCCTCGATTCCTTCGTTCCAATGAATATTCAACCAACGCAGTGCTTCCAAAATATTATGTTCTGATTCTCGGCTGGAACGCTCTAAATCGGTGTCCTCACTCCTAACAATAAAGGTTCCTTTATTTTTGCGAGCCCATAAATAATTAAATAAAGCCGACCTTGCCCCTCCAATATGTAGTGGACCCGTCGGGCTGGGTGCAAACCGAACGCGAATTCCCATAAATCATCCTCCAATCATTTCTAAGTTTACAATCGCCTGGGCACCGATTCCTTCTCCTCTGCCCTCAAATCCCAAGCGTTCGGTTGTTGTCGCTTTCACTGACACACTCGACTCATCCAGCTTCATAGCGCGCATAAGATTAGAGCGCATCTGTGGGATATACGGGGCAAGTTTAGGACGCTCTGCCACAATGACACTATCAATATTTCCGACGCGATACCCCTGTGTCGCGATGAGCTCCATGACCTGCTCCAATAAAGCGAGACTTGAAATCCCACGATAACGAGGGTCATGATCCGGAAAATGAGTTCCTATATCCCCTAAGGCCAAGGCCCCCAAAAGAGAGTCCATGATCGCGTGAATCAGAACATCCGCATCCGAGTGTCCAAGCAAACCAAGTTCATAGGGGATTTCCACCCCTCCAAGAATTAAAGGCCTACCCTCAACCAAAGCGTGAACATCATATCCTATTCCAACTTTAATAACCAACACACCTTTCCGAAGTCCATCACACTTCGCGCATCGCAAGTATTCGTTCAGCTAACCACAAATCCTCAGGCGTGGTTACCTTGATATTTTCTTGTGAACCCTCTACTATCTGTACAGGGTAGCCCAGTCGTTCTATCAAAGATGCATCATCCGTACCATAATACCCTACGGATGCTGCTTGATGATGCGCTTCTTCCAATATCCCCCGGTCAAAGATTTGAGGCGTCTGGACAGCCCGCAAACGGTCACGTGGCAGGGTGTCTATCACTTTACCGGATGAATCGACTCGCTTGATGGTGTCCTTGAGTTCGATCCCCATAATTGCCGCCGAAAACTCTTCCGTTTCTCCCAAGAATTGGTGAAAAACTTGTAATGTCAAAAGGGGCCTCGCCCCATCGTGAACCACTATCCGTTGAATAGTGGGACTTAGAGCTTGAACCCCTGCATGAACGGAATCTTGGCGTTGCGCTCCACCGATACATATGGCCACAACTTTATCAAACTTATAGTGATGAACAAGGTCTTCGATGGCCGTAACATCGTTTTTTGCCCCTACGATTACAATTTCAGAAACATGCTTAGATTCTTCGAAGAGTCTTACAGTATGAGCCAAGATTGGTTGTCCCATCAAAGCTAGAAATTGTTTGTTGTATCCGGCTCCCATCCGTTTTCCTTGACCGGCTGCAGGAATAACGATCCCTATCTTAGCCAATCGCGTTCATCTCATCGATCGGGCGAAGGCCCATCGGTTTTTTTTCCAGAGAACTTTTTGGCTTGGCAAATATCATACGACCTGCCGCCGTTTGCAGAACACTCGTTACTAAAACAGAGACATTTTGCCCCATATAGCGTCGTCCTGAATCCACGACAATCATCGTTCCATCATCAAGATAGGCGACACCTTGACCAGGCTCTTTTCCCTCTTTCATGACTTGTACCAACATTTCCTCACCCGGCAAAACAATCGGTTTAAGAGCATTAGCCAATTCATTAATGTTTAAAACTTTGACTCCTTGAAGTTCTGCCACTTTGTTGAGGTTATAATCATTGGTTAAAAGCGGAGATTCCAGAACTTGCCCCAAACGCACCAGTTTACTGTCTACTTCATTGATATCATCAAAGTCCTGTTCATGAATATGCACTTTAATCGCCGTTTCCTTGGAAATTTGATTAAGAATATCAAGCCCTCTGCGCCCACGATTCCGTTTAAGCAAGTCTGAAGAATCGGCGATGTGTCGGAGCTCCTCTAGCACGAAACTCGGGATTAGCAATATTCCTTCCAGAAACCCAGTTTTAACAATGTCGGCAATCCGTCCATCAATAATCACACTGGTATCGAGAATCTTATAATTCACTGGCTCCGTTGAAGTGTCTGCCTTACCTTCCTTTTGTTTGTCTGCCTTATCCGTTTTGTCCCCTCGGTCGCGAAATCTTGGTAGAAAATTAAGAAAGCCAAGGACATCTTCTTTCCTTTTCATTCCAATTGTTAAGCCCAGATAACCTAAAAAAATACTAAGCAGGACCGCTAGAAGTGGCCCGACAAATGGAATACTGACAAATGAATTACTAAATAAACTTGAAATAATAAGTCCGATGATCCCGCCGACAGCACCACTCATGAGATCATGCGTTGGGACGCGGGTTAACTGCGAATCCATCCAACGCATTAACGATAGAAAAGAACGGATACTTGCCGGAGCAACTAAAAACCCGCTGATGGCAAATAAGAGAATCATGGTTGCATATGTCGTCCAAATAGGAGCTAAGTTCAATCCTAAGGATTGTAATAGATTGAGGCGTAAAAATAAATAATTAAGATAAAATCCCAAAGCCCCCGATAACAGCGTGATGATCCCGCGTATTAAATTGCGAATCATCATTTCACCTCCTTTAAACTTATTGTGACTAAAAGTCTTGCCAATTATACTGTGGATTACCATTAAATCTCAAGAAAAGGAAATCTAAGACTAACTTATCCTTCAATTACTTGACATAACAGACAGTATACGACTTTGAGTACCTAAGTGCAACTAGATGACCCTTGTAAATGCCTTATAACGCTAATATGAGCCTAAGCCAGAACTAAGGCCTTTGAGAGCCATTGTCTAACGGCTGCCTCTTCAGAGCCTTCTGTCAAAACGAGTTCGCTAATCAAAATTTGGCAGGCATTTTCGTACATCTTTTTTTCGCCAGTCGAAAGGCCCTTCTCATTATCTCTCTGGGCAAGACTACGTACAACATTGGCCACTTCAAAAATATTCCCGCTCTTGATCTTTTCTAAGTTTGCACGATAGCGTCGATTCCAGGCTAGGGTTGCTGCCGTGTCTTTGGTTCTTAGTACCTCTAGAACATCTTTAACCATGGTCGGAGATATCACCTGCCGTAGACCTAGGTTCTCCACGTTGTTCAAGGGAATAAACAATTTCATATTCCCCACTGGTAAATGCATGACATAATATTGACGTATTTCCCCGAGAACTTCCCGTTCTTCTATCGACTCAATAATACCGGCACCATGCATCGGATATACAACTTTGTCACCAATCTTAAACATTCGGCCACCCCCTTATGTATCATTATAACAAGTAACCTAGCCCGGGTCAAAATTTTAAAATTATATCATACAACTCTTCAGCCTGTCAATTTCCCATTTTCACCCTTAAACCTATTGAAAATTGACAACAACCCAGCCCTCTCGGTATAATGGAGGTGGCAGAAAGGAGTGAGGATTGCACACATGGAACAACTCACTGACCAATTCCAAAGCACGGTAAAATCTCTGTTAATCAGACATCAAAGCATTTTAGATATCTTGTCCAAAGGGCAAGAAACTTCAGCGCGTGTTAACCGAGCCGTCGTTAAATCAGTTACAAGTTGCGGTTGCCATGCAGTGAATGCGCATAAGAAATCCCTACCCCCAGATGCAAACCTTTCCGATTTAAAAGAGCTCTTGGACAGTCAACTCGAAGGATCAATTTGCGATAACTGTCGAGAAATTATAGAAGCAGAATTGGGTAAACAACTGTTTTATATAGCCGCTCTAGCCAACGCTTTAGACATCTCTCTGAGCGAAGTCCTCTACCAAGAATACAGAAAGCTCCAGACTCTAACCATTTTTAATTTGACTTAAGCTATTTTGCTCCTGTATTGACAGGAGCTTTTTTATTGCACTGAAGTATTCATATTCAAGTGCATTATAACGTCGTACAGGGTGGTTAGTTCTACGATTTCAACATTCTTGAATCTTGAAGCATCTCTTACGGTATTTTTTGCTACATACACTCGCTTAAACCCCATTCTGTCTATTTCTCGGATTCTGGCATCAACGGAAGGAACCTTTTTAAGTTCTCCAGTAAGTCCTACATCCGCAACAAACACGGTATCATTAGGAATAGCTCTATCTTTTACCGATGAGACAATGCACATAATAATTGCTAAACTTACCGCTTGCTCTTTTAGTTGGAGCCCTCCCGTCGTTTTTATCACCACATTCTTATCGTAGAGGTTAATTCTACCCCTTTGTTCAAGTATGGAAATCATTGTATTTAATTGATCTCTTCTTAAACACTCCGCGATTCTTGACGGGTAGGGAGTAAACGACTTCGAGACCAGACTTTCGATTTCAACAATAATTGGACGGGATCCTTCTTTAATAACTGTTAAGGCGCTTCCTGAAACCTTTTGCCCCTCTCCCCTTAGCGTCATAAAAAACTCCGAAGGATTATCAATAGACACCATCCCTTGTTCGGTCATTGAAAAAAAGCCAAGTTCCCCAGTACTCCCAAACCGATTTTTCGAACACCAAGCTCCTCTCAATTCTTCTCCAGTTTCTCCATTGAGAATTAACACGGCATCGACCAGATGCTCTAACGCTCGGAGTCCCGCAATTTCATCATCCTTCGTCATCTGCCCCACCATAATCACCGCTCTGGGGCGGCTTTCATTTTTGGCAATCTTCACGAGCTCGTTAGCGCACTCCATCGTTTGGATTGGTGAACCCGGCCGGGAATTATGTTCTTCCAGATTAAAGGTTTGAATACTGTCTATGATGATTAAATCAGGGTCAAGTTCAGCAACTGAGGCAAGAACATTGTTCATACTGGTATCAGAATAAATCCAGATATTACTCGTACTACCGTTAAGGATTCTATCGGACCTACTTTTGAGTTGACTGGCGCTTTCTTCTGCCGAAGCATATAACACCTTGAATCCCTTCGAAGCAACATCATCGGCCACTTGTAACAGCAAAGTTGACTTTCCTGCACCCGGTCTTGCTGTCAGGATAATTACCGAGTCTTTTACTATGCCTCCACCAAGGACTCGGTTAAATTCACTTATGCTCGTCACAATTCTATCATTATTCCCCGATATGACCTCAGATAACCTCTTCGGAGAAGTCTTTCTAGTGCTCAGTGCTGAAATTGTTTTAGGTTGAGTCATTAATTCCTCAAACGTATTCCAGGAATCGCAACTTTGACACTTGCCCATCCACTTTGGGCTTTCGAAGCCGCAATTAGAACATCTATAAATAACCTTAGTTTTCATACAATGCCCCATTCCCATAGGGGCAATTCATGTATTCATGAATTGCCCCTACTATTTGTCGAGTGCGAAATATATTTCAAGTACAGGTAGATAAGGAACGGGCAATTCATGAATTGCCCCTACAGGGAAAACTTGATTTTCCCCTCCTCTGCTTCCACGCGAATAATGTCTCCAGCTTTAAATTCACCTTTTAGGATTTTTTCAGAAAGAGCATCTTCAATTAAGCGTTGAATCGCACGCCGTAGGGGCCGTGCACCAAAAACCGGATCATTGCCTTCTTTCGCAATTAATAGAATGGCACTTTTCTCCACCTGGAGCTCCAAGCCATGCTCACCCAAGCGATTATTTACCTGGCGCATTAGTATTTCCGTTATTTTCTCCAAATGTTCCTCTTGGAGAGCATGAAATACGACCAGCTCGTCAATACGATTTAAGAACTCTGGACGAAAAGTGCGTTTTAGCTCCGCCATAACCTGTCCATGCATATTCTTGTAATCCGTTTTTTCATCTTTTTTTGCCGCGAATCCCATAGCTTCCTTTTTTAAGAAGGAAGACCCCACATTTGATGTCATAATAATGACTGTATTTCGGAAATTAACAATCCTCCCTTTGGTGTCCGTTAACCGCCCATCTTCAAGCACTTGGAGCAAAATATTGAACACCTCAGGATGCGCCTTTTCGATTTCATCCAACAAGACGATACTATAAGGTTTACGCCTTACTGCTTCAGTTAGTTGACCGCCTTCATCATGCCCGATATATCCTGGAGGCGCTCCAACAAGCCTTGAAACTGCATGTTTCTCCATATATTCTGACATATCAATGCGAATCAAAGCTTTTTCATCCCCAAACATCGCCTCCGCCAAAGCGCGACCGAGTTCGGTTTTTCCCACCCCAGTCGGACCGAGAAAGATGAAGGAACCAATGGGGCGCTTCGGATCTCTTAATCCTGCCCGCGCGCGTCGGACTGCCCGAGCTACCGCTGTGACTGCATCCTCCTGTCCGATGAGCCGCTGATGCAGGATCTCCTCCAGATGTAGGAGGCGTTCACTTTCTTCCTGAGCTAGCTTTTTGACAGGTATTCCTGTCCAGCTGGCTACAATTTGGGCAATGTCGTCCGCAGTGACCTGGGCACTGTCTTTGTAACGCTGATTCTGCCATGCCTCCCGTTGCTCAGCAAGCTCAACCCGCAATTTGTGTTCCTGATCGCGAATTTGCGCGGCTTTCTCGAATTCCTGGCTAGAAACCGCTGCTTCTTTTTCTTTTTTTAAGCGTTCTGTTTCTTCTTCAAGCAATCTCAAATCCGGAGGTGCTGTGAAACTAGCTAGACGCACACGCGAAGCCGCTTCGTCCATCAAATCAATGGCCTTATCAGGTAAGAAGCGGTCGGAAATATACCGGTCGGACAGGCGTGCCGCCGCCTCAATGGCCTCATCCATAATTTTCACCCGATGATGGGCCTCATAGCGATCGCGCAAACCGCGAAGAATTAATATTGCTTCCTCTACGGTCGGTTCACCAACCTTGATGGGTTGGAAACGACGTTCTAAGGCTGAATCCTTCTCGATGTATTTGCGATATTCTTCTAGCGTTGTGGCACCAATGCATTGAAGTTCACCCCTGGCCAAAGCTGGTTTTAAGATATTTGCAGCATCAATAGCGCCTTCTGCAGCTCCCGCTCCGATTAAAGTATGCAATTCATCAATAAAGAGGATGATATTCCCGTCTACCCGAATTTCCTCCATTACTTTTTTTAAGCGTTCTTCGAATTCGCCGCGGTATTTGCTTCCAGCAACCATAGCTGAAAGGTCCAAAGTGATAACTCGTTTGTTTAATAGAATTTCCGGTACTTTGTTATTGACAATACTTTGTGCTAATCCTTCGGCAATGGCAGTTTTACCGACACCAGGTTCACCAATCAGCGCCGGATTATTTTTGGTACGCCGACTTAAGACCTGAATGACCCGTTCAATTTCCTTTTCTCGCCCAATCACCGGGTCAAGACGGCCTTCGCGAGCTTGCACTGTAAGGTCACGCCCGAACTCATTGAGTGCTGGCGTATTCGCAGGGCCGACATTTTTAGAAGGAGATATGGAATTAGGTGCTGGTATTGCAGACTCATCCAATTCTCCACCCAAGAGTTTAACCACTTGTTTCCATACCCTTTCAGGGCTCACGTTGAGATTGGCCAAGATGCGAGCCGCAATGCCCTCGCCTTCCATAATTAATCCCAAGAGCAAATGTTCAGTTCCGATATAATTAACATCCTGCCGGTGTGTCTCCTCGTTCGCTAATTCTAAAACTCTTTTTACTCGGGGTGTAAGCCCCACCTCTCCAGTAAAGGGTTGCCCCACCCCGGCAATTTGTTCGACCTGACCACGAATTTTAATAAGATCCAAACCCATTCCGGTTAATGCCTGAGCAGCAATTCCTTCGCCTTCTTGAATCAGCCCCAGCAAAATGTGTTCCGTCCCCACAACTTGATGTCCCATCCGTTTGGCTTCACTATTGGCTATAGCTAAGACCTTCTCAGCACGTTCTGTATAACGACCCTTCATCATTTCTTCATCCTTTCTATTCGATGCACCTATTCGAGGCACGATGTCCGATGCACGAGGCTCGATATTGAATGAAAGCGGAGCTTTCATGATTCAAAGGAGCAAGCCTGTGATACAGGTGATCATATTTCGTTTCGTGCCTCGTGTCTCGTGTCTCGTTTCTCGTTTCGTCATCCCTCGTCGGGCATCATGCCTCGTGCCTCGTGCCTCGTGCCTCGTATATCGTGCATCGCCCCTCGTATAACTCGGGCCCGTTCCTCATCCCGCTGGTTGGAGTCCAGTTCTCGATCGAGGATGTATTGCAAGCATCCAGGACGAGTATCGACGATTAATGTGGCCAAACCATCTTTGATCTTGGGCAATATACCCATATCAGACCCTAGCCGATCATGGGACAATAAATGCATAGCATCTTCCGAAGAGAGTAGTCGGGCATTTTGTAATGTCCCCCGAGCCCGCCAGACCTTGTCTTCAAGGAGCATAGGCATTTGTTGTTGGAGGAGCTCTCTGGCCTGAAGTTCATGCTCTACAATTTGTCCGGTCACCACATCCAAATGGGTTAAGATATCTTCTTCACTTTTCCCGAGCGTAATCTGATTGGAGACTTGAAACATGTGCCCAAAGGCTTGAGAACCCTCACCGTATAACCCCCGCACGGCTAACCCTAAACGAGTCAAAGCCCCTAGCACCTGTTGAACCTGTTTCGTTATAACCAAGCCCGGCAAATGAACCATGACCGAAGCTCGAAGTCCCGTACCCACGTTCGTTGGACAAGCTGTGAGATACCCTTGGCTTTCTCGGTAGGCAAAGTCGAGCTTTGCCTCCAGTACATCATCTAACTCCGTTGCTAAACGATGGGTCTCGATAAGTTGATTTCCGGGCAGAAGCACTTGAATTCTTAAATGGTCTTCTTCATTAACCATCACCGCATAGCGATGGTCAGGGGCCAACGCTACGCCACGTGCTCCGGTTGACCCACCTAAACTCGGACTGATCAAGTGCTTTTCTACCAACACTTGATGCTCAACGTTATTTAGTTCTGTTAAAGATATATAGTGCAAACGCGCACTATTCCCCTCCATTTCAGTTAGAACTTGCGAAACGGTTTGTTCAACCCGCCCAGCATCTTCCTGACTTAATATATGCGGGAAGGGGAAATTCTCAAGGTTGCGCGCTAAGCGCACCCGACTACTGATGACGACCGGAGAATCCGTCTCGGTCATCCAGGCACTATGCTGTAGGAGGAGCTCCTTACGCATCATGTTTTTCGCCTCCCTTTGATTGCTCAATTTGGCGAATCTGATCCCTTAGCACAGCGGCCTCCTCAAATGCTTCTTGCTGAATCAAGACTTGCAACTTCTCTTTCAGTTTTCTCTCTTTCATGAGGCATTTTATAGCGCTGCCACGCCTTGCCGGAACCTTGCCCACATTCTGACCCCCGCCATGAACACGGCGAAGTAACGGTTCAAGCTGGGTTTCAAAGGTTTCGTAACACGTACTACATCCGAGCTTGCCAGCTTGAGTTATTTGGGAAAAGGTTATTCCACATTTAGGACAAGACAACTCAGAAGGTTGTTCTATCGAAGCTGGATTAAACCCAAAAAGGGCTTGTAAAAATTCCGGCACAATAGCGGGGTGAACTATAAAACTTACTTCATGCGTTTGTTTAGCACAGAGTTCGCAAAGGAAAAGCTTATGCGTCTGTCCGTTCTCTGTTTTAAATAACTGCACTATTGCCTCCCGCTGTTGACAATGTTGACACAACATGTTAATTCCCCCTTTATAACAAATCGTCCCGACTGAGCGTAGTCAAAATGGTCTTCATGAGACGAGCACGCAGCACGTCCCAATCCTTAAATTCTCCACCTAAAGCACTACTCGAAAGTACACTCTTAATCAGCGCCGCTTCCCGTGCTGTTACCAATTCCTCATCCACTAGCCGCTCAACAAGACCGTATGAGCGGTCACGGGAAAGCTGTTCTCCTATCAATTGCCGCATAACCTGTTGATACTGCCCTTCGAGGCCCAACCCTAAACGAACAATCCGCAGATAACCGCCGCCCCCCCGGCGACTTTCAACTAAGTAGCCCCGCTCAATTGTAAAACGGGTATCAAGCACATAGTTGATTTGAGACGGGACACAGGAAAACACGCCCGCGAGCTCTCCGCGTTGTAAGATAATATACCCTTCTGAAGCCTGTTCCAAAATCCGTTTCAGATATTCTTCAATGCGATCCGCCAGGTTTCCCATTGTTGACGTTCTCCTTGTTAATATAATCGTCTAAAATGATCTCCACATAATCATTGACCTTCTCTGACCTTCTATCTATATGATAACTAAATTTTGATGATTTTGCAAAGAATTTCTGAAAAAAATAATTTAAGAAGGGACAAGTCTTCAAGGCTTGCCCCTTCTTAAATTAAAACTAACAGAAATCATCTTAAACTCAGGCACATTCAACAAAATAACAGTCATTATACCCGTCTATTTTGGGGCATCTTTGACTTTTATCTTCTTTCAGAGGCCTTAGGCACATTCAAGAAAATAACCAGTCAGTCTGCCAGTCTATTTTGTGTCATATGCCTTACCTTGAAAATAGGACAAAGTAAAACCACGAGGATAGCGTTAGAACACCCACACTCCCTAGCAGCCAAATAACAGGTTGTCCTTCAAGTCGCTTTAAGTTTTGCTCTTTTTCCATGGGTCGATTATACTCTATTTGCTCAAGTTGTTTCGAAGACAATTGTCTTTCAGGGATAACTTCGCTTACCATTCTAATCCCCGTTCTTGACGAAGTCATTCGAGAGGCGATATCGATCCATTGCAATGAGCCTTTCAGCAGATGTTGAAGTTCTTCAGGACTTAGCCATACATTTTTTTCTTTCATAAACCTCACGAACCTCCACGTATCTCTTAATACGCTATTCGCGGCCAACGGAAAAAATCCCTGCCACTAATGCAGAGATTTTTGTCCCAAAAGTCTATAAAATCCTTCTAAAGCTACTATGAATTTCTCTCCAACTCATAACTCTTCTGTTATTGCGCTTATTTCTACCCATAAATACCAATATGAGCAACTATATCCTATTTGATGATAAGCACGGGGCAACTCGCTCGCTGCAACACCCGTTGACTTACACTGCCAAGGACCGAACCGGTAATTGCGCCATAACCGTGACTTCCCATAACGACCAAATCAATATTTTCCTTCTTAATTTGTTCTAAAATAACGGTGACAGGATGCCCGGATTCCATCCGTTTGTTTAGCACAACCTGCGAGCAATCAATTCCCACCAGTGTTGCCTCTAAAGCCAGTTCTCCGTTTTGATCAATTTGCTCTTGCGTCACGGTGATACCATAAGAGATTGTATACCCCCAATAGGCCTGTGGCGTATAGTTAACATGGAGGAGTACCACTTCGGCTTGCATAGCTTGGGCCATTTCTACTGCTGCCTTTAAGGCCCGACGCGAGTTTTCTGAAGCGTCTGTAGGAACGAGAATCTTTGTAAACAATCTTATCACTCCTTTTTGCTTTTATGTTCGCTATGACAAAAGTCAGAGGTCAGATGCCGGAGGTCTTATTATATACTTGACCAACCACCACTATAATATCCTATTTAAACGCTATCCTCAACAAGCTTGTCGTCTAAAGCACAGTCAATTCACGCGGGCTTACCGATAAATACCTTGCACCCATTTCGGCTTCGATGACAACCGTGTCTTCGATCCCTACAACTCCAACACCTGGGAATACAAATTTCGGCTCGATCGCTAGCACCATTCCGGGCTTTAACACTTCTTTAGATCCCTTGCTAATAGTCGGAAGTTCATCCAGTTCCAATCCCACCCCATGTCCGACAAAACGAACCTGGCCTGTCCCATAACCCATAAAATTTTTCTCATAAGGGGTATTCTCACGAACCCAAGTTAAAATTTCCTCATAGATTTCGCCGGCTACCCTTCCCGGAATTAAGGCTCCACGAATTTTCTCTTCGATCTGCCTTGCCACCTCGTAGGCCTTGTTAAGTTCCTCTGACAAGGGGCCGAGACTCAGAATTCGGGTTTGGTCAATCTGGTAGCCATGCACAACTGTCACCATATCTACAATGATCGGTTCATTCGTTTGAATTTGAGCCATCGTTGCGCCATTCGGATGAGCAATGGAAATTCCCTGTCCGGTGACAGGCCCGTCAAAACAGCTGGGTATTGCAGCCCGAGCCCCTGAAGTGATGACACAGAAATGGAATTCAGAGTCAAAACCGCGCATTCGAACATAACCACCGTGTCCGAGCGCCCGCGCTTTTCCCTCTACTAACCCTTCTAACTCAACCTCCGTCATTCCCTCATGAAGGACTTCTTTGGCATACTCTAAAACCAAGGCATGGATTTGGGCACTTTTTTCAAGACGAGCTATTTCCCACTTCGACTTTACTGCCCGCTGCCAGCGAACCTCCGTGGAAACATCCACCAACAAAACCTCTGGAAATGTTTTGCGATAGCGCTCAAATTGATTCACAGGAAGGACATCGAGTTCCAGCCCCAATATTCTTGGCAAAGGAAGTCCTGCTTCCTGAATATAGTTCGGAATTTTAGAGATCCCTTTCAGGGGAATAACCTCCCAAGCGCTTTCTTGCTGCGCCCTGTCAAAATCCCGATAGGCAAGCACAATGGGCTTTCCTTCCATCGGAATATAGATATGAACATTTTGAGCTGTTCCTGTATAATACAAGGTATCCGCCCGCTGAACCAACAGTGCCCCTTCAATGCCTTTTTTTTGCAAACTATCTTGAAGATTCGTGACCCGCTCTTGTAATTCTGTTATGGGTACTTTCATGCTTCTCTCCTCCATATTTTAAGTAATATTCAGAATTTTAATTTTATTATCATTATGTTCAGATTCCTTTGACTTTGCAAGTTTTTTATTTATTCATCCAACTGGGGGAACGCCGCTTCTATAAGTGGGCGTGATTGGAGAAAGCAATCTAAGAGCCGAGTAGAAATTTAAATCCTACTCGGCTCTTCTTCTTAATATACTTCAGGCAATTCCTCAAAATATCCCTGCGGATGCGCACAAGCTGGACAACTGCCTGGTGCCTCAGGCCCTTCATGGATGTAGCCACAGTTTGTGCATTTCCATACGGTCGGTGTATCTTTTTTGAAAAGTGTCCCATTTTCAATCCCATCAGCATAATGCTCAAACCGAGTCATATGGTGCTTTTCAACTTCGGCAATTTTTTGAAAAGCCCTGGCAATGTCGGCAAATCCTTCTTTGTCTGCTATAGTGCCGAAGGTTGAGTAGATTTCAGCCCATTCTTCTCTTTCCCCCGCTGCCGCCGCTCTTAGGTTGGTCAGAGTGTCCTTTAAAACTAGTGGATAGTCTGCATCGACATGTATAATCTGGGTTTCTTCTTGGTTATGAGCAATCAGAAGTTTATAAAAGACTTGAGCATGTTCCCTTTCGTTGGCGGCTGTTGCCTCAAAAACAGCCTGAATATGTTGATACCCTTCATTCTTAGCAACACCAGCAAAGAAAGAATACCGATTGCGTGCTTGAGATTCCCCAGCAAAGGCTTTGCTGAGGTTTTTAAATGTTTCTGTTTCATGGAATTTCATGAATTCACTCTCCTTTTTCCCTAGTTTTTCTTTAAGTTCTAATATTTATGCTTTCGAGATTACTTTAGATAATCCTGCTAATGATTTAAAGTTATAATAATTAACTTATTGTGTCTTGCTGAGGGGTCGAAAAAGTTAAAGGTTTTTTTATACGGATGTCGAAGTAATGTAGGGTCAATAATCCGAAGGTGGTTTTCCGTTTGAAGTTAATGCGGTCAGATATACCTCGTGCTATCATAGTCTTAATCATTGGTGGTTTCATCCAGTCGGTCGGCAATTCTCTGATGTGGCCTTTAAATAGCCTCTTTATGCATACAGTCTTGGGCCGTACCTTAACGGAAGCCGGCACCCTTCTTGCTCTTCAGTCCGCAGTAGCTCTCCTTGGTCAATTTATGAGTGGCTTCTTAGCTGATCGTTTTGGGCCAAGGAAAGTTATGATTATTGGCCTAGTCGGTGCAGTTCTTTCCGTTGGGGCTATTGGTATCTTTCCTGTTTGGAGCGTCTATATCCCTGGGTTTATCCTCTTTGGCTTAGCCCAATCCTTTATCTTCGTTCCACTTTACGCGCTAATTCATACAGTTTGGCCGGAAGGAGGGCGAAGAGGTTTTAACCTTCTTTATGTCTTTAATAACGCCGGTGTAGCCGTAGGCACAGCTGTTGGAGGAATGATCGCTCAAGTTTCATTCCGTCTCATCTTTTCTCTTAATGCTGCAGCCTTCTTAATCTATTTACTGATAGTGGTCATAGGGGTTTCCGAACGAAGTGTACCCCTTCCTTTGATTCCGCCGAAGCAACAAACCGAACGGCTGACAAAAGACAAAGGATTTAAGGTACTGTTGGCCTTGGGGGGTGGAATATTCTTCACCTGGGGCGCTTATATTCAGCTCGTAGCTATTTTACCCGTCGTAATGAACCAACTGGGTTTTCCCCTCTTTTCTTACAGTGTGCTTTGGACACTAAACGGCGTCTTCATCGTAACCTTACAACCCATTATCAATTGGGTGATCCACACTTGGGCGCAAACCTTTAAAAAGCAATTTTACCTGGCGACTATTCTCTTGACCATCGGGTTTGTCATTTTGCTTGGGAAACTTCCGTATATATCCTATATTATTGCCATGCTCATCATAACACTCGGTGAAATGCTTATTTTGCCTGCGGTTCCTGCAGCTGCCGCTCAACTCGCCCCCCAAGGAAAAAAAGGTGCTTATCAAGGCATTATCGGAGGCGCTACGTCCGGTGGTCGAATGATTGGCCCTTTACTGGGTGGCATGATGTATGACTTCGGCGGGGGATCGAGCGTGTGGGGTTTGGCACTCACGTTTATGGGGGCAGCTATGGTTATGTTCTTTATCTACGGAAAAGTCGTGCAAGGCTTTCATCTGTTTCAACAAACTCAGCAAACAGAGATGACTTAAAAAGATAAAAGAAACCTAAACTAGCGATAGTAGCAGATTCAAACAACGGAAAGGAAATGAAGACATGTCTCACTATACTGCTCCGTACCTTTTTTGCCCAGCATGTGGTAAACCCCTCCAGAACTCGATCATTGACAACCACCCTCGTAGTTCCTGTCCAAGCTGCCCTTATATCCACTGGGGAAATTTTTCTCTCGGTGTTGGGGGTGTTCTTTGGCACAATGACAAAGTCCTGCTTGTCCAACGTGGACATAATCCTGGCAAAGGAATGTGGACTATTCCTGGAGGATATGTGGACCAAGGAGAACCGATTGGGGAAGCAATTATACGAGAAATTTTAGAGGAAACCGGAATTAAAGCTAAACCGCTCTCTATTATTGGCTTGCGCGATCTACCTTCCGAAAGACATGATACCTATATTATTTTCCTGATGGAATTTCTAGGCGGAACCCTACAAGCACAGCCAGGGGAAGTCAGTGATCTGGGCTTTTTTTCTTTAAAAGAGTGTTCTACCCTTCCCATCCCCTCGCTAACTTTGAGTGCGCTCGATGCGTCTCACGCCGTTTCTCAAGGGCTCGTATTTAATTCAGACGTTAAACTTTCGAGTAAGTTATCAACGCTCTACCAAATTCGCTAATCGCTATGAAATTTCCGCCCGAGCTTCCGGATCGAAGGGGTTAGTTCTGGCTGCATAAGAGAATAGAAAAGGGTAATCTTCCTTAAGGTGAATCATATACATCAACCATTCAAGAATCAAGAGAGTATACGCTCGTTCAATATCTCCCGAAAAGTGCTGGTAATCTGCCTCACTAAGCTGCTTCAAGTCCTGTCGACTAACCAGCTCCTCTGTTAAATGAAAGACGGCCCATAAGAGCTCTGTGAAGGATTCATGTTCAAACAAATTTGGGTTTTCTAACATCCTTAAGAGAAAATCTCTTTTTTCTATTAGTTTAGACTTTAGCTCTGCGAGCTCACCTATCCTACTGTTCATCCGAAACTCATCTTTCCCTAGCCACTTTTTCATTTTCTCAACCTTTTGGGGCCAATCGTCTAATAAGATTAACCTCGCCGTTTCCTCACTCGTCCGGTCGAACTGAGCAAGACTTTGCAGCAGTTCGACCCCGCTTTCACTGAAAAAGGCCCCAATGACCATATTGAGTTTTTTGACTCTCTGTCCCTTTTCGCGACGGCTCAAAAGACTATCTATCACGATAGTCGATAGAAGGATATAAATAGGTAGAAATGCAATTTGTGACAATAGGTCGCTAAAGATAGCGCGTACATCATGAAAAATGAGATTTTTTATAAAATAAATGGTAAATGAGGCAATACTCAGTCCCAATACTAAATAGATCTCCCACTTCTTCTGTTTCATTACTTCCCTCCATCTGCTTATTCTTACCTAATTAGCTTTCTTCCGTCCGTCCATTAAATGCCTGAGCGCGGCGATCGGATGGACAAAAAGCATTTTGGGGCCTGAATAGCGCATAATATCTATAATTCTTTTACGCATCTCTGGTTTATAACAATGCACAGTGCATTTGCCGCAGGTTGGTTTACTCTCTCCGAACTTACACTGACTAAGTCGGGTCATGGCATAATCAGATAAGCTTTGGCACTCCGGGCACAATCCACCTACCGAGTGGTGATGATCTTTACAGTATAACCTTAGCATCATTTGCACCGTCGTCTTTTCACGCTCTATCCTATTTGACATTGTGGCTAGATTCTCCTTCCATATGACGCTGATAAAATTGGGAAAGACGTAGGAAAAGACCGGGTGTAAACCCGGTTCTTTTTTTCTAAATGAAAGGGTAATTGCTACACTCTCTGAGTTAACTTCTATGCTAATGGCTAAATAAATTGAGAAATTCCTTAGGAATATCCGTCTCATAACGTACTTCTTCACCCGTTATGGGATGTTTAAAGGCGAGAACCCTAGCATGAAGTCCTAACCGACCCAGGGGGTGCTTGGTTGCGCCATACTTCTTATCTCCAATGACACTGTGTCCTATATCTTTCATATGGACACGGATTTGGTTCTTTCGCCCAGTCTCCAGATTTACTTCCAATAAAGAGTAATGTTTGTTTTTCTCAAGCACCTTGTAGTGGGTCACCGCTTTTTGCCCGTCATTAGGGGTGCGACTGGAATACATAATAAAGGCTTTACTTTCTGTCAGCCATGAAGTGATCGTGCCCAGCTCTTGGGTCACAAGCCCCTCTACAACCGCTACATAACTTCGCTCCAGAACGGTTTCCTTCCAAGCATTTTGTAACGACTGCTGTACTTTCTCGCTTTTCGCAAACATCATGACTCCAGAAGTATCCCTATCAAGACGATGCAACACAAAGATCTTATTCTTGGCGTCCCTTTTTTTTACATGCTCACTTAAAATACTATAAGCTGTTTGTTCTTTTTCTGTAGCAGTAGCGATCGAAAGCAGCCCAGCCTGTTTTTCGATGATTATAATATAATCATCCTCGAACACTATATTTAAACCTTGAGGTTGCTGTTCCACCAATACTTTAGTCCAATTCACGACTACTTCTTGACCTATCTCCAGCGGATGATTATATTGAGTAATGACTTCGTTGTCTACTGAAATCTGATGATGGGCCAGAAGGGATTTGACCTCGCTACGGCTTTTACTAGGGATCTCGACAAGTAAAAACTTCATCAGCTCGGCCTGTTCACTTACCTTAAGGCACGTTTGTTTCTGCTTCCCAGTTTTGGTTATTAGCTTACCGCCTGGTATCTGCATACTACTTACCCCTTATCATTATGGAATGTATTTTCAACTATTAAACTCTCCATGGGACACTAAATTTTCCGCCATCATAGCAATTTCGCCAAGTGATTTTGTCAGCTCAATAACATCCATCGCTTGATTCTCACTAACGATCGCCAACTGCTTAATGTGCTCTATTAAATTACTAACCGTGTCATTGACCTCCGTTATATCCTCCGATATAGCTAAGGCGGACTGTTTTGCGCCCTCAGATAGCTTTCTAACCTCATCGGCAACCACGGCAAAACCTCTACCTTTATCACCGGCCCTTGCGGCTTCGATCGATGCATTCAGTCCTAGGATACTGGTTTGAGTAGATATCCTACGAATATCTTGGGATATTCTATTTATTTTTTCAAGACCATCCTTTGCAACTGAAGTGCCACTCTCCATAGTTCTAGCCGTAGCTGCCAACTCCTCACTCGAAGCAGAAAGCTCTTCGGACGCTGAATAACTACTTCTTACTAATTCTGACAAATCTGTACCTACCTTCTTTAACTCATCATACCGTTGATCCGAGATCACCACAGTCATAGCGCCTTGCAAGTTGCCATTCATCCACAGTGGATTAGCAATGGCTATATATGAAATGCCAAACTGTGATTTGGCGATTGGCATACGCACCACCAGTCTCTTCTTTTCTCTCATACATTGCATAGTGACTAATTTTTCATACTTCGAAGTAGCTTCACCATTCTGAATTCTTAAATCTAGATTCTCATGGTTAATAGCAACGATTACTTGATCAAGACTGAAGACGAGCACAGTAATATCCTCATCATAAAAGTCCTTCATAGATGGAGCAAGAGCCACTGCCTGTTCTAGATTCATTGCTTACCCCTCCCTTCCTAATACTCAAATTCACCCCAATACTACCAGTTACCCAGAAAGAGGTCAATAAACTTCTCGCCCTTACCAGACTACTCTAACCTTTAAAGGCACATTCAAGTAAATAACCAGTCAGTCTGCCAGTCTATTTTGTGTCATACTGCGTCGGCATGTTCACCTAATAGCCCCGCTATGAGGTAAACATACCTCCTTGTCTGACGCAAAATATCCTTGGCATCTTTGACTTGTTATTTTCTTTCATATGCCTAACTCATGTCCACTTACCCCAGCCTTATAGCTTTTTAGAAATAACTTGTAGTAATCTTCAACGATCTGTGCGGGTTCTCTCTCTCCATTCATTTTTAAAATTTCAATGGTAGCTTCTATCGTACACAGATTGCCTTCACCTGCTCCTCTTCTCAAATCATAGTTCGATGCACAGTTTGGCTCTAACGAAACGATTGGCAGAGCCTTTAAAAAGTCGCTCTTCCTGAATATCTTTCTTGCTTCCTTCCAAGTTCCATCTAAGATGATAAAGGCTGGAATTCTATCGGTCAGTTCAAATTCCACTTTTCTCTTTTCTAATTCCTCATTTTCCGTCGGAAATAATACGAATGTTCTATATTTCTCCAGCTTTATATTCTTAATTAATTGTTCAGGGCACTTGGTTCGTTCCCATAGAAAAATTTCGGTAGACTCTGGATTTATTAACTTTAATAGCCTTGCCGTATTAGATGGTCTATAAAACTCCCTTTCACTCGATAGAATCCAAAACTTTGCTTGGGTACTTACTTTTTCGGATTTTTGACAGATACAATTGATGCTCGGCAATCCACATTTATAGCAACTTTCATATAAACTTGTAATCTGTTTAACCTTATAAATTTTATCCACTTTATCCCCTTTGATAAACTATATAATTTGATGCCGTCACAATAAGCAGAAACACATCCTCAAAAAGAAAGATGTGTTTAGCCTTTTCTATTTTCCCGAAAATCGCAAGTGCACCTTTTTGATAATCCTAACGGTAGCCCGCAGAAGAATATAGATGAAAAATGAAACGATGAAACCCCATAATCCATTGGCGATATCTTGAAATTCCATGTTGCCACGACCGGTAATTTTTTGCTCAATTTCTATTGCAAAAACTACAACAACTAAGACAGTGAATGTATAAACGAAGGAAATTGCTTCTATGCTGTGTCGGGCGAGGAATTTAAAAAGACAATTTACAATCAGAAATATAATTAATCCTACAACACCAATAATTATGAAATGCATTTGTTTGTCGTTTAAGTTTAAATGGATTGACTTAGAGAAGATCGTTAAATGGTCGTGTATATAGTTAATTATTGAGGCTATATATTTTAAGATGATAATTAACATATTTTCCTCCAAAAAGAGCGACTATTTATATAAACCTTCTATATTATTTATATTGTATATTAAATCTACGCTAAAATAAAACCATTCAGTACAATAATGAATAAAATCCCCTCGTACGAGGGGATTTTATTCGAAGTAAACGATTCGGCATTCGCTTCCACAAAGTTCTTATTGCGGTTAGTCGGATTCGATAATGAGCTCTTACTGAGTCTTACGACCCTTGAATAGCGTCCTCTTGAGCCTGGGTAATTGTTCCCGCTTTTACTAAGCCGTCCAAAGCAGTCTTAAACCCGCCCTGTGGTCCTCTAGCGAAGTTGCCCTTTTGAGGAGTCATTGCATCCTCTTGAGCTTGCGTAATGGTGCCTGCCGTTACGAGAGCATCCATAGCAGTTTTAACTCCACCTGGGGTTTTTGCGGCCGAAGTCATGGCAGTTGTGATCGCATCGGCTTGAGCTTGCGTGAGGGTTCCCTTGGTCACGAGAGCTGCTAAGTTAGTTTTAAATCCGCCCTGTTCTCCTCTAGCGAAGTTGCCCTTTTGAGGAGTCATTGCATCCTCTTGAGCTTGCGTAATGGTGCCTGCCGTTACGAGAGCATCCATAGCGGTTTTAACTCCACCTGGAGTTTTTGCAGCTGATGTCATGGCAGTTGTGATCGCATCGGATTGAACTTGCGTGAGGGTTCCCGCGGTCACGAGAGCTGCTAAGTTAGTCTTAAATCCATCGTTAGACCGTTCGTTTTTGTTAACCTCACCCTTAGTAGTTGTAATAGCAGCTTGAATTGCATCCTCTTGAGCCTGCGTAATTGTTCCTGCCGTTAAAAGACTGTCCAAATGACTTTTGAACCCATTGTTAACTCCGCTCATGTGCATTTGAGTATAGCTCGAAGCTTTAACTGTATTACTGCTTGAAGTAGCAGCAAAAACAGCGCTTGCTGATAAAAGTGTTGTTATAGCAGTAGCTATGGCAATTGTTTTTGTTTTCGTAATTTTCATTGTTAATACCTCTTTCTTATTTACAATTATTTGAACCTATATGTTAAAGTTATATCCCACGTCAATTTAGTTACAATTCATACGCCCCACCACCTTTCAACCCTTTTGACCCGTAATTCAAACATTTTAGCTGTAAGTAGTTTTCACCTCTTGGTAATTAACCGCTAAACTCGCAAGTAAATAATCATCTATTGATATCATCATAATCTATACTTGTATCCGTTCTATGACCGTTGTATGGAGAAAATGTGAAGATAATGGAAAAAATGCGAGAAACAAAAACGGCCTCCACCGTTTCCGATGAGGGCCGAATGCGTATGATACCTTCCATTTGGTTTTTATATTCCTTTGTTTTTCGATTCGTCTATTTGCTTCGAAATGCCATTGAACGCTTTTCCGTGTTGATATCCTATAAGCATAGCATTCTGGTTATGAGCAGTGTAACGAGAGCTAGCCTGGACCTTTCTCAAATTTAGGTCCTCGTATGCTCTAAGAACCAAGCTATCGGTCACTAAAACAAGACCCCAATTATTTTTCTCGACTTGTTCTTCGTATTGAGCAGACAAACCTGATAACCAGCCTGTCATATAATCGTTCTTATGCCCTGTGTAGGCTTGTTTGCGGTGATTCTTCTTAAAGTCAGCAACATAACGACCTGTCCCATACACCATCGCTTCTTTAGCAAATGTGTATACTGTTTCAGCTAATTCAACATCCTCTTTCAATCCTAAAAAGATAAGACCTCCTGTTTCGCTGTCAGACCTTAATATATAGGACTTGCAGCAAAAATTTTTAGCAATGATTCTTGCTAGACTTCTTTTCCACCAGAGCAGTCGCTCGCCGTTTGACACATTCTCATGAACGACTTCTTTGGGAGTTTGTATATTCGCTAGTCTCTCGATTTCTGACTGTTCAATACCATTTTCAACCATCAGTTTTTGGGCAGCTAACAAGGCGCTTTGGGCCTCATGGTCGTTTTCATTTCTCTCTGCTAACTTAAATAATTTCTGAATTCGTTCTAAGAGTTTCTGATTATCCACTGTTGCGACCTTCCTCTTCCAAAAATATCCGTTAATATTATTGCTTGCCTCAATCCTATTTAAGTCTTGTGTCAGAACCAGAACCTGTGGTCGTGACGCATAACTATTGCTTGAAAATCAATTCTTTCTCCTTTGCTTTATGTAAAACGGAATAAAGTATTGTATTATAATTATAAAAACAGAGCAAAGGAGTAAAATTAGTGGCAGTTCAGGCTGATTGGAAAAGACTACTCGATGATGAAATAAAAGAGGACTATTATCTAAAATTATTAGAATGGATAAAACAGGAATATCGATCTAAACACATCTTTCCTAAAAAGGAAGATGTGTTTAATGCGTTAGCAATTACCTCATATGAGAATACTAAGACAGTAATATTAGGGCAAGACCCCTACCCCAATCTTGGTCAAGGAATGGGTCTCAGTTTTTCTGTGAATGTTGGTGTACCTTTCCCGAGATCCCTTCAAAATATATTGAAGGAACTGCAATCCGACATGGGTTGTACTATACCAAATCATGGTTCTCTTCGAAAATGGGCAGAACAAGGCGTACTACTCCTCAACACCTCACTAACCGTGGAAGAAGGGAAACCCAATTCTCATCAAAACAAGGGCTGGGAGAGATTTACGGACAAAATCATCTCTTTGGTTAATGAAAAAGTAGATCCCGTGGTCTTTATATTATGGGGTAATAATGCTCGTTCTAAGAAAGCGTTAATCAACAATCCCAAGCATCTGATTCTTGAATCAGCACACCCAAGTCCCTTGTCTGCAAGTAGAGGGTTCTTTGGAAGCAAACCATTTTCTAAGACGAATAATTTCTTGATTACTAATAATAGAAAACCGATTGACTGGCAAATAGACTAATAAAGTACAGTCAACCTACCCTTAGCCGTTCCATTCCGCTAGATGAGAACTAATAAATTCTATAATTAATTCATTTTCCTCTTTTCCAGAACCCTCAATGGATAATGGTTTCCCGAAGGCCATATAAATTGGTTTACTGCGATCGATGGGTCCAAAATCCTTCAAATATTTATCGTTTCCCCAAAAATCAGTTTTTATTGCAACAGGAATAACCTGAACCTTTGCATTTCTCGCCAATTTGACTCCTAAAGTGTTAAATTCCTTTGGTCTAAACTCAACGGTTCTTGTACTCTGAGGAAATATAATAATTGATGTTCCCTCGGATAATAATTTTTGTCCCGTCTTCATTACTATTTGAAAATCTTCTCGAGAATTTGATCGACTTACAACAATCGGATTTCGCGAACGCATAATCGGTCCGAAGAACGGATGTTCAACAAGACTCTCTTTAACGACAAAGGTTACTTCCATGTGTGGAGCGATTAGGCATGGAAATACCATGGTCTCAAGTGTACTCATGTGGTTACTAATAAAAACCTTGGGACCTTGGCATATATCTAAGTTCTCAAGTCCTGTGATATGAAACCTACCCCCACAGCCCTCAATTAACTTGAATACATCATACGAAGATAAGGCCCAAGCCTCCGTATCGTATCGACCTTTTAAAACATCACTACGAGATTTGAGTACGATAGCAAAGTATTTACTCATAAAATACAACCGAGTATTGAACATGATTTTATCTATAATTAAACGGGGGGTATTCTCGTTAGTGTGATATGAGTCTGTTGAAAAAAAGCCCCTCTTCAACGGTCTGTTCCTCCCTGCCCATCTTAAATAACCGATTAAGCTTCATATCCCTTAGGTCTCCTAATCCAAAACATTGTTTTCATGCAGCCTTAATCAGCAATATCTTACATTCAATATTTTTATTAATATTCCTGCCATATCATCTTTAGATAATAAAAAGAAACCGCTCTTCAGATCTTTAGCATCTTAAGAGCGTTAATAAAGTTGATCTTCCATTTGATTAACTTTGGGGGAGAAGTATGCTCTCAGTAGCCAGATTTAACTTTAGATTAGAGGGGCTTTCATACCCATTTGACTCCAATCCTCCCTTGCAGGACCTAAAATTCCAGGTACTTTGAGCCCCGCCTGTCTCATCAGGACGGTCATTTGGCCCCGATGATGGATTTGATGATCTATGAGGGCACTTAAAGTGGTGCCGATCGTCCACGGTTCTCCATACATATCCCGTCGCTCTAAAAGAGTCTGATCATTCCATTGGGCTTTAATTGCTGTCACTACAGTATTGCTTACTTCTCGATAATACTTGGAAATTTCCTGCGCGGTCTTCGGAACTGGAGCCTCTTTATCGATACTTTCAAAAGTCAGTCCGGTTCTTAACATCATCTCTGGGATTGTAGTCACGAGATGCCAAGCGATTCGCCCTAACGTACGGTCTTGCTCAGTAATAGACTGGTTTAGGGAATCATCGGTTAAAGCCTCTAGAATTCGTTCGGTCGATTTCTCTTCCTTCTCCCATACCTGAAGAAATGTTGATAAGGAAAGAAACATACTCATCCTCCTCACACATATATCCCAATATTACCAGTCAGACTAAAATAGGTCAAATCAACTTCATCCCGACCGTCGCCAAATATATTACAAACTGTTCCTTTCCATCGAGTCCTAGTATCTGATTTAGCTCATCGTCCGAATAAGCGGCAATTGCGCAGGTTCCACAATTAATGGACTCTGCACTAATATATAAGTTTTGGCAAACATGTCCAACATCCAAGTACAAGTACCGATAACCTCTTTCTCCGTATCTCCAATTCATCCGGTAGGGTACCGCGACCCAAATAAAAGTCACTGCACTGGATTTAATGAAGTTCTGGTTTAAACAGGCCTTGGTAATCTTATCAGCAATATCTTCGTCCAATCTAACTCTAATCAAGCTGTGTTGGAGTACCAAAAATCTATAGAGCCCAGGAGGAATTCCATCAACGTTATTAATGAGCAAATAAGTTTCAAAGGCATGGCGAGCCCCTGCCGAAGGGACGTTTCGTAAGGTTGTTGTTCCTTGAAAAATCTCTTTGACCCCTTGAGTACACCATAATAGATATGACAATTGTTCAATTGTTAAAGGAACTGTGGAATAACTCCTGATGCTTTTTCGTTGCTCAATAATTTTCCGAACGTCTACGGACTCGGTCATTATCTCAGTCGGTTTGGGCAGTTTAACGAGAGGTTGAGTCATGTCAAAGTCCAGTTGGATTGGTGGTTGAGGTTTACCAAAATACTGATCTGATGGACCTAGATTACTATGTTTAGTTTGATTAATAAACTGTTGTCCTGTCGAGTCCATTATTTCAACTCCTTTTAGCTTTTACTTTTTCGTCTGCTCTTAATTAATCCATCCCTTCTTTTCTTACTGTTTTATCTTTCTTAAGAACTTGTCATGTAGATTGCTCATCGCTACTAATGATATTATTGCTCCCCAAAGCGCCATAAACATATCCCATTGTGTATCCCATACATCACCTTGAGTGCCTAAAAATGCGTCAGCTGCGCTACCAGTGGCCTCAGCCACGCCCCATTCAATTAATTCATAGGCAGCGCTAATGGCAAGACAAATACTTATGATGATAAAAGTTAGCAATTTACCTCGCTTTAATCCTGATGTCCTCAATAATATTTCTCTGGCAAGGATAGCGGGTATAAAACCCTGCGCAAAATGCCCCAACCGGTCGTAATTGTTCCTAGCAAGATGAAACGTATCTCTTAGCCAATTAAAGATGGGCATTTCTGCATAGGTGTAATGTCCACCAACGATTAGAATAATGGCATGTACTAATACCAAGAAATAAGCTAAATTGGTCAGCCTAAATCTGTTATAAGTAAAGATTATAACCACCAGCCCGATGAGAGCAGGAAAAACTTCTAAAAACCAGGTAAACAAATCCTTCGGATTTATCACTGACCAAATCATGAAAGTAAAAAAAACCAATAATAAGCCAGCATGAAATGGTTCAACCTTTTTAGACTTCAGCGTATTGTCCACGCTAACCCTCCCCTTTCAGACGCTTATTATGACTATCATTTCAATATACCTTAAAATTTAGCGAGTGTCTATCTGTGCCAAATTTACTTTTTTCAGGCCCAACTAGCACAATGCATAAACTTTCACTCTGCACCGTGTCAATCGAGCGAGTTATAAAGTTTTTTAAGAAAAACCGAGGCTGCGGCCTCGGTCCTTTTATTATCCGTGAATATTTGTCTTTCATGCTTCTATAAGAGTCTGTTACAAAATAAATTCCGCAGAGAACATTATCTAGATATAGTATGCATATCAGTTATTGCATACTATATCTAGTGGAGTTGGGTATCCTTTTAGTTATTTATTGTTATTTTGTAACAACCTCTATAAGTGCAATTTTGCAAGTAAAGGGGGACCCCGAAATAAGAATTCATTTCATTCATCAGTGGTGCCGCGCAGCGGCATGGGGGTCTGATGCGTCAAGGAAAAACCAGCGTCTTCAGGCGCTGGCCTTAAAACATCATAGCTGCCCATAATTGGCAAGTGCTTTATTCTACTACTGATGTTTACCCTGATGATCCAATTCTTATAATGCGAAAACGAGATAGCATGATAACTATCTCGCTCTACCTCTATTTTCCGGTCCACATATCGCTTACATCACTTGCAAAATAGCTATATGGAAGATAGAAGTAACCATTATCCCCCCAGCTCTCTCCCCACGAATTTCTACAAGTCACAAAACCGGACGTCACATCGTCCTTGTAACCCACAGCTAAGACTGCGTGGCCTCCTAATAAATTCTCTCCAGGTATCGGTAGAGGCACAATTCCAGTCTTTGCTACCTGATCGGATTCAAAGCTCTCGAATACATTAATACCAATAACTACAGGATAACCTTCGGACAAGGCTGCCTTTAGAGCCATCAAATCTGTCACTCTATGATACTCAGTGATTGTAAATGGTGCAGCATCCGCTGTGGATTGTGTTGTCGGTGTTTGCGTAAACTTTGCAACGTCATAGGGCCAGTCGGCTTCGAGAGCACATCCTATCTGTTGAAGGACCTTCATTCCATCTCTGATTTCTGCTCCGGCGTCCTCGTTTACTGTGCCTTCTATATTGCGTTCTTCCCAGTACAACCATAGGCGACTCAGATAAGTGAGCTTTCCAGCTTGGTTTTCCCAGTATTCGCGTAGACCTGAAGCGATGGCATTGGCTGTACAGCTTCCCAGTTCACCTTGGTCAACGATCGGAGAGCAACCAGAACGTAGATCTACAGCTTTTGGTAGTAAAGTTGCAGATTTAAATAGAGTGGATCTGAAAACTTTGTCACGCAGATCCTCGGTATCCGGTTTTAGTTTATAGACTCTTTTTATCATGATTTACCCCCATATAATTCTGTTAAGCTTATTTTATTTTATGCTCTGGATTAGACGAGTGGTCGCTGTGCATCTAGTCATAAAAATAACGCCCTATCAAGGCACCTGATAGCTAATATTAACAAAAGGACAATGGATCGTACCAATGTGACTAAATACGTATTATCTCCGGGGGCACCCACAGTTCATCAATCACAATATATTTGGGCCAATACATTCTCAATATTAGATTAAACGAGTTCTCTGTGCTGGTAAAAGTCATAAAAAATCTATGTTTGTTGAACTCTGAGAACTCAAAAAGCCCTCCTACTATTTCTGGTAAGAGGGCTTCATTTTTTCGATAATGCCCGGCATGGGACAGACTAAGCACTTGCATTCTATTAGTTTGCCATCGTAGCCATAATAGAACTTTGTACTGCGGTTCCCTGAACACTAGTGATTGTTCCTGATGCTACCAGGTTAGCAATAGCTGTCTGTATATTGCCTTGGTAAGCACTTATAATAATTGATTCTTTATTTTGAGTAATTAAACCTGAGGCCACTTCAATGTCCATAGATGACTTGAAAGCCGCTGTCATAGCATCTGGAATTTTAATTTCTATGACATCTTCTTTAATCTGCTCTAGATTTCCTGAAGACACTAAACTATTCATAGCAGCTCTAAACTGACCACTTACTCCACTTCTAATAGCTGAAGCTTGTAACTGAGTGATTTCAGTGTAACAGCTTACTTTGAAACATTCCTCGGTATAGTTTAGTGCAGTACAATTGTTTTGCGGCCAATCAGCCTTACGCTGCGCTCGATTACTTTCCTTAAACTAACCAACTGATCGCCTAAACCTTTGTCAGTTTGACGCAACATTCTGATCGTGGCCAAGGTAGCAGTGTTAGGATTAGTGGGTGTAAATGGTACTGTAGTATCAGCCAAAGCAGGGCAAGGCAGAAAATATACAAGAGCCTATAATCAATCCGGAGGTCAGTAAAACTTTCAATTATGCATTACACGTCGTCCTTTCTATAACAAAACTTTATGTATGATCTTGATTTGATTATAAGCACCCTCTGTAAAACGAAGATATCTTTAATGTGAACTGAATGTAAACATTCACAATTTCGGTGATCTATATTTAAGAAAAACCGAGGCTGCGCCTCGGTTTTTCTTATTATTCACGAATAATATAACGAAGATATTTGTCTTTCAGGCTTCTAAAAGTGCAATTTCGCAAGCATAGGGCTACCCTGAAAACTTATACTTTTTGCCCTGAAATAAGAATTCATTTCATGCATCAGTGGTACCGCGCAGCGGCATAGGGGTCTGATAGTACATGAAAAACGTGCGATGATTATAAATTTCTCGCACGTTTTTTCATATCGTTAACCTAGTATAAGATACCATCGAGAACGCATCAAAATAATATTATACCGACCACCGCAGCAGCCACTATAAACGTGAATGTACCTACTTTGACTTTTCTCTGGTTTAGTACATAATATCCGATACCTATCACAATAAAGGCTTTTAGCATTGTCAAAGATATGAAGGTATTACTTACCTGATACAAGGGTTTGATGCCAATAATGTAAGCAGCACTGATGAGCAGACCAAGCACAGCTGGTCTAACTCCCATCAGAAGAGCATTTATATACTTATTCGTTTTAAACTGAGTATAGAATTTGGTAATAATCACCGAAGCTGTAAATGAAGGTATACAGAGAGCTATGGTAGCAATCAGCGCACCCAAGATACCTGCTACTTTATAGCCGATATAAGACGATGAATCGACGGCAAAAGGCCCGGGGACAACCTGGGCAATAGCGATAACTTTGACATAGTCCGCCAACGAAACCCAGTTATGGGATACCATCTCTGTCTCAAAGAATGGAATCATGGCATAGCCGCCCCCAAAACTGACCGCTCCAATTTTAAGAAAGACGAGAAATAATTCAATGAGATTCATTTTCCTTGCCCCCCGCTCTCATAAAGTACAGATTCTTACCGAAGCCAAGCATAGCCAGAAGTAGAAGAACAAAAACGACGTTGACATTAGTAAAGAGTAGAAGGGCAGTGGCCAAGAGGGCTAGGACTATGTCTGAATAATGTTTGACCGCTGTTTGCCAGGTTTTCTTCACCGAATTAAGAATCAAAGCAGTTACTCCCAACAGAATTCCCGTAAAAGCCTTGTGGACATAGATATTATCCGTAAATCCCCATATTACGAAGGTCAGGAGCAATATCAAAAAAAATGTTGGTAGAACGGAAGAGAAGGTAGCAGTCATCGCGCCGAGGATGCCTTTTTTTCGATAGCCGATCATCGTCGCCGAATTGACAAAAATAATTCCTGGCAGGGTTTGGGAAATAGCCATGATATCTGTCAATTCGTCATTGCTTACCCATTGTTTTAGTTCGACTACTTCCTTTTGCAATATCGCTATCACAGCATAGCCTCCGCCGAAGGCCAAACAGCCGATTTTAAAAAATGTAATAAACATATCGAGCAAAATCTTCATAAATATCTCCTCTATTTCCGCTAGTTCACTTCTTGACTGCCACTAAACCATAAAAAACCTCCGCTAATTGCATATCCTTAATTAGTTTATAACCTATCCTTTCTAACATATCCCTTACCTCATCTATACTTATGCGATGATCAATTGGTGGCCCAAATTCCGTTAGCTTCTTCTCCCAGTCAACCACGGCTATTTTCCCAGTGGACTTTAATAATCGATGTGCTTCCTGAAGAAACTTTTCCTTATTCTCAATTTCATGAAGCACATTGACCATAAGTGCAAAACTCACGGATTCATTGGGAAGCATTAGGTCGTATTCTTCGGTCTTTACTGTGACAACATTTGATAGACCAGCCAAGACTGCCCTTTTTTCTACCTCAGCCAGCATCTCTTCCGAAGTATCTAAAGCAAATACTTTATACGATTCCCTCACAATTTCTGCCGCCGGAATTGTAAAGTATCCTATTCCGCAGCCCAGGTCAGCCATCGTATCTCCAGAAATTAGCCCCAACTTTTCTAAAGTAGGGATCGGCGGTAGGTTCTCTCTTCTCCATGGATCGTCAAGTTTCTTTTTATTGGCTGGATTAAATTTATGTACCATAATTCATTTCCTCCGTCATTTAGAAAGATCTATTTGTGAATCCACAGAACTGATTATATCACTTTTATAGACTGGTTCAACTTATCCACTCTTAAGCAAGTCCCAATTTGATGAGTTTACTTTCTCAACAGTTATGCGGCCAAGGGTCAGTTATGTTAACAAAAAATAGCACCCGTGTCCTTTTTGGATTAACTGCTATGTTTGAGAAAATAACAATTCCTAGTTTACGGCGTTACCATCTACTGCATTTCCTAGTTGACCTGATGGATTTCCACCCCACGCCCATACGGTTCCGTCCGTCTTTAAGTCATAACTGTCATAGTCCGCAGATGCTATATTCCTGGCATTCGTTAATTCAGAAATCTGTATAGGCACAGCACTTCCGTTAGTAGAGTTGTTCCCCAGGTTACCGCCAAAAAGCCCACCCCACGCCCATACAGTACCGTCATGCTTGAAGGCATAGCCGCCTTCACCACGAGCTGCAATGTCTGCAATTCCACTCAACCCTTGTATCTGAACCGGTGGCTTCTCAATATTAGCTGAACCGCCCAGTTCGCCTTCTCCACCACACCCCCATGCCCAGACAGTGCCATCATTTTTAAGAGCATAGCCGCTACTACCTCCGGCCGCGATCGTCGTGATTCCAGTCAAGCCCGGTATTGGCATTGGTACATGACTATTTGTTGTCCCATACCATGTCTGATTGGTCGGACGCTCTCCCCACGTCCAGACGGTGCCGTCCGATTCTAAGGCGTAAGTGGTACGCCCTGCGATTGCGATTTTAATAACGTTGTCAAGACCACTAATTTGGGCGGGGACAAGGCTACCGGCACCGGAATCTTTCCCCAGTTGGCCGTATTTATTGTTTCCCCAAGCCCAAACTGAGCCATCCGACTTCAGAGCATAGGCTGCTTCATACCCACCGGCAATGGTTGTAACACCTGTAAGCCCTGACACCAGAACTGGTATATTACTATTTAAAGTAGAATTATCTCCAAGCTGTCCAGATTCGTTCTTTCCCCAAGCCCAGACTGTATCGTTTGATTTAACTGCATACCCTGCTTCATACCCTGCCGCAATGGCAGTAATACCAGAAAGACCAGATACCTGAACAGGTATGCTGCTGTTGACGGTTGAATTGTTTCCCAACTGGCCAAATGCGTTATTGCCCCAAGCCCAGACACTACCATCTGATTTCAGGGCATAGGCGGCTGAGTTACCGAGGTTCCCATTCTGATCTCCATTCCCTGAGGAAATGGCTGTGACGTGAGTCAAGTCTTGAACCTGTATAGGGACAAGACTACCATTGTTTGAGTTGTCTCCTGGTTGATTGCCGGTCTTCGAACCCCCGGCTTGAACAGAACTGAAAGGCTTTTGGTTTTGAGCCATACTGCCATTATTGTCATTGCGCATGATCTTATTAGCAATAGCAGAATGCCCACCGCCTGATATTGCTAGTATTAATATTAAAACCCCACTCATTATAACAAAGATTCTTCTCATTTTCTCTCCACTCCTTTTATATAAGTCAGTGGTTAAATGTTACTCTTCATTCTATTTTATGCCAACACGCATACGGTAACAGAAGTCTATTTTAAATTCAGCATTACCGAAAATCTCTAGCACCCTATCTTCGAAAGCCATTAAATAAGGATTAATTTCATTTATGTTAGCCTTCATTATAGCCTGGACTCCGCCCTGACTTAAAGCAATATCAATAAATCTTTGTGCATTACAGTTTTCAGAATTTGAAAAAACTATCTCCCTTACATATCGGAACTTTCCACTGCTTTTTATGTTTGCAAGATGTCGATCTTTGTCCCATTTCACAAAGCTATCTTTAATATTAGGATGTGTCGACTCAATATCCTTTACTTTCTCAAAAAGTTTGTAGTATTCAAGTTCTGCTTCCCAATTACATACGGGTGGCCAATCACAATCATAAACTGCAAAAACGCCCCCTTTTTTTAATATCCTAGATACTTCATTTAGTGTACCTTCTGGGTTCATCCAGTGAAATGACTGCGAGCATGTAATAACATCCGCACAATTATTGTTCAATCCAGAATTGTCCGAGAAGGCTGAGATAAAAACTACATTACCTAAACCAGATGACTTTCCCTTTGCTTTTTGTATCATATCAGTGTTTGGCTCTATTCCGATGACCTTACTGGACGCATCACTCCAAATTGTTGTAGAAAGACCAGTACCGCATCCCATATCTACAACAAGAGATGGAGTGTTTCCCAAATATTTCAATAATATCTCCTTTACTTTTTCAGGGCATTTAGGCCTTGCTTTATCATAAACATCGGCAAAACCAAGAAACCTTTCTGCATTAAGTTGTAAGTTTTTCTGCATCAATTTATCACCCTTTCAAGGCACACTAAATAATCACGCTTCGTTATATCCTCAGAATGCGTCACAACCTACCCCAAATTGGAAGATATCAATTATGTTTCATAAACAGTAGGTTTGACTCACTATTACCTGTTGCAGAAATAAGGCCCTAGTGGCCACCCATCTTCATGTGTTTGGACATATGTCCAATTAAATCCCTTATCAGTAATATATATATCCTTTGTTACAAAATCAGTTATGAATTGGCTCAAATCGTCAATTGTAAATGCTCTTGAGTTGATATCAATCATATATCCAGTATCGATCCGCTGATAAAAAATATAACAGCTGTCTTTTATAACATCTTCAAAAGCATTTATTGCCTGCTCACCTTCTTCACACTCCTTTACTTTGTAGCTAAATATGTGCCAAAGCATGTTGTCGATAGGGATCTTTTCTCTGTCTATCCCTACAGGCACGAAAAAGTTTTCCCATGTTTCCTTTATCTTCGAAACCTCATCAGAATTAAGTTCTAGAACTTTTAATTTTAGGTTATTGTCCATTTCTCTTTCCTCCTCTAAAAATTGGCATCTCCGTAAAACAGTATCAGAGTGTAGATAAAGATGTCCAGTATAGTTTGGCTTCTAGTTAGGTGGAGAGTATTTTAGCAACAATTCTTTATAAGATGAATCCATTTTAACCATAAAAAGTCCTCCATTGTACTCATAAGGTGAATAAGGTCCTTTATCTGCTGGGGACGACGTTAAAACTGTATGAGACTGAGCAGCAGGTGCGATAAGAAATTGGGTAATCACTTTTTTCGAGCCATTAGGATACCAGAATTCTACTGGCCTTGAATATAGGAATTCAACGGTAAGTTGTTGTTTAAATTGTGAAACAAGTTCATTTGTAATTACGGCTGTTAGGATATTGTTTTCAGATATTTCATTAATTCTTTTGTAAATATATACGTTTAGGGCCTCGTACCCTTCAGTACCTTTTGTAAACACCGCCGAGCGTCCTTTGTTGTAGACAATAATTTTTTCTGGTTCTGCATTTGTACCGACACTTGAAGGAACTAGATATGGATTTGAAGTAAAGTCACTAATTAACCATTTCCCATCAATTCCTTTGCGGCCCATTATAAACCTTTCATTTCGTCCTTGTTCCCATACCGAGACACCCATTGGTTCAATATCAAGTACAACATGAAAGTATACAGTTGGGACTTTTGCATCATATACAACCGTGTTACCATTTTCGCCTGGAACCGCGCTATATCCCTCAATGGAAATAAGTTTAATAGTTTTTACACCATGTACCTTCATGAAATTTTCTTGTGTTTGAACAGCCCTATCTTGTGGAGCTAAGAGCTTCCATGCTTCTTCATAGTTTTGTTTGTCTAGTTGACACTCCCCATGGATGAATCCAGGGGATTCTTGGATGATTAAACGAAAGTCCGTTTCTGACAATCGAGTATGACTCCAAGTTAAGGCTATGCCATTAGCCCTCCTAAGACAGTGCATATAGCATCTTAGGCTGATAAGCTGTTACCACTTACCACAGGTGCAGAAATAATATTCGTAGCACCGATAATATCTCTATGACCCTTGAAACCACATCCACATTTGTACTTTCTATCGTTAGCTTTATTCCTTGTACCACAGGCAGGACATGTCTGACTGGTGTATCTTGGATCAACATATTCGACCTTGATACCTTCCAGAGTTGCCTTGTATTCGATGAATTGTGCCAACCGATAGAATGACCAAGTATGTAGATTCTTTTCGTTTTTACGGCTTGTTCTTGCCGTCTGACGTATGCCAGATAGTTTCTCTAGTCTAATAGTTGAAACATTGTTTGCTTTGGCAAAGTTAACTAATCGACGACTAACTTTATGGTCTTGATCCTGCATCCATCGTTGTTCCTTGTTATTTAGTTTCTTGATGGCACTTTGTTTCTTGAGCCTCCCCAACTTTTTTCGGAGTGATCTGTTTTTACGTTTCATATATTTGTTTTGCCGACCATTCCCACAGAAGGTTGTCTTACCCTTTTCTATGACAGCAACGGCAGGTATTTTAAGTCCTAAGTCTATGCCCATTGTGTCCGTACCAATGCAAACAACGGGCACTGCATTAACGGCAATTTGTGCCATAAACTTACCTGACTTCTCAGTGATTCTTAGTGTACCAAGTTTATCAGTCAAGAGATTTAGTTGATAGCTTGTCGTTTCAGTCTTGACCATTATTCTAGTACTTTTCCCATTGACCCAAACTGGGAAAGCAATATAACCGAACTTGAAAGAATAGTTTTGATTGTTCCAAATGGATACTGGCTTTTTGAGAATTGGAACTTTGATTTCTTTCTGATCGTCAATTGCCTTTTTAGCATTAACTTTGAGATTATTAGTGTATTTTTTAAAAATACTCTTAGCATCTTGGATGACTTGATTCTTCAAGGCACTAGGAAGATCGGCAGAAACAGTTTTGGAAGTATGCTTTATGGCATTACCACCCACGACATAGTCATTAACTACATTGTTGGCAGTTTTGATATATTCTTGCAGGGTGTTTTTAATCAAGATGATTTGTTCGGGTGTCGGAAGCAGTTTGATTCGAGTCGTTATTTGCACGTTATCAACTCCTTTCAGAAACTTTTTGGCTTTGGATGTATTGCTTGATAATACCTAATGGCGCACCTCCAACGGTTGAAATGAAGTAGGAGTTAATCCATAGTGTTGGCAATTTAGTGGTTAGTTCTTTAAACTCTTTCCTAAGTATTCTCGACGTTTTTCCTTTAATTGTTTTGATCGCCTTATGGACACCGAATTGTGGATCAACTTCAAGCAGAAGATGTACGTGATCCGGCATAATTTCCAACTCTATTAATTCAGATTGAAGTTCTATACATATTTCTCGGATTAATTCCTTCAAACGTTCTTCAATCTTCCCGACCAAAACCTTCCTGCGATATTTAGGACACCAGACCACATGATACTTGCATGAGTAGACAATGTTGCTGTTCGATTTATAGTTTATATCCATGAAAATATCATGCTACGCACATGTATATAATACAAGGAGGCCTTTAGATTCGCCTCATATCCCAATAGCTGATGATAGGGGCTTCATGGCAACAAATGGTAATATCCTACGAATGCGTCACATCATTAATAAAACAAGAAGCCAATAGCCGTGATATTTCAGTTATTGGCTAAGATGCGATTTGGTTAGTCCAGATCATTATTAATTTTTCCAAGTGGCTAATATCATCGTCGTCCAAGAATGTCCAACTTTATTATTCAGTGACAGACTTTATTATCACTGAACACCATTTGTTAACAGATAATAAAGTCTGTCACTATTTATCTTACAACTCCAACTTATCCGCTTGGCGAATCCAGCAATATCAGGACAGTCAATTTGGCATCAGAAAGCCATACCAAACGATAGAGGTTTTTCTCAAACACGCGCGGAAAACGATTCCCTTTTGTAACCGACATGCGCCCATACCTGATAACAGGTGGTTTGCCCATGTGTTAATTTCTCAATTGTATTAGTCCTTAAGTACACTGAGGGATCTTTTTAGTAACATTAATTCCCCATGGATATGTATCATTTTGATAATGAAATATCACTGTATCTTTATTCTGGGTTTTACTAAATTTAGTCCCCAATGCAAAAATAAATGCTCCTGATGCAGCGACACAAATCTTAATCTGTATTATGTTGGTATTCTTTTGAATCTCCGCTATATCAGATAAAATTCTATTTGTATAATCATTTATTTGACGTGACGAATCAACCACATCATAATTTATTGTCTGAGGTATTTCATATTTTATAATATAATCATTATCTTCAAGAACGCCCTGCAAGTCAGCTTCTTTAATAGGCTGTGTTAGCTGTATCAATAAAAGTATTTTTCCACTCTTAGTTAGATCATTTTGGGTTACATGTGATTTAAATGTTAACTGTCTGGGCTCATCTTTTAATAAATGAAAGTTATCATCTGTAGGATTATCGCGTCTTTTGTGGAAATACAACTTTTTGTTTTCATCACCCAACTCATAGCCTAGCATAAATGTGACAGGAATATTGGCAATTCCTGCATATCCAATCTGATACCCCTTATCAACATAATTTAAGATTTTAGGTATTTTGTTTTCAATTTCTGTTATTGCCAAAGAAACTTTTTCTTCGGTTGACATTTCAATATTATTTAGTGTTTTATACTGGTTAATTAATAACCTTTTATCTGCGTAATCTCCTAATTCCTTTTCATCAAAAGTGAAATTCATTTTCTGCAATGAAGAATGTTCAATTATTAGTAATTTTCTCTTGGTATTCTTTTTGCACAACCATAGGAGCGAAAAGATCAAAACCACTATATCTATTATAAGAGCAAGCCATAATAGTTTTATTCCTTGTCCATTATTATAGATATTATTAATGATAAAATAGTATCCAGTTTCTTCATCATAATTCCAAAAGGATGCCATTAAGCTCCCTAAACCATTAATTCTATATAAAATCATAAAGAATATCTGTATGCTAAATCCCAATAGTCCAACGTTTACTAAAGAGCCTATAATAGCTCCCCATTTTAGTTTGTATTTAAGTCTTTTTATATAAATCACCGTCTTTCTCACATTCGAATATTTCCATAATGCGTTTTGTCTTAAAATCCCCAACCCATACCCTAACACTTTCTGTACCCGATATAAGAAAAAAGACATATTCACTGGCGGTTTTATCCTTTATCAATGTGTCATTCCAATCATCCCAATCTACTGGCGAAGGAGCAGGAATCGTTTGGGGGTGAGTATGCCATACTCCCATGTAAAAACTTTTTCTGGCTCGTGCCTTTAGTAACAATTGCCTATGAATGGGATCTCTTATTTTAAAGCAAGCTCTGCTCCGAATATCCAATGGCTGAGGATATGTTACAAATTCTAAGGAAATGTTACCGGTTCCTTCATGCTTGTATCCTAAAATAAAACCTCCACCTTCAGGTGCATAATCATCATTTTGAATCCATTTACTTATTTCCTGAAATACTTCTGGCAATATATCTACTACTTTTCTGTTTGGAAGTTTCATTTTTATACATCTATTAGCTATCTTTATCACCGCAGCATTGACACTTTCCTTCTTTAAAAATATGACCTTGATTAATTACAAAAGTAGGTTCTATATCTATTAAACAGTTATCTTCAAATTCGCCTTTAATGGTTCTCTTAACCGTATCTAGCATAACACACGTCGTTCTTAATAGAATTTCAGTACCATAAGCTACTCTTGTAGCTCCGCATCCATTTCGAATAGTGTTTTGTTCCACTAATTCATTAGACAATTTATTTGCCTTATTATTTACCAAATTACCTTCTTTATTGGTATATAGACATTCAAAACATCCTTTCTTTGAATAGTCGATTTTTAGAATATGACTATTCGTTCCTCCTGCTTCAAGCCAAGAATATATTACTGGTTTATCATAATTAACTTCTTTAAAAACAGCATTAGCCATGAGTTGGACATCGCTGCTCCCCACCGTAAATATTATCATATCAAATTTATGCATATCTCTTTTAAGAGTTTCTTGAGTAAGGAATTCATTTTTTGCATCTATAATAATTTCGGGATGCATTAATTCCAAATCAAATTTCATAGCTATCACTTTACTGATATGACTCCAGGAAAGCTTTGCCCTGTGACGCATTATATTTACTTCTTCTAATGTATCACCGTCATACAAAGTCAAATTTTTGACTCCTAATTTTACCAATTCCGTTGCCATATAGCTCCCCAGCGATCCAACACCAACTATGGCAACCTTTTTGTCAACATTTAATATATCATTTCCGATTTGTTCATTTAAGAAAAAATAATCGCAGCGTTTTGTTTCTATTAGCTCAATTTTTTCAAATGAATTTTCTAATTTATCCATAAATATTTCTGTCTTTGAACTTTTAAAATATACTAGGCAACAAAAGTTAATTCTATGATTTAAAACCATTATTTCAAATATAATGAACGCTTTATTTGAATTAACTTTTGCTTTTTTAATTGATTCATATGTTTCATGGCTTATTCGTCCTAGGTCTCTTCCTTTAATGATACTCAAGATATCATCAATTTTCCAAAGCTTATCTTTAACGGGTGGTAATATCCTTCTATTATCTATAATTGGAATATAAAACGCGCATATGCTAGGTACAAAGCTCCATTTATCTTTGTCATTCAGCTTAATTCCATTGGTTACGATTCTAAGCTTCTTATCTTTATTTTGGTAAACATTCATCCTTTGAAACACTCTATCCTGGGCAACCTGGGCAATATATAATCTCATAAAAATATCACCCTTTGTTTGTTGATTCCAGTAATATAAAAATTCTTTTTGAAATTCTTCCTCTATTTCCAATGGTGATAAAGATAGCAGATGAATAAGACGGTCTATAGCATCAATTATTTTCTCTTCGTACGACATTAAGTAATTAATTGTATTTCCTGACTCTTGAAGACATACTAAGCGATATTTCTGCTTATCCTTGTCGATCGGGATTTCAAATGGCAATATATGCGGGTAATCATATTGACTATCATTTCTTACCAAAATAAGTGGTTTGCTAGTTCTATTTTCTTCTTTTGAATACCAAACGCCATATTCTTTGTCTTTGAGTTTAAAAAACACAATATCATTTTCTTCGCATAAAATCTGTATTTCTTCGTATGTAGCTAGTATCTTTTTAATAATTTGATTCTCAGCCAAAATTATGCTCCTTTTTGGCGGATGCAATTAATAAGCTTGATGCATTTACTAGTTTTGCCGGAACTTTAAATTCATCCCCAAAAACTTTTTGTACACTTATACCTGCGTCGTGTTCAGATTCTTCATTGCATGCATCAATTAAATTTTGTAATGCCGTATTTAATCTATTATAAAATTTGACTCCGTAAGTATCAATGCTGTCTTTCATCTTCTTGAAAACATCTGTCCACGGTGTTACAGGTAAAGATCTTGAAATATCTGCTTTTACAAGCACTCCATTTTCATATGTTAAAGAAAATTTGTTAACAATGTTTTGAATTGTTTTTTGTAAAGATGTTAAATCATCATCTCCTTCGGAGTTTGTGCTTGCAATAAAGCAATCACATGCAAGAAGAGTAAGCCCTATATTGGGTGGTGCTTCGTGATCTAATGTTGAATTGTAATATTTCTCTAATTTCCACTTCTTAATATAGCGAATGATTCTTCTCAATTGATCATTGACATTAATCCTATCCACGAGATAGTCGTTTAATCCTTTAGGATCTGCTAGTTCCCATGAATAATTACCTTCGGTTGCAAATTCCTTACCTCTGGCAAGATATACACTTTCATTATGCTTTGCATATAATGGCAAATCTATATGCATCCATTCAGTTTCATTTTCAACATAAGATACATTTAAACATGGTTCTTTAATAGTAGTAGATCTATTCCATAAACTTATTGCGTCTCTTCCATACCCTTTTATTTTTCTTGGATCACTATTTTGGTCAATATCAAGTGGAAACATAACTGCAACATCTCTATCAATACTTCCACCATGATTGTTTTTAATTGTGGTATGCAACTTATAGCTTCCCTGATCAAATACTTCCATATCGTTCTTTTTTACTTCAATATTATGTTTTCCGCATTCTGTTGGAAAATTATTCTTAAGATCATTCTCCAAAGTTTCTCTTTTTTCTTTGAGGTCTTCAACCTCTGTATCGATTGTGATTTCTTTATAGAAATCTTCAAACTGCTTTTTCAACTTCATAATATAACTCCCCCTAACTTTTTATTACCAGCCATTTTTTGTAGATTGATTCTTCTGAACGGACAGTTCTGTTGATGGCAAAGCAAGTTCTAACCATTTCCTAATTTTCGGTATGATAAATTAATTGTCAAGTGTAACAAACTTCAAGTTTATTGATTTAGATATATCGTCACACGTAACTAATAGAGCCTTTATAATTAATTTTCTTAGCCTCCCATTATAAATGTTATAAAGACATTAATATTAAAAACAAAAAGCCAATAACCATAATATTTCAGTTATTGGCTAAGATGCGTTTTGGTTAGTCGGGATAATTATTAATTTTTCCAAACGATCAACATATTAATTGCCCAATAGTGACCGACTTCATTATCACTGAACATTATTTTTACCCACACTTAGAGTAACCACAATGCGTGCAGACAACACAGCCACTTTCATGGTTAATCGCCATACCACACTCAGGGCAGGCGTTCGCTGAAGCAACACCCGCGCGGGGTTTCTTTTCAGTAACTTTTCCTACAGAAGATTTTTCGCGTGCTACGACGCTTGACTGTTCAGCTGTTGGGACGGTTTCCTGTCCGCCGAACTGAATTGTAGATATATTAATCCCGACTTCGTTATATTTCTTAATAACTCGAGCGATAGCGTCTGGACAAGATGTAACACTAACCCCTTCTCTTCGCATGCAAGCCGGACAGCGGATCCCTTTGACCTGCTCAGTGATGGCATCAACAGACAAGCCTGAACGGAGGGCGATAGAAATCAGTCGGGCTGTTGCCTCGGATTGGGAGGAGCACCCTCCAGCGCGACCTGTATTTGTGAAGACCTCACAAATACCTTTTTCATCCGCATTAACACTTACATAGAGATTACCGCACCCAATTTTGATTTTCTCCGTAACCCCGATGGTGGTGGTCGGTCGTGGACGAGGTACGACTGTATTCACTTCTGGAATGAACGGTGTTTTAGGGATAAATGCTTCAGAGGCCGGTTGTTGATTCCCCTCGATTCGGCTTTGAGTCTGGCTTTGTGCTGCGGAGGTTCCAGTGGAAAGCACTTGTTCTTCCCGACTGCCATCCCGATAGACTGTTACCCCTTTGCAGTTTAGTTCGTCCGCCAAGCGATATACTTCAGCTATCTCTTCTTGTGTTGCGGAGTTGGCAAAGTTAACCGTTTTGGATACTGCATTATCCGTATATTTTTGAAAAGCCGCCTGAATCCTAATATGCCATTCGGGCGCGATCTCTTGAGCCGTAGTAAAGACTTCCTGTACCCAATTTGGTACTTCCGGTAACCCTAGAACGGTCCCCTGTTCCGCAATCTTGTGCATAAGTTCCTGAGAATAGAAACCATATTCTTTGGCAAATGCTTCAAAAAGCGGATTAACTTCAACTAAAGCTGTCCCATCCAACACAGTTTTCGTATAGGCGACTGCAAAGAGGGGTTCTACTCCGCTAGAAGCACTGCAAATCATAGAAATAGTTCCGGTCGGAGCAATTGTCGTTAGGGTAGCATTTCGTAGTTTCATGACCCCGTCATAAATTGAGCCTTCGTAATTGGGAAAGGTTCCCCGTTCTTCAGCTAGTCGTTGTGACTCAATACGAGCCTCTGTCTGGATAAATTTCATAGTCTTTTCTGCATACACCATAGCATCTTCCGTGGCATATGAGGTTTGAAGTAAAATGAGCATATCAGCAAAACCCATCACACCGAGCCCAATTTTACGATTTCCTTTAACCACCTCATCAATGATGGTTAGTGGATATTGATTCGCATCGATCACGTTATCAAGGAAACGGACGGACAACCGGGTCACATAACTCAAACGCTCCCAATCGACAACCATCTTTCCGTTCTTCTCAGTCACCATCAACTTGAGGTTAATAGAGCCTAGGTTACAAGCTTCATTAGGTAGCAAGGGTTGCTCACCACAAGGATTCGTGGCTTCAATCTCTCCTTGCAGAGGGGTAGGATTTCCCTCGTTTAAACGGTCAAGAAAGACGATTCCCGGTTCCCCGTTTTGCCAAGCATGCTCTACAATCTTATTGAAAATCTCCGGTGCGGATAATTTCCCAGCAACGAGACCCGTATGAGGGTCTATCAGATCATAGGGGCGTCCTTCACGAACAGCCAGCATAAATTCTTCCGTGATCCCGACAGAAATATTAAAATTTGTAATCTCTTTATTATCTTCTTTACACTGGATGAAATCCACAATATCAGGATGGTCCACACGTAGTATTCCCATATTCGCGCCGCGCCGGGTTCCGCCTTGTTTAACCGCTTCCGTAGCTGAATTGAAAACTTTCATAAAGGAGATCGGGCCGGAGGCCACTCCACCCGTTGAGCGAACCATGCTGTTTTTCGGGCGCAGGCGGGAAAAGCTAAAGCCAGTCCCGCCACCAGATTTATGAATAATGGCTGCATTTTTAATCGCATCGAAAATCTGTTCCATGCTATCTTCAATCGGTAAAACAAAGCAAGCACTCAATTGTCCAAGATCCCGACCAGCGTTCATCAGCGTCGGCGAGTTGGGCATGAACTCGAGGTTGGCCATCATAGTATAGAATTCTTTAGCCAGGACCTCAGTTTCCTCTTCGTTTCTACCGTATTTATCCATTTCAATATCCGCAACTACACTGGCTACGCGATAAAGCATATCCTCCGCAGTTTCTATCACTTGTCCTTTTTCTTGTTTTAAATACCTTTTTGCCAATACAACGCGGGCATTAGGCGTTAGATTAGCCTTCGGCCAGGTTATTGGTACTTGTCCTTCAAAGCTCAACACGAATCCCAACTTTCCTTCATAACTATTGCGATTAGTCCCTCTTTTTAAGGTTCTCTCGCTTTTCAATAAGCTCATGTAATTCTTCCATGAAACGCTGTATATCCCTAAACTGACGATAAACAGAAGCAAACCGTATGTAGGCAACCTCGTCCAAGCCAAACAGTTGTTCCAATACGACTTCTCCTACGTCAGCACTAGACACCTCACGCTCATGACTGTTACGCAATTTCTTTTCTACTGCGTAAGCAGCCTCCTCGATTAGTTCCGTAGAAATTGGCCGCTTTTCGCACGCTCTAAGCATGCCAGCCATCATTTTAGAACGAGAAAATTCGTCACGCCGTCCATCTTTTTTTACCACGACGAGGGGAGAATCCTCAAACTTTTCGAAGGTAGTAAACCGACGCAAGCAACGATCACATTCTCGACGTCTACGGACTGCTGTTCCTTCTTCAACCTGACGCGAATCATGAACTTTAGTATCCTCGTTTCCGCAGAACGGACAATGCACAGCTCCACCCCCACATATAGTATGTAACAAATTTAACCACACTATATGTTGTGTGTCAAATCTCTTTTCAGACATTATCAGGCTTGTCCCTCTCTCCTCGCTTGTTTCTGTTCACTACCTCTTTTTTCCTACTATTTACTAAGAGTAGGAAAAGACGAATAAAAAAAATAGCTTTTAAGCCTTGAACTAAGATTGTTTCAGAGTAGTATTCCTAATGTAAAAAGGGCAGAATATGCCTGTAAGTATTAGAATTACTTATCTTAGGAAGGAAGTGAAAAAACCATGATAAAGAAATTACCACCTGAAAAAAATCCCAATCCTAACACCCAACCAACCCCGCACAACCATCAACCTAGTATGGATTCTAGAGATGGGCATGGACTTTCGAAAGAGGAAGCCTTACGGTCAAAAAAATAACTGTTTAAGTATTAATCGACAATATCATATTTTAGTGTCATCTAATTGTTAAATAATATGAAGGAGGTATCTGTCCGGGATAGATACCTCCTTCTCATGAGAAAACTCAGATAACTGCTTACCTGCCCTCATGAATGCAGGTAGGCTGGACATCGATTGGAAATTTCCTTGTAAGAAAGTATCTATCAGTTGCAAATACTATCTTACAAAGGTAAGCTATATTTAGACAACGTTTATAAGGAGGATTACTGACAATGCGGATTGTTATGCCTAACTTCAGGAAAACAATGATAAATTTAACTATCCCACTAACCCTAGCCCTAGTTGTAGGGTGTTCCAGTCCAAACAAACCTAGCGATGGACAATATCAAACTGACGCCGCGACAAACGGTCAGCAAAATACTAATACTACCACTCCAAATCCCCCTTCGTCATCTACCGTCCTAAACTCAATTGTGTATAATAACACTCAATATGGTTTCAACTTTACATTACCAAAAAGTTGGAAAGGTTATTCGCTTGTAAGTAGTCGATGGCAAGGTTTAGCTCAAGGAAGTCAACCGACTGGCGAAACAGTTATTGAAACTGGCCCTATTATTTCGATCAGAGACCCTCAATGGACTTCTAAAATCCCCCGCCAGGATATCCCGATTATGGTATTTACCTTTGATCAATGGAACTCACTTCAGCAGGAAAAATTTCATATAGGAGCTGCGCCTATAGGGCCTAGTGAACTGGGGCGTAACAATAGTTACGTATTTGCACTTCCTGCACGTTATAACTACGCATCCCCGTCGGGGTATAAAGAAGTGGAAACAATTTTAGGAAGTAGTCCTGTACCTCTTCAGACAACACAGCCACGTCCTGATTCTACGGAATCGCTGTTATCTAATATTATGGCACTTGGCAAACAAGGTAAAGTGATTAACAGCGACTATTCGGCGAAAACAACTACAATTGATGCCGTCGAAAAGGACTGGGGAAATGCTGATAAAACTGATTACATCGCCACTGCTAAAGGCAACTATGCTACCTATACTAGCCATAATGTTGTGTTTGGTATAAACAAGGGAGACCAAATATTTGAAGTCAGGAGTTATGACAGTCGATTAGCGGGAATAACTCTCGCCAAGACGAAAGGTGTTTTGGGAACTCCGGCATACGATGCTAAGGCTAATGGTCAAGAAATCATTGGCTATACAACCGATTCAGAATTCAAGGTCGAGATGGTATACCCTCAACCAACCACTGATCGTCCTGATCCAATTATGGACCACTATAATGTCCTTTACCCGAACGGTACAGTTAATGAAATGGCGGGCGATCCGGGAAGACAATGGTAAATAGGCTATAACCTACTTTGCCAGGGGCTTGCGCCCCAAGTATCATCGGCCCTGGAACACGAAAAGCGGACGAGCTTTTCGCCACACTGCGTCCCGTAACGCATGCTCCTGCAGTGTGGGACCCAATACTGACCACGATCAGGACACAAAAATGCTACCTCGTTAGAGATAGCATTTTGCTTGTTACCTGGCGATACGATAGGCGAATGAGCCTATCGCCACACTGCGGCTCATAACGCAAACTCCTGCAGTGTGGATTCTACTTTGCCAGGGGCTTGCGCCCCAAGTATCATCGGCCCTAGAACGAAAGGCGA
>JARLHU010000133.1 GCA_031292095.1 Desulfosporosinus sp.
AAAAATCAAAACAATTCCCCATTAAAAAACCAATATGATGTCATAAAAGTTTACTTCAATATTTAATAAGCAATCTCCTTCAATAAATATGTCATATCTTGTCAATTATTTGAACGTACAAAAGATTCTTAATTTTTATTAAACCTCTTCCTGATTTTCCAAAAAGATTCACTGATTTATTTACATACCTGCCAACAAAGATCACATACTATTAACGGTTCAATAAAACAGGACTCAAAGAAACCGCCATACGAAAGGGGAGGATTCCAAAATGTCAAAACGACACAGCATTATGTCTGAGCAGTTAAAAGAGCAAATTGCTCAAGAGTTAGGTTTTGCTGGGACCCTTCATCAAGAAGGTTTTGGAGGGGTTTCTTCTCGAGACTGTGGCAACATGGTGAAGACGGCCATTAAAATGGCTGAACAAGGGATCTCAGGACGCAGCATGACTTAACTTTTTACTTGTCTACTGATAAGGGGCTGTCGCAGTAAGACAGCCCGGAAAATCACAAGAGACGGCGACTGGCAGATGCCAGAAGCCGTCTTTTGCCGTAAAATATAAGTTGATGAAACCCAACATTTTACGGCCAGATTATACATCAAACGGGAGTGTATATCAACTGGTTCTTCCTATGGATATTGGAGACCTAATCCCGGCTGATGATTCGGTAAGGCTTCTGGGCAGCGTATTAGAAAGGTTGGATTACAGAAAATTACGGGCTGCTTACTCCCGACTCGGGAGAATCGAGACCTCACCGGAACGTCTCTTCAAAATTGTGGTCTACGGCTATATGAACAGGATCTATGCCACCCGCAAGCTGGAGCAAGCCTGCCAGCGAGACATCAATTTTATGTACCTATGGGGCCGGGCTCCCGCCCCTGACCACGCCACCATCGCCCGGTTTCGCAGCGAACGCCTGACGGATGCAATGGAGGATTTGTTTTTACAACTGATCCATATCTTGTCCGAATTAGGAGAGCTATCCCTTTGCAGTGTGTTTATCGACGGTACAAAACTGGAAGCTGACGCGAACCGGTATAGTTTCGTATGGAAGAAATCAACTCAAAAGAACGAAGCTCGAATGCAAGAGACGATGAAGAACGAGTTACCTAAGTTAGCCGCTGAGTTGGGGCTGCGCTTTGGTGGCCGGGAAACCCTCCGGGGCAAAGATCTGAAAAAGTTGCGCAAACGGCTCTACGCCCTTAAAGGAGATCGAGAATTCGTATACGGTAAGGGCAAACGAAAGTCACCGGTCCAGAGAGCGATTGAAACCGTGGAGAATTATCTGGCTCGGCAGAAGAAGTTCGATGACTACAACCACAGCTTCGGGGACAGGAACAGCTTTTCCAAGACCGACCGGGATGCAACCTTCATGCGGATGAAGGAAGACCCCATGAAAAATGGTCAGCTAAAACCAGCCTACAATGCCGTATTAGCCGTCGATGCAGAATACATCGTCAGCGCCCTCATCTCTCAGGAGCGTAGCGATGTCGGCACCTTCATTCCCATGATGAAAACCCTTCAAAGCCTCGGCTACAGGAAACCGGTGGCGGATGCAGGGTTCGAAAGTGAAGAAAATTATACCTGGTGCGAGGAAAATGGCCAGCTGGCCTTCATCAAGCCCGCCAACCACGACCGGGCCAAAACCCGCAAGTACAAACGTGACATCGGTAAGCGGGAGAACATGCCCTATGATGCAGACAACGATGCCTATATCTGCCATGCAGGCCACAGAATTCAAGCCGCCTATGAAAAGAAAAGTAAGTCCAAAAACGGGTATCCTATCGTGACCACAGTCTATTCATGTAGTCAGTGTGAGGGCTGCCCGCACAAAGCCAAGTGCATCAAAGGTTCAAGTCCCAAGCCACTGGAAGAACGAAGCAAGAACCTCTATGTCTCCAAGACGTTTCAGAGACAGCGTCTGGAGATGGAAGCCCGGATCCAGAGTGAAGAAGGAATTGTGTTGCGAGTCAACCGTTCCATTCAGGTCGAAGGAGCATTTGGCGTACTGAAGCAAGACATGAACTTTCGGCGTTTTCTCCTCCGCAGGCAGGTTAAGGTACAGATCGAGCTTTGGTTGCTGGCCACGGCGTTTAACATTAACAAACTCCACAACAAGATTCAAGCGAAGCGCTGCGGAAGCCATTTACACAGTCTCAAAGTATCCTGATTCCAAAAACAGAATAGGCTCCGCAGGGGAAGAGCCTTCCCTTGCTTTGCTGTGCTCAAAAGAGAGCTTAAATGGGGATATCTTCCTCTTATTCGGCCTTTTCCATAAGAAAAAGGGGGTGCCACACTACGTTTACTTTAAAACGTTTTAAAGTGGACCCTAGGTCAAGGACAATTTAATAAGGGCGTTATGCACTTAGAAGGTGATCTCTGTATTGAGCAGGGGTCATCTTTTTTAATCCCCACTGATACCGATCATGATTATAATAATCCATGTAATCTTCTATTGCTTTTTCTAGCAATTCATATGTTCTGCAATTATTAAGATTGAGCTCATCTTTCATATGCCCATAAAATGATTCTTGAGGAGCATTGTCCCAGCAGTTTCCTTTTCGAGACATAGACTGTACTACATTCAATGATTTTAGCAGTGTTTGATATTCGTTACTTGTATAATGGCACCCCTGGTCAGAATGGACTATTGTTTCTTTCGTTACAGTTACATTCTTCAGGGATTTCACTTTTTGAAAGGTATCTATCACTAGAGTGATATCCATATGCTTAGATAACTGATAAGCGATAATTTCATGTGTACAGGTATCTTTTACAGTAGACAAATAAGCAGTTTCACCTTTTCCGTATTTTAAATACGTTATATCTGTAAGTAATACTTTTCCGGGAACGGTCTGATTGAATTTACGATTTAATATATTTTTAACCTTATGATGCATTTGATTGGCCTTTTGCATTCTCCTATATGGATTTGATTTTCTAATAGGACAAACAATCCCGTATTTTCTCATGATACGTTGAATACGTTTCCTGTTAAATATAATTCCGTATTTTCCTTCTAGGGTCATTTTAATACTCCTTGATCCTTTTTTGTAACCTCTAAAAGAATATGCCATAAGAATAATATCTCTTAATTGTTCATCAGATTTCTCACGTTCTAGCCGCTTGGTTTTTGTGCTTATGTATCGATAATAACCTGACCGTGAAACCCCAGCACTTTTACATAAGAACGAAAGTACCTGTTTCAAACGATACTTAATAATGACATTACTAATCATTTCGTAAATCTCACTTATCTTTAAAGTCTGATTTGTTTCTGATCGCCTCCTTTCTTTGAAGTCGACTTTTTTTAATAGCTCTACCTCAGCTTCAAGTAATTTTATCTTTGCCTGTTGCTTCTTTATGATTTCATGTTCTGTTGGGTCGCCACTTGATGGTCGGCCGGTACTTTTATTTCTACCCAATAACCCAACCATTCCATATTTGTCGTAGGCTTTTTTCCATCGCTCGGCTGCTCTATCAATACGATAACCCATCATCTCTTTACTGAAGCCAGCTCTTTCAAAGATTCTTGTAGGGCTTACTCCAGAATAATATTCATTAATAAAAAACTGCTTAAATTCATCGGAATAAATAATAGATTTTTCCGAGACTCTTTTTACATTAGGATTCATGGATAATATCTCTATTTCTCCACTGCTAAATAGTTTTTTACTCATCTCTTCAACTCCATTTGAACCGATTATACAAAAAAAGAACCTATAGACATAGGCCCCTTTTACAGGTGTCCATTCTATAGGTTCCATTTTATTTTGCGACACCCCCTATATTTATGGCTTTATTGGCAACAATTTACAAAGAGAAATTAACCTAAACTTTACATTAACTTAGCAATCAGCCAACAATGGTTTAGTATTATTGA
>JARLHU010000134.1 GCA_031292095.1 Desulfosporosinus sp.
AATTACTTTATCAACGACTGAGCCGTGAACGATAGACCAGAAGGGAGCATGCGCCGGTTTACCAATAATTATCTGTGAAACATTGCGTTTTATAGCTAACTCCAAAATCTCTCCGGCTACATCGTCCCCTGTTAAAGCAATAATTTCTGCACCCAACGTTTCTGCCAAACGGACATTTTTGGCCATAGCATCTCTTGCGGCTTCACTTTTTGGAAGGCGACGAAGGTGAGGTTCCACGTGCACAGCTAACCATTCCACATTTTGACTGGTCGCCATTCTCTTGGCGATACGAATTAACATAGCGGAAAAAGGGCTGGCACTTATACAAACCAAAACCTTTTCTCCAGTGGGCCAAGGGCCTGCGATTCCATGAACCCGCATATAACATTCCAACTGTCGATCGACTTTCTTGGCAGTATAACGAAGGGCTAACTCCCGGAGCGCATTGATATTCCCAGGGCGAAAGAACTTTTTCAAAGCCTCAGTCGCCTGTCCGGCACCATAAATCTTACCATCTTTAAGTCTTTGAATTAACTCTTCGGGCGGGATATCAATCAGTTTGATTTGGGACGCGGTTTCTAAAATCTGGTCAGGAACCGTCTCCCGCACCGTAACCCCGGTGATCTGGGCTACTATATCGTTTAACGTCTCTAAGTGTTGGATGTTTAACGTGGTATAAACGTTGATTCCCGCCGCCAATAATTCTTGGACATCCATATAACGTTTTTTATGCCGGGAACCTATTACATTGGTGTGGGCTAGTTCGTCGACCAAGACAATTGTGGGACGTCGTGCTAAAATGGCATCCAAGTCCATTTCGTGGAAAGTCTTGCCCTTATAATCCCGAGGTTTCGTTGGAATAATGGGTAACCCTTTGAGCATGGCCTCAGTTTCAGCTCTCCCGTGGGTTTCTACTAAACCAACAACAACATCCATTCCTTCCGACAATTTCTCCCTGGCCACATCGAGCATAGCATACGTTTTTCCCACCCCGGCGGCGGCCCCCAGGAAAATCGCCAGTTTCCCGAGGCCCTCCTTATCAAGACTGGCCAGCAGCTCATCGGGGTCTATTCGATTTTCCTTTGCCATTTAGCCATCACCTAACTTATAAAGAATCTAAAGCCATATTTAACTTTAATACATTGACCCGTGGCTCACCCAGAAAACCTAACTGACGGCCTTGGGTATACTGATCTACCAAGGCCTGAATTTGTTGTTCACTAACGTTCCTAGCTTTGGCTACCCTAGCCACTTGAATTTGAGCAGCCTCGGGGGTAATATCGGGGTCCAAACCACTAGCTGAAGCTGTGATCAAGTCTCCGGGTACGGGAGTCGTTGCAGATAATCCGTTATCTGTTCTCACCTTCGCCGCTTGCTTGGCTGCGGAGTCTAAAAAGGCTTTGTTCGTTGGTCCTAAATTAGAACCACTTGAATTGGCTGCATCGTAGCCATCCTTACCCGCTGCTGAGGGACGGCTATAAAAATAGCGAGTATCACTAAAGTTTTGCCCAATTAGGACAGAACCTATAGGTTGGCTATCCTTGTAAACAAGAGAACCCTCAGCTTGTTTAGGGAAGATTACCTTCGATAGGCCTGTAACGACTAAAGGATAGGCAATACCCGTTAATAAGGTCATTACAAGTAACAACATAAAGGCCCTACCCATTGTTTTAAACATTTTATTTCTCACCCTTCCCAAATATATTCAGGATTATTCATAGACAGACTCCGGTTTCTGGCTTACGGCATCTGACCTCCGACTTCTGGCTTAGCTTAACCTCAACATAACCAACAGCATGTCAATCAGCTTAATTCCGATAAAAGGAGCAATTATACCACCTAAACCGTAGATCAAGAGATTACGCCGCAAGATTATGTTAGCCCCCAAGGGACGATAGGTAATCCCACGTAAAGCTAGAGGAACCAAGGCTACGATAATCAAAGCGTTAAAAATTACCGCTGAGAGAATAGCGCTTTGAGGTGTAGCTAGCCCCATAACATTTAACACACCTAATTCAGGGTAAGTCACTACAAACAAGGCCGGAATAATCGCAAAGTACTTGGCAATGTCATTGGCGATACTGAACGTTGTCAAAGACCCCCTAGTCATTAACAACTGCTTACCGATCTCCACGATCTCAATTAGTTTGGTAGGATTACTGTCCAGATCGACCATGTTACCCGCTTCTTTGGCCGCCTGGGTGCCGCTGTTCATAGCCACACCTACATCAGACTGGGCCAAGGCTGGAGCGTCATTCGTTCCGTCTCCAGTCATTGCCACCAAATGACCTTTGGCTTGGTACTCCCTAATTAATTTTAATTTTTGTTCCGGTGTTGCCTCAGCCAGGAAATCATCCACCCCGGCCTCGGCGGCAATAGCGGCTGCCGTCAAGGGATTATCCCCGGTGATCATGATAGTCTCGATGCCCATACGGCGAAGTTCGGAAAACCGTTCTTTAATTCCGCCCTTAACAACGTCTTTAAGGTAAATAACGCCTAAGGCTTGATCTCCCTCCGCTACAACAAGCGGGGTACCGCCTTGTTTAGCAATGTTCTCGATGGCAGTTTTCACCTCAGGAGCCATTTCTCCCCCTTTTTCCCGCAAATATTTTTCAATTGTGTCCATGGCACCTTTGCGGATTTCTCGACCCTGTAAATCAACACCACTCATCCGAGTTTGAGCGCTGAAGGGAATAAATGTTGCTCCTAAAGCCGTGATATCTCGTTCGCGCAAATTAAATTTTTCCTTGGCCAAGATAACAATACTTCGACCCTCAGGGGTTTCGTCCGCGAGAGAAGACAATTGGGCGGCATCTGCTAACCTTTCCGGCGATACGCCTGGAGCAGGTACAAATTCTGTTGCCATCCTGTTCCCGAGGGTAATAGTTCCGGTCTTATCCAGAAGCAGTACACCGACGTCCCCAGCCGCTTCCACTGCCCTGCCGGACATAGCTAAGACATTACGCTTTAACAGACGATCCATCCCGGCTATACCAATAGCACTGAGCAAGCCCCCGATGGTGGTAGGGATTAGACAAACCAATAACGCAGCAAGCACAGGGATGGATACCATTGCTCCCGAATAGATAGCAAAGGGCTCTAACGTCGCAACGGCCAGTAAGAAGACAATGGTCAATCCGATTAATAAAATGGTTAAGGCTATTTCATTCGGCGTTTTCTGGCGCTTAGCTCCTTCGACTAGGCTGATCATGCGGTCCAGAAACGTTTCACCCGGATTGGCAGTGATCTTCACCTTGATCCAATCTGAAAGCACCTTAGTACCGCCCGTAACTGCACTGCGATCTCCGCCCGATTCTCGGATCACCGGAGCAGATTCACCTGTGACCGCACTTTCATCGACCGAAGCAATGCCTTCAATGATTTCTCCATCACCGGGGATAAACTCCCCTGTCTCAACAAGTACGATATCCCCTTTAACTAGTTTGGCGGCCGAAATGTTTTCAACTTTTCCTCCGACCAACTTTTTGGCGATCGTTTCACTCCTAGTTTTCCGAAGGGATTCAGCCTGGGCTTTCCCTCTTCCCTCAGCTAGAGCTTCGGCAAAGTTAGCAAAAAGAACAGTAATCCATAACCAGGCTGCAATCTGGACGTCAAACATAAAGGTTTTCATTAAACCACCGATATCTCGAATAGCAAAGTAAGTGGTCAATACCGCTAAAATCTCTACCACGAACATGACAGGATTAGTCCACAAGGCCCGAGGGTTTAATTTAACAAAAGATTCTTTAATAGCCCTTGCCAAAATCGAACTGGTAATGCTTGACTTTGTAGTACTCATAGTTTTCTCACTCCTCCTTAAAAGGCCTTGCCAGCCAACATTAATAAGTGCTCAACAATGGGCCCCAGGGCTAGAGCTGGGAAAAAGGTCAAGGCTCCCACTATTAAAACCACTCCCGCCAAAAGACCGGAAAATAAGCCCCCGGTTGTCTGAAAAGTTCCTGCACCGGCCGGCGTTATTTTCTTGGTAGCCATACTTCCGGCAATGGCCAGAACCAGCACAATTGGGCCAATGCGACCAATGAGCATACACAGGCTAAGGATAATATTGTAAAAAACGGTGTTGGCACTAAGTCCTGCAAAGGCACTGCCGTTATTACCTGACGCAGAAGAAAAAGCATAAAGTATTTCACTCAAGCCATGAGGTCCGGGGTTAAGGACAGCAGAGGTACCTGCCGGAATGAGCACAGCCAAGGCGCTGCCTAATAAAATGCAGGCTGAAGGAATAAGCACAGCCAAGATGGCCATCTTCATCTCAAACGACTGTATCTTTTTACCAAGGTATTCTGGCGTTCGCCCGACCATAAGACCTATAATAAACACGGTTAAAATTACAAACATCAACATAGCATATAAACCTGACCCGACACCGCCGAACACCACTTCACCCAACATCATCTGAAGCATGGGTGGGAGTCCCCCTATAGGAGTAAGGCTATCATGCATTGCATTGACGGCACCACACGATGTCGCTGTAGTTACCGTAGCAAACAAGGCCGAGTTGACAACCCCAAACCTTACTTCCTTTCCTTCCATTACTGAGGAACCGGTGATGCCAATATGGCTGACCAGAGGATTGCCCGCTATTTCAGCGCTATACGTTGTACCAACCATTAACAACAACAAAACTAACATCGCTCCGAAAATGACCTTTCCTTGCTTAGAATCTTTTAACATCTTGCCAAAGGTAAAAGTCAAGGATACAGGGATAATTAGTAAAAAAAACATTTCCAAGAAATTAGTAAATGGTGTAGGGTTTTCGAAGGGATGAGCGGAGTTAGCATTAAAGAAACCGCCACCGTTAGTCCCAATCATTTTGATTGCTTCCTGCGAGGCTACTGGCCCCATAGCTAAGGTTTGGCTCGCTCCTTGAAGAGTATGGACTGTGAGATAAGGAGACAAGTTTTGAATCACCCCTTGAGAAACCAGTAACAGGGCCCCCACTAGGGACAGCGGTAACAGTATCCATAGTGTAGAACGAGTTAGATCCGACCAGAAGTTACCGATTGATTTAGCTTGGTGGCGGCTGAGGCCCCGAATTAGAGCGACCACGACAGCTATGCCAGCTGCTGCCGATAGAAAATTATGCACCGTTAAGCCAGCCATTTGGCTTAAGTAGCTCATGGTTGATTCACCCGCATAAGCCTGCCAGTTGGTGTTTGTATTAAAACTGACGGCTGTATTCAAGGCTAGATCCCAGTTTAGCCCTCCGAATCCTTGTGGGTTAAGAGGCAAGTGCCCTTGAACTAGGAGAAGTAGAAAGAGTGAGACTATACCAAAAAAAGTAAAAGCCATAAGAGATAGCGCATATTCCCACCAGTTCATTTCTTTTCCGCCGTCAATTCCACAGATGCGGTAAATAAGCCTTTCCAGCGGTCCCATCACCCTGTCCATAAAGGTCTTCTCACCCTGGTAAACCTTGGCCATATACCCACCAAGTGGAATGGCCAAAGCGATGAGCACAACGAAGTAGAACCCTAATTGAATAAAATCGTTACTCGTCATTACAATTCCTCCGCTTTCATTAGAGTATAACCAAGATAGACCAAAAGGCCGATGGCCACGATGCCGCCTAAGATCATATCAGCCATTTATCTTCCCCCTTACTGAAGTTTCTTTGTTATCACGGTCCAGTTCGTAGAAGGTCATGTTGTTTAACTTTCTTTACATGGTCCAACAATGTGTATTCCCGTGAATCTATGTCGTCAGGAGCCTGAAGCCTAAAATAGAAACTCGCCAGTTCGTGTCTTGAGGTCCCAATGTATCATTGCTCTGTCTAAAAAGTTTGTGTTACCTATGCATAGCTCGAACGATTAACCAACTGATAGGAATGAACACAACAGAGGAAGTTATATCACGATCTCTCCCCCTTCTCTGAAGCTTCTTGGTTATCACTGTCTTGTCCATGAATTTGAAGCTTCATCACCTTCACCTTATCTGATAATGCGTACTTTCGTATCTTTACTATCTCACAGTCTTTAGGAGCTGTTCGGCGATGAACACCTTCCAGGTACGTAATAAATCTATCGATAAGCATTTGCTTACCAGTCATATACCTCGTTCTTTCTACAAGCACAAAAATAACTAGTAACCCAATTAACCAAGTTCCGGCAATCACCCCATTTGACAAGTCTCTAGACAGCATTAATATTTAGCCTCCATTTTCAGTTACTCACCTTGTTTCTAAAACAATATTCCCTTTATTTTCGAGCATAGTTTCCCCCCCACTAACGTTTCATATTCCTAATTACTGCCTTAATTATAAACCTTTTTTCCATAAAAGTGCCATAAAAATAGCACTACAAGATATAAAGATATGATAAAATATAAGATATTAACTAAATACATTAATTTCAATCACAATATTGCTATTTATAGATATAACAAACAAATTACCAATGCTATCATTTCGATCATTATTTCCTTTGCAACTATACTTTCTTTTTATTTAAAAATATATAGATATTTATCTTGTCTTAATTGATCTTTATTGTTTATTTATGCTTTTAACGTTAATCTTTATAATATCTTTATTGTTTTAACGGTTATCATTTTTACTCGAAACATTTGATCACCACTCTTTCAGTCACCTCCCACAAAAAAGCTTTCTTACTGCCAATGATTCTGTTCATGGCTCGTAAGAAAGCTTCCTCATAAATCCTTCTTCTTAACTGGCTATATACTGCTTTCAGGTCGTTGACGACTAGATCCCCCACTACGACAGTATTATCTCATTCCAAATCCTTGTTAATTATTGACCTAACGGCAAGACAAATACCCTTGATAAAATCCATGCAGGTACAAATCACAGAAAAAAAGTCACTGACTTATCTCCCGCAAAATTCAATAATCTCTTGCCTTCTAACTATCCCAATAAATACTTGTTGATCATCAACAACCGGAATGAAATTTTGGTCAACAGCCTGGGATATTAGGTCCTCTATTTCGACATTGATTGATACAGGAGTGTTATAAACCCGCTGCTCTATGGCTGTCAGACGGATCTTTTGGCTGTTTTCAAAGCTTATCCCAGGAGTGTTTTTTAACTTCCACAGCAGGTCCCCTTCAGTGATTGTCCCGGCGTATTTGCCTTCGGCATCTATCAGTGGTACTGCAGAATACCGGTGATATTCCATTCTTTCTAAAGCCTGACGCATTGTGGCATTGTGTCTTAAACATATTACTTCGCTTTTGGGAATAAGAAAAAACGCAACGTTCATTGGCGTTTCCTCTCCTCTCCGCTCCACTTTTATCCGGTCAAGTAACAGACATCAGTAGCGCCATCGTTTCGTCTGTGCGACTGTTACCTGTTACCTTTTTTTGCCCTTGCATGGCAGTGACAGATGACATTAGATACATTATTCTCGGTAAGGAGTTACAAACTTAGCGAACTTCAAAGAAGACGAGAATTGGATAACTGGTAGGGAGCTTGATTTTAAGCTGATATCCTCGCCTAAGGCGAAGTGCTCCTTTCGCATGGTAATTAATGATACGCACAACTGCACAGGTTGAATCATTTCCTGTCATAACAATTCCTCCGCTTTTTTTCAGTGTGTAACTAAGAATATGTATCTAAGCAGATCAATAGGCCGACGACCACGATGCTGGACATAGGGTTCATCACCATCTACAGGTACTGACCAGCGATGAATATCTTCCAGCTTCACCAATACTCTGTGTGTCGATATTGCTTACCACATGTACTAGGCCTATTATAAAGCAAAGCCCCATAAAGGTTCTATCACGTTTATAGCGGAAAACCATAAAGAATGGATAAAATTTCTTTTATCTAAAATATGCGCATAAGCCTGCGGTCCAACCCTCGTGGATGTTATGTAGAGGATCTAACCTTTACAAGTAAAGCCTCCGCATAACTTTACGCCGTCGAAGACCAAGGGGCGCTGGGAATAGATAATATGAGCTTATCTTGACAAAATATTATTTATCCATTCTTTATGGTTATCCGCTCTCAACGTAATGGAATCTTTATAGGGTATAGCATTATAATAGGCTAGTTGAAAGTAAGAAGTATGCGAAAATCATCCGCTATCAAGCGGTTTACATAAAGGTTTTTTTATTCTTTTCCTCCTTCATTACCCCTCCTTGTGGGGGGACTTTTTTGGTTAGTGATCTAAATCGAGAAATACAAAAGGAGGGTAGAGTTCTCATCTAAAGACGATGTTAATCTTTAGGAGACGAGTTCTCACGAACACGAATACAGAACCATGGGGGTGGCCAACGGGGCCACTAATTTGCTGGAAGATATATTACCTCAAAACACGTTAATCGGTTTGCTGTGGTGGACGATCTGACCGAACGCCCCGCAATCTTCACACAGGACGAACTTGGATGTAAAGAAGTCTTGCGGCACTTAGACCCAAGGAGCGCTGGTGTAATGTTCTCCGTATACCTGTGCTCATGTGTACACGCTCCTTAAAACTGAGGACTCCTCAAGTTTGATGAGTCCAATTGAAAAAGGAACCCTTGCGGAGTTCCATATGTTAAGGCGGGGGTCCCGCCAACGTTAAAATGTTGGCGTGACCCCAAAAGTGAGACAGCTACGTTATCTCTGAAACTTAATAGTAATATCCGGCATGTATTTCCGAATTGCCGTAAAAGGGTCGTTAATAAAACCCTGTTCATCATTTAACATTTTTTCTAAGACACTTTTCTCAATAATTCGATATGGTTTTATAATTCCTATCGGATGGTGCAACTCCGACGATAACACCCCACATTCAGTATCACTAACTTGTAGACCGTTAAGATGGAATGTGTATTCGCCAACTGTGCTACCGTTTTCTGTGACTTGAAGCCCTATCTTGTTATTATTCCCAGCCAGGTACTTATCCACCATACCAAGGAAATAAGGATGTTTTCGTACTAAAGCATCATCCACTCTGTTAACCATAGGAACTAGCTTTTCTTTGATTAGAGCATCAACTTTATTCATATAGAGTTCCATTCCTTTCTCAGTGCTCATGGCACCAAAAATTTAATAAAAGTAGGTGATATAATGCATTTGGTTAAATAAATACACTACAAAACCCGGGGAGGTGAGTGGTGCAGTTAAATTCTGCTTTAATAACCTCTATAGAGTTTATTTTACAAAATTAGCTTTTGATGGGCTTTGGAATGCCTGATTGAATCGGAGTGGGAGATCGAGGGGCCCGTATGATGTGGTTTAATAACACGTCTTGCTGCAACATAAGCTTTGGCCCAATATGGAGTAAATCCGTAAATGGCAATTCCCTTATGGCTCGTTGCACTGATAAACTTACCATTTCCGATATATATGCCCACGTGGCTGACTCGTTTTCCTGAGGCTAGCCTAAAGAAAACCAAGTCTTTAGGACGCAGATTGTGAAAGGCCACTGGGGTTCCCACTTTGTATTGATCCACACTAACGCGCGGTAAAGTGATCCCTTGTCTAGCAAATACATAACGAGTAAAGCCAGAACAGTCAAATCCCACAGGAGTGGTGCCTCCGTGAACATACGGAACGCCTAAGTATCCTTCAGCTGTACTAATTATTGGCGTGGTTGACCCAACCGTTAATGGAGCGGCTTGGGCTAATGTGGCTGAGCTTATCATGCCTGCTATTACTGATGTCATTAATAAAATGCTCTTTTTCATAGGAAGTTATCCTTTCCGATCATCTCCTTATTCTTTATTATCAGAAGTTTAATCATTTAATATCCTTGATAATAAATGGAAAGGTTTTGAGTCTTAATCGGGTACGCCGACATAGTAACAAAAAGTTCTTGAGTAGAATTTCACCTAATTTTATAATTTTTCCAAAATATTGTTCGACTTTAACTCGAAATTACCCCCGAATTTTGCGGAGGTTGGGCACACGGCAGCGGAGAACTGTGGAATTTCAGGCGTTTTTTTTTAGGGGGCATTGGATTAATCAGAGGGGTCGGCATGAACAGCAAAAAAGGAACCCCTTACGAAGTTCTTCGATAAATTGGTTATTTGTTTGCTCTGTATTTCAAGAAGTCAAGACTAATAGCGCTACTTTGGGTCAATCCAGCGAAGGTAAACTTTTTACGCATTATGCGTCGAATGCGTCACAAACTAGAGCACCACAAACTTTTTTTAGTTGCGACGTTTAACTAGAATTTTATGGACATTGCATGTCTAATGGCATAATCATTAGCAGCTTCAACCAATTCTACATAACTATTTATTTTCTTATTTTTAATTAAAGCCTTAAAATCATATTTTCTGATAGTTCTATTTCCTTTTACAACTTTAAGAACAGCCGGTATCGCCAGCGCTAAAACTGCTTACCTAGCACATCATGCAAAAGTGTCTCAAGCCTCATCCAAGAGTACACATCATCAAGCAAAGAGCCAGGCGCTAAGAAGGCAGTCCATAAAATGATCAAATCGCACTAGTAAAGGAGTAAAATGATATGAAAACTGATCATATCTTCAAAAAGCTAAGTCACTGTCCAAGCATTTTAGGTAACACATTAAAAAGAATGACTAAGCGACCAAAGATATAACATATCAGGCTTAAGTAAGCTCCTATAAATAGGGGCTTTACTTATTTACAAAAAAATCCCTTCGTTAGGATGAAGAAGGGACAATTGTATAAACAATATTTGTTATTTCCCCCTTGACCTTTGTATGGACAATCTGTTGAATTAATTTGGGTATTGATCGCTAGAAACCAGATTCTTGATAAGTATGGTGCAATAAATACCTATCAATATTAGAAGGATAATTAACATATAAGTCACGTCCCTTTAAAACAACTTATTTGGGATAATATCCTTGGAATTAATCCTAAAGTCTATTTGTTACCGTTGCTGTGACCTTTGTGTAAAGAATGTGTTAAACCTTATAATGGAGATCTGCTGAATTTATGAGAAATAGAAAAGGCCTCTGCTATTGTAGCCAAGGCCTTTAAATTTGCGCTTATTTTAGTTACCGATAAGGCTTATCGCCTTCTTTCGTTGGAACCATAAAATATAAGCCTTTCAGCTTTAGTTAAATACAAGTGGCAGGTAAGCCATACTGTGATTGAAGGACAGCTGCTTGTTTTGAAGGAACTGCAGGGAGTCTATGTTGATGCTAGATTTTATGGATGTTGCTCAGCATCGTAACACTCGGCATTTATGGGCTTTGGAACCCAATTAATGCAGTCCTTTTCGAATGTCAGAAAATACTTCCTTCGCAGGACGACCTTTGTCTGCCGTAAAATTTTAGTCCCTAGCTTTCACCAATACCTCTTTCCCCCGAAAGACAATAGCAAGCTGGATGATTCTATGAATCCCCCACGCGAACAGTTCCTGCTGATATTCCTTCGCCTCGATCTGCTGTAAAGCGAGCTGAGCGATCTGTTCTAGATCCTTTACTTCCTCCGGATCGACACTCTTAAACTCGATAATTATTCCCGCTTGGCTCGTATCCTTTGGGATGACCATGACATCGTAGCGTCCATAACCGCCCTCGCGGTTGGACTTGATGTCATAATTAGGCCGTAGCCCTACCAAGAGGCCCAACACAAAGGCATGGTAGATCTTTTCCGGTACTTTTCCGCCGGTATCGAAGTAGCTAAAGCTACTTAGCACATATTCTCGGAAATGACTAGCAAAGACTTCTATCTTCCCACTGATCAAGCTTTTCAACATGGTCCTCAGAAAGTCTGAATGGACGGAATCATTAAACCAGGATCTTATGATGTCGCGATAGATCGTCTCTACTTCCCGATTCGGTATTGCCAGGCTACAGATCATCTCTCCGTCTATGATTTCCCGGCTAATGGGCTTGAGATAACCGCTGAAAAGCAGAAAGCTCCAGACGTTTTGGTCATTCTTCTCTACTTCGCCAATGGAGATATTCTGGTTAATGGTTTTTACCACGGCAGTGCCCTGCAAAAGGTCTTCTAATTCCATCTTCAAAGCCGGCCCTCCCCTGCTTATCAGGCGATGGACGATTTCGTTATCGCTGGTATTTATCCAATAGGGTTGCAAACCTTCTTCCCAATTCTGTGTATATTGCAGCACGGACCAAGGATTATACACCACGGTACTACCAAAAATATAACCGTTATACCAGTTGCGAACTTCTTTTAACTGCGATTCTATACCGTAATATTCCAATAGCGCTATAACCTCTGCTTCAATAAATCCAAACTGTGCACTGTACTTTTCATTGAGTAAGGTTCTTACCGATAGATTATTAAGCCCTGAAAAAAGACTCTCCCGGGCTACTCGCATCACCCCGGTTAAGACTCCCTTTTCCAAGTAATCATTGTCCTTGAGTGCGGCTGTCATGAAGTTGCGCATAAAAGAGATGAGCGGATCGTAATATTGTTTTAGATACGCTTGTTGGATAGGTACATCGTATTCGTCGATCAAGATGATCGTCTTCTCGCCATGGTGTTTGGTCAGAAATTCCGATAATTTTTTAATGCTACTGGCATAATCAGCTTCACTTCCTTCATCCAAGCGAACCCGATTAAAGTACTTCTTATCCATATCGTTCAGAACTGGTGAATCTATCAAATAAAGGTGCTTATTATACTCCGTATAGATTAACTGTACTAGACTCCCATAGGTAACTTCCCAGGAATCGTGCTTAAGATCCTTAAAGCTTAGGAAAATTACTGGATACTCTCCCTGCTTTACCATACAATCAGGATGTTTACCAATCGCAAGACCATCAAATAGCGGTTTGTTATCCTGCGCTGATTTTTCAAAAAAATAGCGTAACATGGACATATTTAGGGTTTTGCCAAAACGCCGTGGACGGGGCAGCAGCATTACTTTGGAACCATCTTCTAGGATATCTTGTATAAATAAGGTCTTATCTACATAGTAGTAAGCTCCTGTAAGCATTTCACGAAAATCACTGACACCTATGGCGATTCTTTTCTCCATTTATGCACCACCTTTCTAAGACCGAAGCTCAAATCTCCGATGCCATCCCAAAGACAGCACGGGATCGTTCCTAGATTAATACTAATATAATTACCTAAAATTTACAAGTAGTGAACTCGTTCAGCTAAAGCTGAACATCGGGGCTTGGGTGGGGGAGTCTACCTCCTTCGCCGCCATGTATTTCTATTGGGAAAGGCGGCTCGGCGATACTCTCCACCGGAGACTATCGTCACCAAAGTGGAAATAGGAACACCCACTTCTTAAAGAAGTGGGTGTTCCGGAATTGATTAAGAATTATGATGGCTGTCCTTATGTCTGTGATTCACTCCGGCCTTATTTCACTTCTAGCTAACGCTTGTCGAATCTCTTCTTTTACGGCTTCAGATGTTTCCTTACCGAGCTTATCTGCGAGCACTTGTTGGGCTGAGCTGCCGCCGATTTTCCCTAATGCCCATGCTGCGTTGCCACGTACTAACTCTTCTGGATCATCCATGGCAAAGGCCAGATTAGGAACAAATGCCGCGTCTCTAAGATTACCAAGCGCAATGGCAGCATTACGCTGAAAGTATTTTCTCTCTTTTATATAGTTGAACAACAGGGGCCGTACTCTGGTGTCATAAAACTCATCTGTCATGTTAAGCACTTGAGAGAGACTGAAATCCTGAGCGACTTTCACCAAATACTCATCCTCCGGCAGTATACTTTTTAACCGTTCCCGGTTGAGGGGGCATACATCCTGGCAAATGTCGCAACCTTGAATCTTTGTCCCCATCTTTTCACGAATTTCAGGCTGGATGTAGCTACCGGCCATACCTTCTTGAGTTAAGAAGGTATGGAAGGCGATGCAGCGGAGGGGATTTATTTTATGAGGTTCATAGATCGCTTTTGTCGGACATGCTTTCATGCAGGCAGAACATCCATCCGGGCACACCTCCTTCCTAGTGGGATTGTCGTATTCAAGTTCTTGGTCCACTATGAAGGATTTCAAGTATATAAAGGACCCGATCCCTTCAGCATAGGCAAAACCATTTCTGCCATAATTGGTTACACCAGCCTTAGCTGCAAGGACTCTTTCCGGCAAAGCAATTTTTTCGCCCACTTCGCAGCCAAGTTTACGTAAAAATGTTCGCATTAACTCAGGTCTGGCACCATTGATATATTCAGCTGGCGGATCATAACTTCTTGCTTGATAAACCCGTCCAATTTTATTGGTCAGTTCCTTGGGAAAACTTTTCTGCGCATAATCATAGACTGTCGTTATGATTGATTTTGCGTTCGGCATCAGAGATTTGAGATCTGCAATGGCCAGCGGACGGTAAGGAGATTTCACATAAAAAGCATACATTTCGTTTCGCTTCGTTAAATCATCAATATATTCAGGAAAGTTCTCGGCAGGAATAATCCCGATTTTGCTATACCCAATATTTAAAGCATATTCTTTAATCTGTGATGTTAGCGACATAATCTTTCCTCCCTGTTCCATTTCAATCTACTTTATAAACGTGTATATGCACATTTTGCTTAATGCAGAATCACGGTATCAGGGCTTCCAGTTTCGAAAGCAATACCTCTAAAGTCGCTAATTCTGCTTCTCCCATATATTCCTTCAGTGATGCTTGTGCCTCACACCATAGTGTCCCAGCCTTGAGCAACGAGATTCTTCCGGCCTCGGTGAGCACCACTTGCTTGGACCGTGGATCATCTCCAGAATTAACTGCTATTAGACCGACATCTATTAATGGCTTCATATTTCGGTTCAGGGTAGTTCTGTCAATCCGCATGGTTTTAGCCAGTTCACTGATCGTTACAGGCTCCACTTGTTCAAGATTCCTCAATAACGAATACTGCGTTACCTTGAGATCGCTTGGTTCCAGAACAGTTTCGTAAAATTGCGTTACCGCCCGGGAAGCTCGCCTTATATTCAAACAGTGACAAGGACTAGTAAGCTTAGGATAGCTTACTAAAAGATGGTTCATTGCTTTATCTCCTTTCAATGGATTATTTGAAAGTATTTAAAAATGAGTTTCACACAACTTGCAACTATAAACATGTGTATATGCACATATATCTCTCGCCTTATTGTAATAGAAACCTATGGTCTTGTCAAGACTCGATGAAAAAGAGGAGCAATCATTGCTCCTAGTTTCCTAAAACTTCAATCCTGCGATATACACACAGATAAGAGAGCCACGTGATCGAGCACACTTCGGAGTGGAGGGGCTTTCCAATCAATTAAGCATCTTTCTTTTGAAATCTATTTTTTAATTCTTCAAGCAGCCTTTTACCTAGCTCTGCATCACGCCTAGTTTTCTCAATCAACTCTTCCTGTTTCATATCCTTTGTTTTCTCGTAGTTCGCATATCTTATCAGGTGAATATCATTGATAGTAAACTTCTCACTTATCATTCTCATGACTCTCCTTATAGCATCATTGAAGGTGGTAGTATGTTAATTTCGTTATAATTCATCAACTTATTTACAGCCTGTACCTTAATAATAGTCTTGATATTTACAAAGTGATACTGACCCTTTAATAATTCTTGCCAAAAGTCAACGGTGTCTTGCATCTTTTCTGGTGTGTCCTCAGCCTCCAAATGGCTTATTACAGATGTATCCAAATATATTTTAATCTTATTCATAACGAATTCTACCTCCCCCCTTATTTCTTAATGTAGCATGCATATAATTAATTATACCATTTTATGGTATAATATCATAGCGAATCAAGCAGTAACATTTCAGCAACTTTTTTGTTCTACTATCAGAGAAAGAGGAGCAATCATTGCTCCTCTTGAAAATAGAAAGTTTTCAACCCCTCAATTAGCTTTTGCATGACGAAAATATCTTTAATCGCCACACGAATGAAATCACCCGGAAGACCGGTAAAGCTGGCACAATCTCGCACCAGAATCCCAAGGCGTCCCAAATGTTGGATCAAGTCTTGGGATGAATGGTTCAAGATCTCGATCAAAGCAAAATTAACAGAGGTTGGGCAAAGACGAAGATTTGAGAAATCACAGAGTGCAAATTCTTTGTAGAAATAGGACCTGCTCTCCGCCAATTTTGCTCGAACCTCCTCCGAATACCTCAAGTCCTGAAGTGCTGCGATTCCGGCATGTTGAGCCAGAACATTCACAGACCAAGGATCGCGGTAGTGCTCGAAGAGCGCCAGCAAAGATTCATGCGCAAAGACAGTACCCAAACGCAACCCTGGTAAACTGTAAAACTTGGTTAAAGAGTATAAAACAATAAGGTGATCGTTGGCCTCTAAATAATTACGAGTGGATTGGCGTGACTCATCCGGTAGAAAATCCAAGAAAGACTCATCGAACAGAATTCGACAGCCTAATTCTTTGGTTAAGCGTAGAATTCGTTCAAAAGTGTCTTTTTCAAGGATACTTCCTGTCGGATTATGGGGGGAACACAGAAACAGTAAGTCACAACCTGCGAGGAGTTCCCGCCAGATCCGATCTACTCTCATGTCTCTTTCGGTTTCAGATTCGGGTCCTCTAGCGGATTTATCGGATGCGCTTGCTCCGTCTATTTGATTAAACTTCGCCCAACCTTCCGAGCCCAGTGGGATATAACACACTTCAGACCCTACCGCACGCGCGGCTCGTTCATATTCACTAAACGTGGGAACTGGAATCGCTACTTTTTTAGGTTTTAAAGCTTGCACGATCGTGAAAATTAATTCACCAGCCCCGTTCCCTACCATGATTGATTCGACAGGAAGTCCCAGATGGCTGGAAAGCGTCTTTCTTAAGTCCAGGCTCTCAGGATCTGGGTAATGCACAATATCAGCCATTCCTTGTTGCAAGGACGTCCAAATTCCTGGCGGCGGTCCAAAAGGATTGATATTTGCGGAAAGGTCAATAAAGGAAGCCAAGCCATACAATTCTTGGGCGCGTCTAAGATTTCCACCGTGCATAGTTTCACCCCGCATTTTCAGATGATTTTAGTTTTGTCGCCAAGATTCCCCCGCAATGACTATTAAAGAGATCGAGGTACACCGGGCTAAACCGTTGCTGCGCTTCAAGTCGTAAGTTCTTGCGCATCTCCCTACCAGAAAAGCCGTCTTGTGGAAATACACCAGCAAGCAGTGTACCGCTATGAGCAGTAACTACGCCAAGCCCCCCTTTTTGACGAACCCAGGCCAAGAAGGGCTCAAATAACGCTTTGGGATTTATCTCTAGATTACACTGGGCACTGATCGTGCTGGCCGCGGCCAATTTTTCTAAATCGGCTTGCTCTATTCCTTCACGGGCCAATCCATAAGCCCTCTCAATTTCACCTTCATTGCCCCGATAGTGTTCTGCTAAACCAGGTCGGGCATTAAACGCCCTGGTGTCGATAGTTCCCCCCCAATCTAGGGCGAGAAACAGGGCAGGAACCGAAGACCCCAGCACGCGATGACTATGGCCAAGAACATGTTCTATCTCTGTAATGCCAGGGAACATCACGCTGTCGCTTGGTTCAATCCGTAAAGCAAAATGCGCCAAGCGCTCTGGAACGGGATCCTCTCCGAGGGCAATCAAAGTAGCCGCCGCCACGGCAGTAATGTCAGCCGTTGAACTCGCCATTCCTTTCCCTTCCGGAAGTTGCTGTATAAATTCCACCTTGCCGCTCAAGGTTGGTAGACCAAGGCTCTCTTTGAGCAATTGCAAGACTTGGAGAGCTTTTGTTTTACCCAGTGGAAGATCCCAGCCTGTGGCGTCGAAGTTCAACGTCACCCTAGCCTCAGAAAATCGGTCAATGGGACAATCCACCAGAAATGGAACTCCTCGGCGAGCCCCTTGTACCCATTCTCCACATGTTCCCGGACACCGGGCCAACCCAACAGCGAAATCCATTAATATTCAATCCCCCTACGACTGTTAACCCCTTTAGCAAAAGGATGTTTGAGCAAGTTTAATTCCCACCAATTGTCCACCAAAGGTTCTAAGGTTTCAGGCATCCCACGACCCGTAAGAATCCAGTGCAGGGAAGAACTTCTCAACATGAGTTCTCTCAAGGGATCTACGCTCAGGAAACCACGGTTTAGCGCGTGGCTTACTTCATCCAAAATAATAACTTGATAAGTGTTGGCCTCAACCTCGCCCACTACGAAGTCAAAGGCCTGTTGCACTAACTCTAGAGCGATCTCCGGATTGCGGTTTTGCCGAAAACATTCTCCACACCCGGTACAGTGTTTCAGACCAGTACGAATCATCCCTGACCAACGACAGCCCACTCCAAATTGGAGGATAGGAATCCCTAAACGGCTAAGACCGATTAGTTCTCCACTGTAAGTACTCCCTTTGAGGAATTGTACCATCAGAACTCGTTGCCCTTTCGATTGAGCCAAAACGGCTGCGCCGATGGCTGACGTTGTCTTTCCTTTGCCCTGACCGGTATAAACTGTAATCATAACTTAATTTCCTTAGCAGGTGATTTAAACCAGTGTTCCAGTAACTCCTGGTGTCCCGAAAAATGAAGGTGAAGGTAGGAGGCGACAATATTATCCCGAGCATACCCCTCCATTCGATCGGCTTGATCCCCTCTGAACAATTCGTAAGCTGCAGGAAACTCTTGAGTATAGGTCACACGCGAATAATGAAATTCATGCCCTTGAACGGTTGTGCCACGAGGACCTAAAAAATTGTCCTCACGAAAAACTCCCCGTCGATAGCCTATACCCTGTAGGCGTTTGGTCATTTCGGCCTGCATGGGAATGAGACCAGCCAAGGCGATTTCTCTACCTTCAAAATCTGTGATGGAGCGTCCAAGGTACATGTACCCTCCACATTCAGCATAGATCGGTTTGCCACTCGCCGCATAGGCGCGCAGTGAGTCTAAGAAGGTATGGTTTTCACTCAAACGGTTCAGATGAAGCTCTGGAAACCCACCGCCTAAGAAAATACCGTCTAGATCCTGGGGGAGGGCAGGGTCGTGCAAAGGGCTAAACGGTACAATTATAAAATTCAAGCGTTCTGCAAGGTCTAAAGCATCTTGGTAGTAAAAAAGGAACGCTTCATCCATCGCCAAGCCTAAACGGAAATTTTCATGAGTGACCGGTCTAGTAGAAAGAAGACCAGTGTTTGTGCCCGAACTCAGAACAGAACGCGTGCTAGTTTTCGTTTCTAAAAAGGTAGCTTCATCAAGATCAGGTGCGCCCAGCATAATACTTTCAACTAGCTCCAAATCGATGTGTTTGGTTATTAACTCTGAAAGCGTTTCGATGAAGCCTTCTAAGAGTCCACTCTCCCCCACGGGAACCAATCCTAAGTGCCGCTCGGGAAGATGTAAGGCCCCTTCTTTCGGCAGAACTCCGAGGACTGGAATCTGGAGATCACTAAGGGCTTCTCTCAGTATTTTTTCTTGAGCTAAAGATTTTACCCGGTTAAGTATTACCCCTTGCAGGTTTACTTCAGGGTCAAAGGTATTGAAGCCGTGCACTAAGGCCGCCACGCTGCGAGACATCGAAGAGGCATCGACAATGAGGACAATGGGAGCTTGAAGAAGTTTAGCCACATCAGCCGTACTTCCAAAACCTGCTGTTCCGCTCATGCCATCAAACAGGCCCATTACTCCTTCAATCACCGCCCAACGTTCCCTAGAACTTTGAGCAAAGACGGAAGGGAGATGCTCACCCAACAACCAGCGGTCAAGATTGCGAGAAGCTACCCCCGTGGCTGCCGCATGATAACTAGGATCTATGTAATCTGGACCGACCTTGTACCCTTGGATTGGCCGCTCGCGCTTTTTCAAAGCCGCCATCAAACCAGTAGCAAGGGTTGTTTTACCCACTCCGCTATGTGTTCCCGCTAAGACAATCCGAGGAATTTTCATAATGGCTTGGCAGGAAAGCACTATCCCTTTTGGGTAGTGGAGGAATGCCTTAGGCATACCCTAACCTGCCACCCTCCTCTCAGTTAATAGACTTTTTCTTCTCAATTAATTTGAAAGATTTGAATCGAACAACGAACATCGAGTATGCACAAACCACGAATTCACCTTATGTAAGCTAGCAAAAGTGCTGGTAAAAGGGATAACCAAGTCGCCGTTCGAACCAGAATTCGGCAATGCACTATATCTGTGGCGTTCACGGGATGAAGGGCATCTCCCATTTCCGCCCGATGATGAGACTTGCCATGATAGATATTAACCCCACCAAGACGAATCCCCAATAAGCCAGCCACAACACTTTCCGGGTTTCCGCCGTTTGGACTCGGATGACCTGCGGCATCTCGTTTCCACATCCGATAGGCATGGCGTACTGGCATTCGCCTTAACCAGCCTGCTAGAAGTAAGATGGGGACTGATAACCGGGCCGGAACGAAATTAGCCCAATCGTCCGTTCGGGCAGAGAACCAACCGAACTCTTCATACCGTTCGTTCCGGTAACCAACCATCGAATCCAGGGTGCTAATCGCTTTGAAGGCCATTGCTAAAGGAGCCCCGCCAAGGGCGGCATAAAAAAGCGGCGACAAAATCCCATCGACGAAGTTTTCAGCGAGTGTTTCGACTGTACCTCGTACAACCTCCCCAACGGACAGATTCTCCGTGTCACGGCTAACCAACCAGGAAAGTCGTTGCCTAGCCTCGTTCAAATCACCGCGTTCTAAAGGGCCGATTACACTTTGCCCCGCATCTAACAGGGATATACCCGACAAATAAGTCAAAATAAAATACCCACTCACTCCCAAGCCGAATATGGGATGAATTGCCTTCGCTCCCCAAACTATAGCCCAGGCGAGCAGATAACTTCCGCCGACTACTAGGCAAGTTAAGAGAACTCCACGCTGGCGGCGTGCCTTAGGAGACCCTAGATTAAGATGGCGCTCCAATAAGGTAATGACATTCCCAATTCCCACGACTGGGTGGGGCCAATTGCGCGGGTCCCCTATTATTTGGTCTAGGAGAAACCCAATCAGAACAGCAAACGTGATGAAACTAATTAACGGCATCATTTACACTCGCCGCATCCCGAGGAATCGCTGCTGCATCTAACTCCATAATAGTCCGAATACGCTCGATATCACAATTTTGCCGCACCAAATCTGCCAATTCATTAAATGCTGACTCACGAAGAGCTGCTTGCGACAGTGACGGTCCAACGGGTCGACTGCACCCTCTGCGCTGCCATAGCCAGACCAAAAGTGCTGTTCGTAAACTGTCATTATCAAAAATCCCATGTAAATAGGTTCCATATGAGTTACCTGCTTGCAAGCCATCGGCATAGGACACTCCGTTCGAGGTCAAATTAAAAAGCGGTGCCTGTCCTTCATCCATTGTGGATCGCCCCATATGAATCTCATAGCCAACGACCGTTTCTCCAGTGCAAGCTTTAAAAAAGTCTTGATTGGCAAGAATCGTCCCCGTACTCTGGACGGTATGTTTCTGCGGATAAAATTCCGTCACCATCGGCAGAATCCCCAGCCCTAAAACCTCTTCCAATTCGGACTCCGTATGCAGCGGATCCATCACCGAACGTCCCATCATTTGGTACCCACCGCAGATACCAATCAGCGGAACGTTATCTTCAGTGAGTTTAGAAATCTGCTGCCCTAAACCGCTCTTATGAAGGAAATGCAAATCGGCTAGAGTATTTTTACTGCCTGGAAGAATAATGAGGTCGGGTTTGCCCAGATTCCCTATTTCGGTGACATAGCGCACTGAGACATCAGGTTCGTCTTGCAGTGCATCAAAATCCGTAAAATTAGAAATATATGGGAATCGAATCACTGCAATGTCTAGTTGATCGGAGAGTGAAACCGAGGGCATCTCAGAAGACTCATTCAAGGCGACGGAATCTTCATCCGGAATACGGATTTTAAAATAAGGGACAACCCCAACCACTGGGATTCCAGTTCTCTCCTCGATGAAATCTAACGCAGGTTGAAGCAGCGCTAGTTCGCCGCGAAATTTATTAAAGATGATGCCTTTAATCATCGCTCGTTCATTGGGTTCCACTAATTCCAAGGTCCCTACAACAGAGGCCAAGGCGCCGCCCCGATCAATGTCAGCTACAAGTAAGACTGGAGAATTGGCCTCCAGGGCTACGCGCATGTTAACAATATCATTTGATTTAAGATTAACTTCTGCGGGGCTCCCAGCCCCTTCAATAACTACGATCTCATATTCGTCCAGGAGCGAGTGGAGGGCATCTTGAACAAACGGCCAGGTCATTCTCTGATATTCTCCGTGGTAACGCAGGGCTGTCACGTTCCCCTGCGACACACCCATAATGACGACTTGAGAACCGCTTGGTCCACTGGGTTTGAGCAATATAGGGTTCATTCGAACATCAGGCTCAACCCCAGCGGCTTGGGCTTGAACCACCTGTGCCCTCCCCATCTCTCCGCCAGTTGCTGTCACAAAGGAGTTAAGAGCCATATTCTGCGCTTTAAAAGGACTCACCAGATACCCTTCCTGATAAAAAATCCGGCAAAAAGCAGCGGCCAGTACACTTTTCCCAACGCTTGAAGAGGTCCCCTGGATCATGAGTCTTGCTGACATTTTTTTTTCAGAAGACATGTATGTCACCCTCTTTATCGTAGTTTGATACCTTACAGTTGCTTTAGAACAGTATAAATTAAAGCGTTAACAACCGTCGCTGCGAGTGGGCTACCTCCCCGTGTCCCTAATACCGTAATCGAAGGGATTTCTTGGCGTTCCCAAAGAATATCCTTGGACTCTTTCGCCCCAACAAAACCGACGGGTATACCGATGATTAAGGCTGGACGAGTTTCTGGATTCTCGGCTAACCGTAAGACTTCGAGTAGAGCAGTTGGCGCGTTACCGATGGCAATGACTGAGCCGCGCAGACTTTCCGGATGCATTCGAAAAGCTGTCATTGAGCGTGTGATCCCCCAGGCCTTGGCCTGTTCCGCAACTCCAGGGGCGTTGAGATAGCTTACCACAGTTCCACCTAGAGATTTAAGTTTTTCTTTGGAGATGCCTGCCCGGACCATTTCAACATCGGTAATGACGTTTGCGCCCTCTTTCAGAGCCTTGAGACCGCTAGCAATCGCTTGGGGATGAATTGCAATAACCTGCTCCAAGGAAGGATCCCCACTCGTATGAATTAATCGTTCCACAACCGGGTATTCATCCTCTGACCAAGGACGTGTTAGTCCGGTTCGTATAATGCGCATACTCTCCGTCTCGATTTGATTCGGCTCCAAGATAAATGATGTCATGCGCCCAGAGCCTCCTTGATGCGAACCCAAGCCAAATTGGCTATGCCGTCATCTGCTCCCAGTTCTTGGGTAAATGTGATTTCTACGTTTGGATGTTGTTCTCTAATTTCACGCAGCTCCTCGTGGATATCCACGGACACGTGGACTCCTCGAAATAGAAAGAGGGGCATTATAACAAGCTTTAAGGCTCCCTCATTAATTTTGGCCTCTACTACTTCGGGAAGACTGGGGTGATCATGCGCCATATAAGCAGGAGTTACTTTTTGTCCCATTAACAGACTCACTTTTTGAGCGACAACTAATAGTCCTTGGTTTGCTTCGGCACGGCGGCTACCATGTCCTAAGAGAATGATCTCTGATTCCATAAAATCTCCTCCAAATGTTTAATAAATTGAGAAAGTGACCGATCTTGGGCCTCCGTTAGCGGACGTTTTAGTATAACTAAAGGGATATCTAACCTGAGGCAAGCTTGGACCTTTTCGAGGGTTCCTCCCACTTTGCCACTTTCTTTGGCTACGACGACCTCGATCTTTAATTGCTTGAACATCGCTTCATCCCATTCTTGGGAAAAAGGGCCCTGAGCAGCAATGATTTGATTGGGTTTGAACCCTAATAATTCACAGCGCGTTAATACCTCAGCTGTCGGCAAAACGCGAATATAAAGTGTTTTGTCTTTCAAAGCGGACAGGGATACCCATTCTGGCAACGCATTGCTCCCAGTTGTCAGCATAATCCGTTGCCCTCCCAGGTCGGCGGCAATTTGAGCAGCGGCTGGAATGTCCTCCGCCCAATGAATGAGGGGATGGTCCTTTAGATCCAGTGGAGCACGTTGCCAACGGAGGTAGGGAAGGGATAGTTTTTCGCAAACTGTTTGGGCCATTGACTTCACCTGTACAGCGTAGGGATGGGTGGCATCCACAAGGGCCGCGAAGGCACCTCCTCCTAAAAGGTCGGCAAGACCCTGGGCATCCATTGCTCCTGAGCGAGTTTGAAGCCCCTGTTCTAGGGCCAAATCCGCACCGTAGGCGGTCAGAGTGGAAACTAAAATATCGTGGCCACGCTGTTTGAGGGCCTCCGCTAGTTCACGCCCATCCTCTGTTCCAGCCAAGACCAATAACCTCACAGCTTGTACCCTCGAGGGGTAACCATATAAGGGCCTATCATACGGGTTTGAGAGTTCCCAATAATTACGGTGGTCAGCATATCAATCGGGTGATTTGTAAAATCACCCAGTGTGGTCATGAGCACACTGGACTCCTCGCCCCGTAAGGCCTCACGGACAAGACCAACCGGAGTTTCAGGACGACGGTAACGAAGAACAATCTCACGCACAGTCTCAATGTGTTGCGGACGTCCTTTACTTTTGGGGTTATAAAGCGCAAAGATAAAATCCCCCTCAGCCGCTAAACGCACGCGTTTTTCAATGACTTCCCAAGGCGTCATGAGATCACTTAAGCTAATCACAGCAAAATCATGCATTAAAGGAGCACCCAACATGGAGGCGGCCGCATTGGCTGCCGTAATTCCAGGAACAATCTCGAGTGGAATGTCCAGAAGTCCCTCTTGCTCCAGTAACTCAATAACAATACCGGCCATACCGTAAACCCCGGCATCCCCACTACTCACGACAGCTACCCTATGCCCCTCGGCTGCTAAACGAATCGCCTCTCGACAGCGGTCAATTTCTTGACGCATCCCGTTGACGACAATCTCCTGATTCGTTAAATACGGACGAATGAGATCTATGTAGGTTTTATAACCAACAACGTAGTCTACTTCCTTCCAGACCGTCTGAACCCGTTGGGTCATATGTTCAGGATCTCCGGGCCCGATGCCCACGACACAGAGTTTTCCACGCTGATTGCTACCGTCACTCCCTGATACTTGGTCTTCGGGAGAACTAGCCGTCCCTTTTGAGTTCCCAGTAAGCTCGCTGCTTCGCATACCCCGTCCACTCCTATCTTTTCTGATACAAACTTCGATCGACTTAACTGTTCCTGTTCATTAACCGCTTGGATTTCCTCGGCGCGAAAGGTCTGAAACGGAACCCGCAGGTGTTTCGCCGCTTCAATCAAACCAAGTTCGTCGGATTTAAGGTCAATACTATAAATCCCTGCCACTGCTTTAAGGGAGGCCCCGATTTGCTCAACGGCAGAAGTGATCCCCTCTAAGACCGCTTCAGTGGTAATGCCTCGCCGACATCCAACCCCAACACTTAAGACCGGTGGAATTATATAAATGCAATCCTCTTTAATAGTTAGGTGCGGAAAAGCGTCCAAAATAACATTGGCTTTTTCTTGCTCGTTTTCAGTTAAAAAATGATAATGTTCATCGGATACCCAGGCGTATTCAGGTTTTAATGGGTAACTTGTCCAGACGTTAAGAAATCCCTGCTCTAAAAGTAAGCGATTGACAGTGGGTAAGTGGTCTATCGGTTCAACTTTCCAACGATATCGTCGGGCGTATTCATCGGGAGCAACCAAACCTCTGCCATCAGTGGCTGTCGTAATAACCGCTAAAGCTCCGATCTGCTGGGCAATATGATTGGCCCAGGCGTTGGCACCGCCCAAATGCCCAGAAAGCAAAGGAATAATAAACTTACCTTCTTCATCTAAAACAAGTATAGCCGGATCGCGGTCTTTACGTTCGATCAGGGCAGCGATTTGGCGCACTACAATCCCTGTAGCCATGACAAAAACGAGCACGGAATACTCCCGCCAGAGGCTCGGAACGATGTCACTCAAACGCCGAAAACGTTGCTCGTGATTTTTATATTGGCTTAGGACTTCTTGGCTAAGGGTTTTGTCATGGCAAAAAATGTCTCGAGCAACTGTGTTCGGAAGCATTGCGCTAATACGTCGGGCCGTGGCCAGGCCACGATCAGTCAACGCCACTAGTGCTACTTTCACGTTTCAGTGCCTTGGCGGTATTCATGAGTAAAGGTCGGATCATAGAGCTTAGAACGCGCGTAACCGTTGGACGGATCCAGGAAGTCTCCGACCAAGATCTGAGCTTGTTTCCGGATACCCGCCACTTTCACCTTTTCCTCAATCGTTGCCAAGGTCCCCAGAAGAATCTCTTCATCCGGCCAACTCGCTTTTGAGATGACGGCAATAGGGGTTGAGGGCGGGTAACCTTCCAGCAATGCTTTTACGACAGATCCCATATCCTGGACACTTAGGAAAATCGCCATACTGGCTTGGTGTTTTGCTAATTTGGCAAGCGCTTCACTCTCTGGTACAGGGGTTCGTCCGGCCAAGCGGGTCAGAATCAAGGTTTGACTGATCTCCGGCAAGGTGAATTCCCGCTTGACTGCCGCTGCGGCGGCGAATACTGAACTGACCCCTGGAATGACGGAATAAGGAATATTGTGTTTGTCTAAGTGGTCGAATTGCTCCTTAATTGCTCCGTACACACTGGGGTCTCCGGTATGAAGACGCACAATAGTTTCCCCCTGCATCGTTCCCTCATACATTAATTTGACCACTTCTTCGAGCGTGAGATGAGCACTGTCATGAATAGGTGTACCTGAGCGACAAAGCCCAAGCAACTCCGGGTTAACTAGAGAGCCAGCGTATATAACGCGGTCCGCTCGCTCCAAGGCGCGGGATCCTTTGACCGTTATGAGCTCCGGATCGCCTGGCCCGGCCCCTACAAAAATAACTTCTCCGTTAGTTTTTTTCAAACTCACCATTTTTCCTCCCTAACAAATCTTTTTTTACGAGCAGCAAGCTCAGATAATCGACTTTTTCAGAGGCAAAGTCCAGGGGTTTAGGCTCCCAGCGGATAGCCTCCCCGGGCTGTCCGAGTCGAGTTAACAAGACTGCTTTTCTCCCCCGTTGTTCGAGCAGAGTCAACATCTCCGGAAGTCTTCTCGACACTTTCATTAAGACTAAATTGGGGAAATTAAGATATTCTCCCACATCATCTGTGCTCGGCAAAATAAGCAGCGGCTCATCTCCCGTCGCGAGAGGCAGGTTAATCTTGGCTGCCGCTGCGGCCATGGCCGTGATCCCCGGAACAGTGGCGATACACTCCTGGGGTAGCTCTGCTTGGAGAATGTTAAGTAGGTAACTGTAAGTACTATAGAGCGAAGGATCACCTAAGGTGATAAAGGCAACAGATTTGCCCTGCTTCAGTTCAACTAGAAGAGTTTGTGCCCCATCTTGCCAGGCTTTTGCTAAAACCTGTTGATCCGAAGTCATTGGCAATTCAAGTTCAATTAAGCGGACGTTGGGTGGACAATGAACTTTGGCGATATCCCAGGCTACGCTTTCTCGCTCTAACTTAGATTTCGGGATGGCTACCACATCGACTGTTTGTAAAACATCGACCGCTAGTAAGGTCAATAGACGAGGATCCCCGGGGCCGACCCCGACCCCATATAATTTTCCCCATGTTGTATTCATGTATTTTCCCCTTTTCGTGCTGATAATATAAAGATCGGATTCATGGCTTGGGCCATATGTAGGGTTTGAACCGCCTTCCAGCGAACCACTTGAATCGAAACAGTATCGATCTCCTGATAGTTAAGCTCCGTCAGCAGTTTCAGTCCCTGAGCCACTGTTTCGATGGTTACTGCCGTGATCACAACTCTTCCACCGGCAACGAGTGGCACTTGTTTTAAGATTTCCGACAACCGCCCATTACTTCCGCCGATGATACAGACATCGACTGGGGGAAGTTCCCCAAAAACATCCGGTGCCGCCCCAGCAATCAGTCGAAGATTAGAAACACCAAACTTTGTCTGATTGGCAAGGATAAGTTCTTGAGCCTCTGGATTATGTTCTATGGCGTAAACGAGCCCTTCAGTAGCGAGAGTGGCGGCCTCAATACTGATGCTTCCTGTGCCAGCCCCGATGTCAACAACCCGGTCAGAGAGCGAAATTTGGGCTTTAGCAAGCACTTGAACTCGAATTTCAGCCTTCGTCATGGGAACTTTACCCCGCAGGAATTCTTCGTCTGGAATCCCAAGCCTGCATCCGGAACCTCGCTTAAAGGATTGAGTAGACTTCTGACTATTAGGAAGTGCATTTTGCTCGTAATTACGTTTGTTATCACGCTCGGTATTCTGGTTCTTAGCAGGATATAGGATCACAATAGCATTCTTTAACAAAGTTTTTTCCTGTGCCAAATGCTCTGCATCCGTCGTTAGCCATAATTCCTCCGGATAAGCAAGGGCATTCCCTACGGAAATATGAGGATTATAGCCACGCTCCAGATAGCGCTGGGCGATTTTCTGGGGAGTATTTTCTCCACCCGTCAGAACTGCTGTTGGCCGAGTTATCCTCTCAGGCAATACGGACAACTCTCGACCATGAACACTTGCAAACGTAGCTTCTTGCCAAGCAAGCCCAGCTCTCGCAAAGGCAAATTGGAGTGAACTAATTCCAGGATAGACCTCAATTGTTTCCTCCGGAAATTCTTTTTTCAGTCTCGGTAAAAAACTGAAAAATCCTGGGTCGCCGGAGACTAAAACTCCCACAACCTTTTCTTCTATAAGCGCGTTTCTAATCACTTCAATACTGCTGTGTAGGTTACCGGATAGGGGATACTGTCGTCCTTCGAAATCAGGAAAGAGTTCGAGAGCTCGAGACCCTCCAACTAAAATTTCACAGTTCTTTACAATTTCAGTGATTACCGGCGGCAACCATTCTGACCGTCCAGGACCAATGCCGATCACTTGTAACATTGAAAACCTTCTTCCCTTGTTTAATGGGTAATAAAAAACGAGCCTGAGCGGCTCGTATGGTTCACCCTAAATAAACACACACATCTCCTATCGCTCGTAGGGTTGTGATGCTACTTAAGGCAGGTTTCCTGGCTTCAAATCATCATTCTCTACTTTTTCCTAGCCTTTGTCGGTAGGATATCTGAAGAGAACTCCTTGTTTACAGTGGCGGGACCGCGTCGGATTTTCACCGACTTCCCCTTTTAGATCCTCTATTGTAGAGGAAACCTTAAGTATAAATATAAAATTAGAAAGAATTCGCTTGTCTAGAAGTATACGACCGATTGTCAGTTATTCTATAAGTATATACTAAATTCCTCTATTTCAAAATAAATTCTCGAAAAATTGTGATTAGTGAAAACGGACGGGAAACAGAGTGCTAGGTTCTCTGTTTGCACTAAGGCTCAATTGACCACTCCCAACCTTGTGCTTGCACAATTTCATGAGCTTGCGGATCCCAGCCAATCGGTTGACCGTTCAGTAATGTCATGACCGTGCCAACGACTAGGCGTCCATATGTAAACGCCTGGGCCCGTTCACTGGCCAAGTGTGCCAAATGATGTAACAACCTTTGCTCTCCCAAAAGTAAAAGCTCCGAGGCGGCCCCTTCAGTGGTTGGTAACTCGGCAAGACGAGCCAAGGTGTCCACCTTAATTCCAGACAGGGCGGCGTGGGCCACTAAAATTTCCATGCGAGCATCGGCGACACGATTATGGGTATGAAAAACCCCTCCAGCTACTTTGATCAGCTTGCCGATATGACCTACCAAAATAACCTGTTCTATCCCTCGGTAAGCCGCTTCTTCCAGAAGAAAGCCAACAAAGTTACTCATCTGGATCACGGCTTCGGACGGGACCTTAAAGCGCTCAGTGGCAACTCTAAAGCCATAGTGCCCGGGGGTGAGCACTATGGCTTTATGCCCATATGCCACCGCTTGATCTAATTCTGGCAGGATGGAGGTTTTAAAGGCTTCCTCAGACATCGGTCGGACAATCCCACTTGTTCCTAAGATCGAAATTCCTCCGATAATCCCCAACCTAGGATTGAGGGTGCGCATAGCAGCAGCTTCTCCGGTGGGTACTTCAATTATAATTTCAAGTTCTGCCTGAGGGAAGACCTCCCTTACCGCTTCCAGGATCATTTGTCTCGGCACCGGATTAATAGCGCTTTTTCCAACCTCTATCGCTAAACCTTTTTTTGTGACGGTCCCGACCCCCTGACCGCCTCGGATATGTACGTCTCCTTGGGGCGAAATAAAACGTGCTACCGCCTGGATCTCCAGGCCATGCGTAATATCCGCATCATCCCCACCGTCTTTGAGAATGTTCGCCCTGGCGAGCGGATATCCTGCTTCTCCCCCCTGGATAGGCATCGTTAAACGCGCGGAACTAGGAAGAGGAATATCTACTCTATCAGGTAAATTATCTCCTCGGAGCAACAGGCAAGCCGCTTTAGCTGCACCGGCAGCGCAACTTCCTGTTGTGTATCCTTCGCGCCATGTATGTCGATCTTTGTCTCGTGCCATAGATTCCTCTCAACAACCTTTCGTCATGACAACGCCACGCCCATAGTCTCAATAATCAGAGAATAGCAGTGTATTTACAATAATACACTGCTATTCTAACTCAATATGGATTTTCTAAAGGGTTAAATATCCAGATAAGTTTATTTTAACCCATTTTCTTTCAGATAAACATTGAATTTCTTTTGAACTGTATCATAAACTTGTTTAGCCATGAACATCTTGTCCCCTTCAGGTACAGCTAAAACGGCTTTTTTGCCTTCTTTATTATAGCCGTCTGTATAAAGTACCTGAGAGCCACACGGATTGCTTCGGCTATTGGGGGTATAAATCGCGGTATCCGGACTTTGGGCCAGATATAAACCACTGTATTCGGGCACATCAGAGGATAACATTTCAGTAGCTTGCTTAACACTGGCAATCTTAATACCGAGATATTGACCTAACTTTGCTAAAGTAGCAAATACGGTGTTTTGATTGGCAAGGCTAATGGCGGGATTAACCGCTTGAATTTTACGATCGGATCTCGTAAAGGTACCTTTAGCTTCCGCAAAACTCCCGATTGGAATCACGATGTTAGACATCGCTGTCGTAGCGGTCTCAAAGATATCGAGTGTTACCACAAACTCAAGCTTCTGCAAGGCTTCAGCGAGCGTTGGATCAGTTCCTACGAGATCTTCTCCAATAATCAGGGCAGCTTTGATTTTTCCAGCGTTGATTTGTTCAATAATCTGCTTGCCTGGAACGTTGACACCCATATCGATAAATCCTTGCGAATTACAATTGGAACGCATCAAAATAATTCCGCTATGAGGTTTACCCATTTTGCCAGTAATAACTGCCATATCAGCCAATAATTTAATCGCATCTGCTGTGACAATATTGTCATCAATAACGATGATTGCTTTTTTAGCTTCTCCATACATTTTGGCAAGCTTAGTGGCATCCTCAGAAGCTTGGGCATCCTTAACATAATCACTGAGATTGGTTAGATCTACGGCGCTATTTTCGACTTGTGCTTGGTTGACATAGCCACCGTCCAAGAGCGCTTTGATTAAGGACTTGATGAAGTCTAAACTATTGTCAAGTTTTAGGGAGAAATCAGCACATTCATCCATTCTGGTCTTACCATTACTGATGGAGACCAGTTTAGCTTTTTTCAGAGCAGCAGTCTTAATCTTTACTCCCATAACCGGGTTATTTTCGGCAATATTACCGACAGAAATTATCAAATCAGTACTGTATAGTTCCTCATAGCTGTTGGCAGAAGCGTTGGAACCCAGAACGCTTTCGGTCCCTGAAATATCCTTTTCAGCCATTGAGCCAATAAAGGTTGTTCCCAATTTGTCAGCAACTTTTTTCAAGATAAAGGCTTCTTCATTGGTAAAACGTGGGGAGGCGAAAATGGCTACACTGTCATTACCAAATTGACCTTGAACTAATTGGAGATTTTTCGAAGTTAAAGTTAAGGCTTCCTCGAGAGAAACCTCAAGGGTACTGTCTTTTCTGCGGACCAGAGCCGTTTTAAGTCGACTTTGATCATTGACAAAGCCAATGCCAAATCGGCCGTTAACGCATAATAAACCTTCGTCTTGACTTCTGTCAGGGAGAGATTTAAACACAAGACTGCCTTTGGATTGAAGAATAATGTTACAGCCAACTCCACAATAGTTACAGACGGAACTGACATTATCAAATTCCACCGGAACTTGTTTGGGTACAGCGGCCCTTTCCATTAATGCTCCCGTGGGGCAGACATCAATACACTGACCGCAGGATATACAGGCACTTTCCTGAAGAGGGAGATTAAACTCTGGAATAACCTTGGTATCAAAGCATCTTTTTTCCAGTCCTATAGCTAGAATTCCAAGTCTTTCTTCACAGGCTCTGACGCACTGACCACATAAAATGCACTTATCAGGATTTCTGAGAATAAAGGGATGAGTTTGCGCTTCTTCTCTTTTATGCATTTCGCCAACTATGGCCGTCGTATTGATATTATATTTGCCGAAATAATTAACCAGCTTACATTCAAAATAATCATGACAGCCGCACTCCAGACATTTCGAAGCTTCCTTCAGAGCAGCCTCTTCAGTAAAGGTATCTGAAATTGCGCTAAAGCTAAGCTTACGTTTTTGCTCATCTACGACAAAAGCATGTTGTCTGTCTTGTTTTTCGATGTGCACAAAGTCCGCTTCCGTTAAATCAGTTTGGGTAATGATCGAAGCTTCCGAAACCGGAATGATTTGACCATATAAATAGCTATCAATTACCTTGGCGGCATTATTCCCTTGAGCTATCGCGATAACAGCGATTTTGGGACCGGTTGCTGCTTCGCCCCCAGCAAAGACACCTTCCATATTTGTGGCAAAGGTATTGGGATCAACGTTAATGTTGCCCCGTTTGGAAACTTCAAGTTCTTTAATACTCCGAGCATTCACTTGCTGACCAATCGCCGAAATAATAAGATCTGCGTCAAGGGTGACTTCTTCGCCGGGAATAGGTTTAGGACTTCTTCTACCGGAGGCATCGGGTTCTCCCAGACTCATTTTTTGACACCGGACAGCTTTTGCTCTGGTTCCATCGCCGATAATTTCAACAGGGGCGACAAGGAACGTAAATTCAACGCCTTCTTCTTCTGCCTCATCGATCTCAATCTTTTCTGCGGGCATTTCATCTCTGGTTCTGCGATAGATAACTTGAACGTGCTCGGCTCCCATACGTACTGCCGTCCGCGCCACGTCCATGGCAGTGTTTCCACCACCCACGACGATAACCTTATTGCCCATATACAAAGGCTCAGAATTGGTTACTTTTCCTAAAAACTCAATGCCCCCGAGAACACCTTCCATGTCTTCTCCCGCACAGCCCATGCTGGTACTTTCCCAAGCTCCAATGGCTACGAAGACAGCATCATAAATTTTCTTGAGGTAGAGAAGGCTAATATCCTCACCAAGTTTGACATTACATTTGATTTCAACGCCCATTTTCCTGAGAGTGTTGATTTCAGCATCCAGAATTTCTTTAGGCAGACGGTATTCTGGAATACCGTATCTGAGCATTCCTCCGGGATAAGGCTGATTTTCATAAATAACGACCTGGTGGCCAAACCGAGCCAGGAAATAAGCGCAAGAAATGCCGGCTGGACCTGCTCCAATAATCGCAACCTTTTTGCCGCTTTTTGGTTTAAGCATAGGAACATAAGTTCCATTGCTGATATCAATGTCACCGAGGAACCTTTTCAGATCGGCGATGGCGACAGGACTTTCAACGTTTTTACGTCGACACTCTGTTTCGCAAGGATGAGGGCAGATTCTGCCAATACTGGCAGGGAGGGCCAAAATGTCCTTTGTGACCTTGATAGCCTCTTCATATTGACCATTGGCAATCAGGCCGACATACCCTTGACAATCGGTATGGGCCGGACAGGCAACGACGCAAGGAGGGCGACAATCTCCTCTGTGGTCAGAGGCTAGTAATTCAAAGGCTACTTTTCGAGCGGCTATCGTTCTGTCGGTTTCGGTTTTTACGATCATGCCATCAACAGCGAGCGTAGAACACGCTCTTACTAATTTTGGCATACCGTCCACTTCAACAACACAGACACCACAAGCGCCATAAATCTTCATCCGATTATCATAACAGAGGTTGGGGATTTCTATTCCATTAGCAAGAGCTATCGTTAAAATAGTCTCTCCTGCTTGAGCCGTCAATTCGCGAGAATTTATATTAACTCTTATCATATCCACCAATGTCACATCCCTTCTATTCTACAGCGATAGCCTTAGCTTTACATACCGTCACGCAGTTACCGCATTTAATACACTTAGCCTGATCGATTTCATGAACCTTTTTTAATTCACCCGTAATAGCTTCAGCAGGACATTTTTGCGAACATAAAGTACACCCAATACACTTCTCTGCAACAATCGTATAGGTTAAGAGAGGTTTACACGACTTGGCCGGACACTTTTTGTCGACAATATGGGCCAGATATTCATCTCTAAAATAACGAATGGTGGTCAGAACAGGATTAGGTGCCGTGGCTCCAAGTCCACAAAGTGATCCGTCCCGAATGCTGGTACATAGGATTTGAAGAGTATCAAGATCTTCAATATTTCCCTTACCTACAACAATTCTGTCCAGTATCTCCAGCATTCTCTTGGTGCCAATTCTACAGTAGGTGCATTTACCACAGGATTCTTTGCAGGTGAAGTCCAGAAAAAATCTGGCCATATCTACCATACAGGTTTCTTCATCCATGACCACCATACCACCCGAGCCCATAATGGCACCGGTTTGATTAATCGATTCATAATCCACCGGAGTGTCAAGGAGGGCACGTGGTATACATCCCCCGGAAGGTCCGCCCATTTGAACCGCTTTAAATTCATTATCTTGCTTAATTCCGCCGCCGATGCCAAAGATAACTTCTCTTAAAGTCATACCCATTGGCACTTCAACCAGTCCACCGTTTTTAATTTTACCAGCCAGTGCAAAAACCTTGGTACCTTTACTGGTCTTGGTGCCATAAGCTGCAAAGGCCGCACCGCCATTAATAAATATCCAGGGAACATTGGCGAAAGTTTCGACATTGTTAATATTAGTTGGTTTGCCAAAGTAGCCGGATTGAGCCGGGAACGGTGGTTTTAACCTTGGCATACCACGCTCTCCTTCCAGAGAGGCGATTAAGGCTGTCTCTTCACCACAAACAAAGGCTCCTGCTCCGGTCTTAATGACGATGTCAAAGTCAAAACCTGAACCAAGGATATTTTTACCCAGGTAATTTTTCTCTCTGGCTTGATCAATTGCAATGATCAGTCTCTCGATAGCCAGTGGATATTCAGCCCGACAATAGATAAAGCCGTAATTGGCATCCATGGCATAACCAGCAATGATCATACCTTCCAGCACGGCATGAGGGTCT
>JARLHU010000135.1 GCA_031292095.1 Desulfosporosinus sp.
ACCTACAGTTTTGTAGCGGTTACGCTACATTATTCCGTGTTTTTTCATTTTGGCGTAGAGAACGGTTCTATGGATATTCAGCTCGCTGGCGGCAAGGGTCTTATTGCCATTTGTCTTGGACAGCGCGTTTAGGATCGCCTGCTTTTCCGCTACATCTTTTACCTTTTCCAAACTGGCCAAGCCATTAGGCTCAGTCATATTCGCATCTGGATTTCCCAACAAGTAGGGCATCAGATAATCGAAATGGGCGGTGTCCAGCTCACCGGATATGGCCATTACCGCCGCCCGTTCCATCACATGTTCCAGTTCCCGTATATTTCCCGGCCACTTATATTTTTCAAATAGTTGAAGAACATCCTCCTTTATCCCTGTGATGCCCAAGCCATGATTAGCATTAATTTTCTTGATAAAATGACCGGTCAGTGCGCGGATTTCTTCCGTCCGTTGGCGGAGAGGAGGGATGGTGACGTCAACGACATGAATTCGATAGTATAAGTCTTCGCGGAATTCACCCTTGCGAATGAGTTCCTGCATGTCGCGATTCGTTGTGCAAATCAGCCTGACATCAAACTCTATCGTCTTTACTCCACCCACGCGTTCGACTTCCTGCTCCTGGATGACCCGCAATAGTTTCGATTGAAGATATATCGGTAATTCGTTGATCTCATCCAACAGCAGGGTGCCCCCATTGGCCAATTCAAACTTGCCTGGTTTACCTCCCTTTTTTGCTCCGCTGAACGCGCCTTCTTCATACCCGAACAGTTCTGATTCCAGTAGCTCATTGGGTATTGCCGCACAGTTTATTTTAATGAACGGCTTATGCTTTCTCGGACTCAGAAGATGAATGGCATGGGCAAATAATTCCTTGCCTGTGCCCGTCTCACCGCAGACAAGTACGGAAAGCTTGGAAGGAGCCACTTTTTTTACTAATTCTTTTACTTTCTGCATCTGCGGGGATGAACAAACTATTTGCTCCAGGGAGTATTTCGCTCCACGCAGCTTGATCAGTTCAGACTTATATTCTTTCAGTTCGAGATTGAGCCGGTTTATCTCGTCGAACAGTCCAGTCACTTCATCCAGTTTTCTAAATGTGGTAAAAGCAACCGCCCCGATTGCTTTGCCGTCTTTCATGATTGGTATTCGGTTGCATACAACAGGTATCGTTCCCTTGACCATATGGACGGACCCTATTTCTTCCTTGCCCGTTTTTGCCACAATATCCATACGCGTTTGGGGTATTACTTCCCGTGCATGCGTGCCAATAGCATCACTGACGTTGACTTCAAGCATATCTGCATATTTTTGGTTTAAGTAGACTATTTTTCCCTCGACGTCCGTGACAATAGCGCCGTCGACTTGCTCCAGCACCATTTCCAAAAAGGCGGTATAGTCTTTGCTTGAACGATCCATAATGCTTCACCTACTTTTATCGAACTAGAATCCCAGGTACTTTTTGTAGTTATTTCACTACACGGATGTAGAACTCCTGCTACATACTAGATCGAAATGGGGTTCATTGACTCATACAAAAACCACCGCCTTAAGCGGTGGTTATCATTTTGACGTTAATCTACTCATTTATTTTCTGGCCAGTCTCATCTTATGACACCAGTCTCACTTTATGTGAAATCCTACTACTGTCGGTTTTCATATTTCTTGAACTAGCTAATCCCTGATTTTATTGGCTTTGCGGCTTTTCATTCCGGGAATACGTAAAATTATCCAGACGTTTTAGGGTTGGTAACGAAATAAACCGGTATGAGAATATATTCACTCACTACATATTTATGTATAGATATAGATTAACAAGCCCTGCATTCTTTATCGCCCTTCTGTCAACCTGATTTTTTATTCATCTGGTTGACTTAGGACTAATCTAGTAAATGCATATTTTTCCTCAGTAGTTAGAGTATTATTATTATACTTTTCTTTGTACTTTTCAAATGCTTTTGCAACTTTTGCACAGTCATTTATAATTGTAAATTTCGTAGTTGGCGCATCCCCACACCCGCACGCACAATCAATCCTCAAATTTTTATCAAAAGGTGGCTTAATAAAAAGTCGAATTGTATAAGGGGTTAGGTAGGATTCTGGTGGTACCCTCACTTCCGATTTACTAATAGCATTGAAATGTATACCAAACATTTGCTGGCTTATCCAACTTGCATCAGGCTCAAAAGATACTAAAGTTTTGCTCCCCATATTAGAATAAACATTTGCATTAAAGAACAAGTCACGCGCAATACCGGGTCCCAAGTTTCTTAGAGAGATTGTGACCTCTACCTTAATTTGAAATTCATATATTTCACAATAAGGTTCTGAAGGTGCTATTAAAAAATGATGAAAAATATTAGGTTGCGGCCTTCTTCCGAATAGTCCAGCTAATACACCATGAGGAGTAGGAACGAAGCTAGACCCTGCTCGGATGTAATATTTATACGCATCTTTTAATCCACTGACTATTTGATGGGGAGCATCATTACTTTTGGGAATGTAAGTGACTACATAGCCAGTCTCCTCATCGATAGCTACAGAGTAGCTTTTTACTCCTCTGTGGGGAGGAATCGTACAACCCGAAACAGCGCCTTCTATCCAACTTACAAATCGTGTCGGATTTTTGATCGGCTTTTTACTATGGGCTATATCGGCCCCCGTACAATCAGGTGAGCATTCAATTCCCCAAACAATTAAACCTCCTTCGGAGTTGCCGAACCCAGATATAGCTTTCGCCAGTTTCTCCCGGTCAATCTGGTTTAGCTTTTTACCTTCCCCGTGTTCCGTCGACTGTTTAAAGTCAAGAAACAAGTCTTCAGATTCACGATTTTCGAAAAAATCTTCTACTGCCTTATTTCCTCCATTGAGGATTCTATCTAATAAATCTTCTGCTCTCCCACAATATCAACTCCGAAAACTAATTATTATAGTAGAACTCTACTTATTTAATTCAAAGTATCTCTTTAATTCCTTATACTCGCTTTTATCCAGTATATCTAGTTGATTATTAGTCGCCATGCTTACTCCTTCTCTACACAATCTTAACCTTGTAAGCATAGGGATTATAATTGTACTACTATGATTTATAAAATCATAGATTTCTTTTTCTGAAACGGGAAGTTTATATCCTTGTGAACTACTGGCAACTAATACACCAGCATCTCTTATTTTTGCAACTATACTTGTTCTCAAATAGTGCTTGTTCAATTTATTGCCAGATGAATCAAAATTAGTAATTATTTCGTTAGTTGATACGTACTTATTTGAGTTGATGTACTTCATATGAAACTCTAAATACCTTAAAAACCTTACTTGATCTTGTATTTCAGATTTTGGAGAACTTGAATTATCTCTTATAAATTCATTTTGAAGCCTTAAAGAATACTTAGCAATAGATTCATTAAACTCTGGATTTTGAATACTTTCAGCATTAAAAACATAATCCTCATAACTCTGCGGCCATTCCTTCAAGGCAGTGACCTTATGCTTGATAATACTCATAAAATTACCGTAGTTCTGTCTTTTTCTATGTTCTTCAAATCCTAAACTTATTGTCCCTCCTATAAAGTCTGCGAGTTGAATAAGTGTATCATCTTTACTATCAATAAAACTAAATTGATAATCTCCAAAAAGGGTTAATGGGTATTTCTTTACAATATAATTTTTAAATTCGTCCATAAATTCTTTACTTCCGTGTTCATCTCTAATAAGCTCCAAGTTTTGGTATGCTAAATGAAGTTCTCTGTGGACAAGTTTATTTAAAAATTTAAAGAAAGTTTTCTTATGTGTCTTGATGTTACTATGCTCTCTAAATTTTCTCTTATCAATAATAATAGAGAATATATTAAACTGTAACTTTGAAACGTCAGCTAAAATCATGAACCTTTTAACATCATTTTTTGATATACTTTGAGATTTCATCTCTCCTGTTTGAAAATATTTATTCCTTATTTCATTGCATTCTTTTCTTACCTCAACTAAATCCTTATCATTCACTAAGATTGCAGTGATAATAAAGTGGGATGATACCCCTTCCTTATCAAAGTCAAATCCATAATTACCTGTTTCATCAATAAATGCGTATGTTTTATTATCATTAAATCTCTCTTTTGGAAACAGAGACATTTCCATACTACCACCTCTTTCACGGCATCCGTTTACATAAGGATCCCTTTCCTATAAATAAATTAAAACCTTCTCCCTTTAAAAGGGTCAGCTCCCACTGTCTCATCCAAAGTCATATAGTACAATTCTCATACTCTCGATTAAAAAAATAGAGGCCGTTGAATGTCGGCCTCATCTAAGCTAAATAATATTTATTCACTTTTACACATAGTTGATTTTTACCATTTGATTTACTGCCGAATGAATTTAACTTAATCCCGCAACCTACAAACCCTATATATCCAGATTCCTTACTTCTTTGGCATGTTCCTCGATAAAGCGGCGGCGGGGTTCGACTTTGTCGCCCATCAGGGTCGAGAAGATGTTCTCCGCCGATTCATCGTCGGCTACCGATTCCAATTCTTCCAGGGTAACCTGAAGAATCGTCCGGCCCTCGGGATTCATC
>JARLHU010000136.1 GCA_031292095.1 Desulfosporosinus sp.
ATTTGTTATAACGAGGTTCTTGTTGAGCTAAAGTCCGTTTCGAAGATGGGAGTCAATGGCGATCATCAATTGAGTTACAAGCGATTTGTAGTTTAGAACCAAAATGTATTTAATCTGTGTTAATCTGTGTAATCTGTGGTTGATAAACTGAGTACCTGAATAGTCACAAAAATAATGATTCGCAATTCAATTTGTAGGTATAATTTTTATACCTACAAAAACACCAAAATGCCTGTAAAATTAGGGTTTATTCAATGTAGGTATAATTTTTCACGGGAATCAAGGATATAAGAAGTAGAAGGAGCGGATTAAAGTGGATTTGACCCTCCTGAAATGGGTAGCTTTACGTATCAGTATTGGGATAGTAACCTATTTAGGAATAAAAAGACCAAGTATCCTAATTTCGTTGCTTGCTGGGGCAGCTGCATTTGAGATTTCTGTGACTTGGTTTCCCCTGCTGGAACCACTCAGTTCCCAAACGGTATTCAGTCTTGCCCGTATTCTAACCTTCGGTATTGTTTTGGCTGCCCTTTGGCAACTATGGTTTGAACAAGAGAAACGTCAAAAGCTGAAAGTGATTCTAACTCTCTTTTTGTCTCGAGCCTTGCTAATTTACATTGCGGTTGGGGCTTTTAGCCTCCTTTATTCTGTTGGACGGGGACAAACAGTGATTGAAGTTGTTCGCTTGCTGACGTTTTTCTTGCTTTATCTTGGCGTCTGCCTGCTTGCGGATCCTAACCACGCCCTCCTCCCTTTTCAAGTTGTCCATTGGGTTGGGGTCGCGCTTGTCCCGCTCGCGCTTTATGAAAGAATGACAAGTCTTAGCTGGCACTTGATGGTGAACAACCGAGTCAATGCAACCTTTGTGGATTCCAATATTTTTGCCCGCTACCTGGTATTGGCCATGGTTGCAAATTTGATCCTTCAGTACTTTAAACATGTAGTCTGGAAACGAAGTCTGTATTTAGGGTCGCTCTGCGGTTTAGTGGGGGCATTGGCAATAACCCTATCGCGTAGTGGATTTGTTACCCTGGTTATTGTCCTGGTCCTTTTGCTACTGCTTATTCCACGCAAACAGATGGTACAACCGATTGGGCTGATGGCGCTGATTGGGGCTGGTATTGTAGCTGTGTGGCCAATCGTTTGGCAGCGTTTGTTGACCATCAAGGACGAGTTTGGAGCATTCAGTGAGCGGAAAGATTTATGGAGAGCCTCCTGGGCGATGTTTACTAACCATCCGATCTCGGGGGTCGGATTGGGCGGATTTCAGAAGATGTTTTTAACCACTTACTCAAGCTTTTGGAAAGGCGGAGAGGTAACTCTATCCCATACAACTCTTCTTACAATTGCTGCTGAGCTTGGAATATTGGGATTGACTGCACTTGCTTTGATTTGGTTTGCACTCATTTGGACGCTTCGAAGCTTAAGAAGTCTTGACAAAAATGGAGTTGAACGGTATCTTCCTGGTGTAGGGTACTTTTTGTGGATTCTGACTATTTTCATTAGTTCGCAATCAGAAGCGCGTTTTTTTGAGGATCCTGTACTTTGGATTAGCATGGGAATGATGGTCAGCTTGTCGCATGGCGTAGAGAAGGAAAAAGAAGACACAAGTCGAAATTCTGTCCAACGATGTTCATCAAGATAGTTGTCGCTTTTTAAACAAGGAAGATAATTAAGAGCACCAGCGTCGTCCTTAGGGATGAAGGCTGGTGCTCTTGCATTAAACTAATTGTAGGGTGCATTTGTCTCAACATAAAAGAGCAAACTAACTGTCTACAAGCGCACTTGCGTTAGGATTAAACCAAGAATAATATAGTAGAGAGAGTTTGCACTCGGCCGTGTACAACGATGATTCAGCCGAAGCAGGTCTTTGGCAGGATATAAGGGGGAGAAGATTTGAAGAAACAACGTGTGATCGGTATATTTGACTCTGGGGTTGGTGGGCTGACCGTGATGAAGGAGATTCTGGAGCAACTGCTTGACGTCCGAATCGTTTATTTCGGCGATACAGCTCGGGTTCCGTATGGTAACCGTTCTCGTGAAGAACTGATCCGTTTTGGAGAAGAGATTGTCACTTTTCTGATTGGACAAGGGGCAGAAGTGATTGTTGTAGCCTGTAATACCTGCTCGGCCACCGCGCTTCCTGTTCTGCGGGATCGATTTGACGTTCCGATGATCGGTATGGTCGAACCTGGGGCCCGCTTGGCAGTGGAAAAAACTATAGCGGGCAGGATTGGTTTGATTGCCACGGAAACCACTGTGCGTAGCAAGGCTTATTCGTCCGGAGTGAGTCGAGCGTTGGCTAAAGGGAGCGTTCCTGAAGACAAGGTCCTGCGAGAGGCTTGGCAGAATGGAGAACAGGCTATTGCTGTAGTTAAAGCCCAGGGGTGTCCTCTCTTTGTTCCTTTGATTGAGGCAGGGCTGGCTAACTCCGCAGAAGCTCGAGGGATTGCCCAGACTTATCTGGCTCCACTCCAAGCGGCTGGTGTGGATGTCCTTATTTTAGGGTGTACGCATTACCCGTTCCTTGCAGCTGTCATTCAGGAGATCTTAGGGGATGATGTGTTGATCATTGACCCGGCTTTGGCTGTTGTTGAAGAGCTGAGAAGATTACTTCAGCGTATGGACGGCGGCAGGCGATTGGAGGCTGTTGTTTCATCTTCCGACTCACTTTTGGGAAAAAACCATTGGCGGGTCCGTTATTTCGTGAGTGGGGATCCGGGGCTTTTTCGGCAAGTCGGAAATACGCTCATTCAACAACCCATCGATCTAGTGGAACAAGTGTTGCCGAGCGATTGAGAGTGAAGTATTCAAGAGCTAAGCTGTCGAAATGGATTTTCTGATATGGACCAGGAGGAATTCGATGTGGAACAAAAAACTTTGGTTTTAGGGGTTATCGGTGCAGATGTTCATGCCGTGGGGAACAGGATTTTGGATTATGCGTTCACTCAAGCTGGTTTTAAAGTGATTAACATTGGGGTACTGGCAACTCAGGAGGAATTTATTCATGCAGCGATTGAGACGAATGCCGATGTGATCTTGGTTTCGTCTTTATATGGACACGGGGAGATTGATTGTCGGGGGTTACGTGAGAAATGTCAGGAGATGGGAATTGGCAAGATTCTGATGTATGTTGGCGGTAACTTGGTTTGTGGGAAATGCGACTTTAAGTCGGTCGAAGAGCGCTTCTTGGCCATGGGTTTTGATCGGGTTTATCCACCTGGAACAATGCCGGAGACGGCGATCGCCGATTTGCGTAAGGATTTAGGTTTAGGTATTACGGAGGATTAAAGGGGGAATGGACCTTGCAAGCAGTCCTTCTCATTGATTTTGGCAGTACGTATACCAAAGTGACGATTGTAGACCTCGCTAGGGAGGAGATCGTCGGGACGGCCCGGGCTGGTACGACGATTGAAACGAACATAATGGAGGGGCTGAACGCGGCGTTAGCCCAAATACCCGAGCCGGGGGAAGGCTGGAATTTTGTTCGTAAGCTCGCTTGTAGTAGCGCGGCCGGTGGTCTGAAAATGATTGCCAGTGGGTTGGTCAAAGAGCTAACCGCCGAAGCGGCCAGACGGGCAGCCCTGGGAGCGGGGGCGCGCGTGCTCCAAGTCTTTAGTTATGAGCTGACCTTACAGGATCTCGATAAAATTATCGCCTCTAAACCGGATATTCTTTTGTTGGCCGGAGGAACGGACGGCGGGAATAAAGAGGTATTACTTAAAAATGCGGAAATGCTTTGCGCACTGCCGATCAGTCTTCCTGTCGTGATCGCAGGAAACAAAGCGGTGGCTGCGCAGGCTGCAGATATTTTGAAAACCCAACATCAGCCCGTGGTGGTGGCAGACAATGTGATGCCAGAGCTCGGTGTCTTGTCCGTGGAGTCCGCTCGTTTAGCCATTAGGGACGTGTTCTTAACTCACATTATTCAGTCCAAAGGGTTAGACAAAGCCGAGCAGTTTCTGGAGCGCATTTTGATGCCAACCCCGGCTGCGGTGCTTGCGGCGGCAGAACTTCTGGCGCAGGGGCACGGTTCTGAACGAGGAATGGGAGAGCTGATGGTTGTGGATGTCGGGGGGGCCACGACGGATGTGCATTCGCTCGCTAAAGGGGATCCGAGTAAACCCAGCGTGATGCTTAAGGGTTTGCCGGAACCTTATGCGAAACGAACGGTTGAGGGTGATTTGGGGATGCGTTACAGTGCGGAGGCTTTAGTGGAAGCGTCCGGACGTCGCTTGTTCGACTATCTTGGCTGGACGGAGGAGCAAGTGGCGTGTCAATTGGGTTTATGTAAAGAGGATCCTTGGCGAGTCCCGCAAACGAAGGAGGAAGCCAAGTTTGATGTGGCGATGGGCCGAATGGCTGTTGGTTTGGCGGTGGATCGTCATGTCGGAACGCTTGAGGTGGTCTATACTCCCTTTGGGGCGACCTATGTACAGCATGGGAAAGATTTAACGCCGCTGCCGGTGGTGATCGGAACGGGAGGGGTTCTTCTCTATCACCCGGACGCCTTAGAAATCTTACAGGGGGCGGTCTTTAATCCGGCGGAACCGACGGTACTCAAACCGCAAAACCCTGTTTTTTATTTGGATAAAGAGTACATTTTAGCAGCTATGGGTCTGCTTCGAGAAGTGGCACCGCAAGTCGCGCTGCGGATGATGAAAAAATACTTGGTCAAACTATAGGAGGGTCAGCAATGGAATTAACGGCTCGGCAAATGGATGCCGAAGAGTTTCAGCGCCAGCGTCAGGAAGTTTTGGGACAATGGCAGACCGGCAAAGCGGTGAATTTTGAGGAGGCGGTGGCGTATCATAAGGGGTTACCCAAAAGTAAAATATTTGCTGAAAAACTCGCTGAAGGTAAAGCCAAAGGCATCACTTTTGCTCAACCGCGCGCCGGTGTAGCCCTGCTCAATGAGCATATTGAGTTGTTGCGGTTTCTTCAGGATGAAGGCGGGGCGGATTTCTTACCATCCACGATTGACTCTTATACTCGTCAAAACCGTTATACCGAAGCGCAAGCAGGTATTGACGAAAGCCAAGCCAGCGGGCGCTCTATGCTTAATGGGTTTCCGGCAGTCAACCATGGGGTGGCAGCTTGCCGACGGGTCGTTGAAAGTGTTCAAGTGCCGGTCCAAGTTCGCCACGGGACGCCCGATGCTCGCTTGCTGGCGGAAATAACGATTGCTGGCGGATTTACAGATTATGAAGGCGGCGGGATATCTTATAACATTCCATATTCTAAAGATGTTTCTATCGAAAGTACGATCAAATACTGGCAGTATGTGGACCGTCTGATCGGTTTGTATGAGGAGCAAGGGGTCAAGATTAATCGTGAGCCGTTCGGTCCGTTGACAGGGACGCTCGTTCCACCCGCCATTTCCCATGCGGTGGCGGTGATTGAAGGGATTCTTGCGGTTGCTCAGGGCGTGCGTAGTCTGACGCTTGGGTATGGACAATGTGGTAATCTTATCCAAGACGTCGCTGCACTGCATACTCTCCCCGTTCTCGCGGAAGAGTACTTAGGAAAACTCGGCTTGCCGAAAGTGATGATCACGACAGTTTTTCATCAATGGATGGGCGGTTTTCCACAGGACGAAGCCAAGGCCTTTGGGGTTATTTCTTGGGGTGCAGTGACCGCGGCCTTAGGCAAGGCAACCAAAGTCATTGTCAAAACTCCACATGAAGCGCTCGGTATTCCGACTAAGGAGGCTAATGCGGCCGGGCTTCGCACGACAAAACAGATTTTAAATATGTTGCAAGACCAAAGCCTGCCGATGACTCCGGAGCTCGCCTTGGAAGAGGAAATGATCTTGGCGGAAACCAGGGCGATCCTCAATCGAGTGCTCGAACTAGGCGAAGGGGATGCCGCAGTCGGTGCAGTGCGGGCTTTTCAAGCGGGTGTGATTGATGTCCCGTTTGCGCCGAGTCGTTATAATTCCGGTAAGATTCTTCCGGCCCGCGACACCACGGGGGCGGTGCGGCTGTTGGATTTCGGGAATATTCCGTTTGATGAGAGGATTAAGGAGTTTCATCGCGAACGTATTGCGCAACGGGGACGAGATGAGGGTAGGGACCCGTCGTTTCAGATGGTGATTGATGACATTTATGCGATTGGGAAGGGGATGCTCGTTGGGCGGCCAAGGGGCTAACATTTCGTTTTTGGGGTTACCGGGGTGTCTGGGGATTGACGCTGCTTGAGACCCGTTCACTCCGGGCGCTCGCAGGCCAAACTAGCGAGGGTCCGCGAGACACGTCCTCGGCCATGCGTCGCCGTGCCAAACTAGGGCTTTAATCCTTGATGCAAGAGGCAGGGTACCCGGCCGAGCGACATCCTTGTCGCATGGCCGGAGGAACACATCCCTGTGTTCCTCCCTGCTGATGAAAGAGGATTAAAGCCGAGTTTGGCTACGGCTTACGCAAAGGCGTCGGACGTGTGATCGCGGACCCTCTGGGCTGGGAACGTGAGGGCTTAAGTCGTTCTCTTGGTCTCAAGCAGTGTCCCTCTCGGGTCGATCGGGGTGGAGTTCCCGGAGACTGGGGTTGTCTTGGATGCTAGCCCCTTGGGGGTATTTTAGGTAAAGATGGGGATTGATGTTTCCCGCCTTGCTGATGAAAGAGGATTAAAGCCGAGTTTGGCTACGGCTCACGCAAAGGCGTCGTACGTGTGATCGTGGACCCTCTGGGCTGGGAACGCGAGGGAGGATACGGTTGCTTGTTTTAGTCGTTCTCTTGGTCTCAAGCAGCGTCCATCTTGGGTCGATGGGGGTGGGTTCCCGGAGACTGGGGTTGTCTTGGATGCTAGCCCCTTGGGGGTAGTTAGGCTAGGTTGGGGATGACGTTGCTTTATTAGGTCTTTAGAATTGCAGATAAATAGGTTATACTGTAATTACAGTATAACTGATATAGGGGAGGTCTGGAAATGGCTATTGTTCAGCAAGTGCAAAAACGTATGCTTATTAGTTTGGCTCAAATTGCTAAAGATATAAATCTACACGAGGGAGATCATGTTTTAATTGAAGAAATGGATGGAGGAATTTTTTTAAGGCCGGTGGATTGGGTTGATAAAAATCAGAAATATCTTTGGACAGAAGAATGGCAAGGGAAGTTAAGGCAAAGCCAACAGGACTTAGAAAAAGGGGATTATCAAACATTTGAAAGTATGGAGGAGGCTGTAAAAGATTTGGAGGAGCTTGCTAATGCCAGTCGTAATAAAGACGAAAATATTTAATGATAATTTTCTACAGCTTTCTCCAGATGAGCAAAAGCAGACTATTAAAGCCCTCCGATTTTTAGCTGAAAACCCAAGACATCCTTCATTGCAAACCCACAAGGTTGAAGGTACAGCGTTTATCGAAGCATACGCAAACATGGATATCCGCATTATCTTTGAAAGAACGAGCGATACGATCGTCTTACGTGCAGTCGGGCACCATAATATTTTGAAAAACATTTAATCAGATCTCAACGTACCCTCTAACTTCCTCAGTGCACTCCCACTAATGCTCGTCGTACGTTTACCTCATTTCGGGCTATTAGGTGAACCTGCCGATGGAGTATGACCTCAAATAGACTAGTCCACTGAATAGTTATTCGGCAAAGGAAGGAGGAGGAAATTATGAAGGACTTATATAATTTAACGTTAGAACAAAACATTTTTCTGGCAAAAAAATTAATTGTTGAGAATATATACAACAGTGCCAGACTTGAGGGTTGCAATGTGACGTTTCCTGACACACAGACTATTCTCGATGGAATAAGTGTTCCAAATCTTAGGATTTCGGATATCGAATGTGTTTTGAACTTAAGAGATGCCTGGAAATTTCTCTTAGACAACATAACGAAGCCTTTTGAACTTGAGTTTGTTTGTAAGATAAACTCTTACGTTGCAAGGAATGAATCCCTTGAATGGGGAGTTTTGCGCACTGGAACCGTAGGTATTTCGGGGACGGGTTATGTGCCGCCGACACCAGTAAGAGAGAGTGTGGTTCAGGAAATAGAAAGAATCAATAATATTGAAAATGTTACCGAAAGGGCGATCAAATATTTTTTATGGGGTATGAGGAACCAATTGTTCTGGGACGGGAACAAACGGACCAGTACCCTATGCGCTAATAAGATTCTTATTAAGGAAGGCAAGGGTATTTTGAGCGTAAAGGAACAGAATTTAAGAGAATTCAATCAACGTTTAACAGATTTTTATAACTCAAATGACTATACGGTAATCGAGGACTTTATTTATGATAATTGCATCAGGGGGATTGATTTTAAGTAACCTTAGGGAACTAGCTAATTTGCTCGTTTATTATCCACATGTTTTCGAAGAGAGCATACAAAGTTGTTATCGAGGAGGGCATACATAGTATGAAAATTGTTGACGTTATCGCTTCACCGGGACTGACTGGATTTTATTTTGATGACCAGAACGCGATTAAGGCGGGAGCTGCTCATGACGGGTTTACTTATATTGGGGAACCGAAGACGCCGGGATTTAGGGCGGTTCGTCAACGGGGTGAATCTATATCTGTGATGCTTATTTTGGAGGATGGGCAAGTGGCGTCGGGGGATTGCGCAGCTGTGCAATATTCTGGGGCTGGTGGCCGGGATCCGCTCTTTTTAGCGAAAGATTTTATCCCTATAATTCTGGAAGAGATTGCGCCTAAGTTGGTTGGTCAGGAACTTGATTCCTTTCGGCAGCTGGCGGGCATGGTCGAGCATTCGAAACGTCCGAATGGGGAGCGTTATCATACGGCCATCCGTTATGGGGTGAGCCAGGCTATTCTTGATGGTGTAGCCAAAGCCAAGAAAAAGACTATGACAGAAATCATTCTGGAAGAATACGAGCTGCCAATGATTCTTGAGCCCGTCCCGATCTTTGCACAAACGGGGGATGATCGCTATGATAACGCCGATAAGGCGATTATTAAACGTGCTGGGGTGTTGCCTCATGCGTTGATCAATAATGTGGATACTAAGCTGGGGAAACATGGGGAACTGCTCATGGAGTATGTAGAGTGGCTCAGAAACCGGGTTCTGACGCACGGCGGCGATGATTATCGCCCTGTCCTGCACATCGATGTTTACGGTACGATTGGGGTTGCTTTTGAAGATGATACACAGCGGATGGTCGATTACTTGGCGAGGTTGGAAAAGGTGGCGGCACCGTTACACTTGCGGATTGAAGGACCGATGGATGCTGGAAGTGTCGAGGGTCAAATCGAGCAACTAAAATCACTGCGTGTTGCTTTGAAGGCCCGTGAAGTTAAGGTGGAAATAGTTGCGGATGAGTGGTGCAACACGTATGAGGATATCATCAAGTTTGTTGATGCTCAGGCGGCCGATATGGTGCAAATTAAGACGCCGGATTTGGGTGGTATTCAAAATACCATTGAAGCTGTAATCTATGCCAAGAAATACGGGGTGGGTGCTTATGTCGGCGGGTCGTGCAATGAAACGGATGGTGGTGGGCGGACAGCGGTGCATGTAGCGCTAGCTACTAGGCCGGATCAGATGCTTGCGAAACCCGGTATGGGGGTAGATGAGGGGTATATGATCGTGCACAATGAGATGAGCAGAACTTTGGCAGTGTTAGAGAGGAAGAGTAACCATGGCGTAATGGAAAAGAATGGGTAATTGGAGGTCTATGACTCTATTCTATTTGAAATGCTCTGAAATAAAGCAATAGTATGTCCTGAAAGGATGATATACAATTTAACTTGTATCAAAGTAGCAGGAGCATAGACCCAATTAATCGTTAAATAACCAAAAGGAAATAATGGTATTAGTTGCTTAGGAATTAGAGAAACAGGAGTTTGCAAAACTTTAGTTATTATTATTTTAGTTATTATTATATTGAAGGAATATTTATAACATGGTATAATATGCCAAGAAGATAGAAGTTAAGGCGAGGAAATGTGAATCCGACGATACTTTGTCCGGAATCATCCAGTTTCTTTCCTTATTTGTATAATAATTACTTTTTTCACATTTAAAGGATTATATAATTAGCATTCTCTTCGGTGGAGAGGGGCCCGTTATTTTACACCTCTAATGCCATACGTTTGTACTGTGCAAAGGATACGAAGGAGGTTAGAAAGTGAGCAGAGTAATTGATATTCTACTTAGCCTTATAATGCTTATTTTTTTAAGCCCTTTGCTATTCTTGATTATCTTTGTCATAAAAGTTGATACAAAAGGGCCGGCTTTATTCACTCAAATGAGGATTGGAAAAAACAATAAAGCGTTTGTATTATATAAGTTTCGAACTATGCGAACTGGGACTCCGAATGTAGCGACTCATTTACTTGAGGATTCTCGTACCTATATTACCCCATTTGGGAAGTTCCTAAGAAAGAGCAGCTTCGATGAACTGCCACAATTTATTAACATATTAAAAGGAGATATGACGTTTATAGGTCCACGGCCTGCCTTATATAATCAGTTTGATTTGATAGAATTAAGAACTAGGTGTGGGGTACACACATTAAGACCCGGTGTTACGGGGTGGGCTCAAGTCAACGGAAGGGATTGTCTGGAAATAAGCGAGAAAGTTGATTTTGATTGCTATTATTTAGAAAATCAAAAATTAACCCTTGATATAAAAATATTTTTATTAACGGTTTTAAAAGTTATCCGGGCAGAAGGCGTTCTGGAAGGGAGCCAAAATCCAAATATGGTCGAGAAAGGAGGGCGCTCGATGTAACGAGGGGATTCTGTTGTAACGGTTGGATTTGTCATTGTTGCAAATTCGTTGAAATATCTGGAATATAATAGGATGATTTATTGTTATTGGAATGGGTTAAAAAGCACTTTTAATTTATCGGAGGACTTATACAATGTTCAAAGACAAGACTTTACTGATAACGGGTGGGACTGGCTCATTTGGTAATGCCGTTTTAACGAGATTTCTAGATACAGAAATAAGTGAGATCCGCATTTTCTCGCGCGATGAAAAGAAACAAGACGATATGCGTAAAGAACTTAAAAACGTTAAAGTGAAATTTTTTATTGGAGACGTGCGTGATTACCAAAGTGTCACTACTGCGATGTATGGGGTTGACTATATATTCCATGCTGCGGCCTTGAAACAAGTACCTTCCTGTGAGTTTTTTCCTATGGAAGCGGTTAAAACCAATGTAGTTGGCACGGAAAACGTGTTGAACGCAGCGATTGCCTATGGAGTCAAGAAAGTAATCTGCCTTTCAACGGATAAAGCCGTCTACCCAATTAACGCTATGGGCATTTCTAAGGCCATGATGGAAAAGGTTATTGTAGCTAAATCCCGTACGATTGACCCATTGAAAACGACCATTTGTAGTACACGTTATGGTAACGTCATGGCTTCGCGTGGATCGGTGATTCCGCTTTTTGTACAACAGATAAAGTCTGGGCTACCACTTACCATAACTGATCCCAATATGACCCGGTATCTTATGTCAATCTCTGATGCAGTTGAGCTTGTGATTTTTGCCTTTGAAAACGCTAAACAAGGGGATATCTTTGTTGAAAAGGCGCCTGCAGCCACTATTGCTGACTTAGCACAGGCGGTAAAGGAAGTCTTTAATGCTGACAACGACGTGAAAATAATTGGTACTCGACATGGCGAAAAGGTGTATGAGACGTTACTCTCGCGCGAAGAGATGGCAAGTGCTGAAAGCTTGGGGAATTACTATAGAATTCCAGCAGATACTAGGAGTTTAAATTACGACAAATACTTTGAGCAAGGGAATGAACGTTTAAACTTTAGTGACGAATACAACTCGCACAATACCGAACGGTTAGATATCTCGGCCATTAAAGAACTGCTTTTAAGCCTTGATTACATAAGGCAAGAATTGAAGAGTTGGTGAAGGTAGTATGAAAACTGTTTTAATCACTGGAGCAAATGGCTTCATAGGAAAAAACCTAATAGCAACTCTTGATGATGAATTTGAGATATTAAGATACACTAAAGAAAACACGATCGAGGAATTGCGAGAATTTGCTCAGAAGGCAGATTTTGTGTTACATCTGGCGGGAGTTAATCGACCTTTAGATATTGTAGAATTCGAAAGAGGAAATAAAGAGCTTACAGAGCTGTTATTGGATATTCTTAAAGAAAACGCTAGAGTAGTGCCTGTGCTAATGACTTCATCTATTCAGGTAGATTTAGATAATCCTTATGGGAAAAGCAAGAAGAGTGCAGAGGACGCGGTTCTAAAATATGGTAAGGAAACAGGCGCAACAGTTTATATCTACCACTTGCCCAATGTCTTTGGAAAATGGTGTCGTCCAAACTATAATTCCGTAATAGCTACGTGGTGTTACAATATTTCCCGGGAATTACCTATACAAATTAATAACCCTCAAACAGAGCTGAATCTCGTATATATTGATGATGTAATTCAGGAGTTGATAAACGCTTTAAGTGGTCGCGAGTCCAGGGCTACTGATGGCTTTTGCTTCGTTCAGAGAACCTTTAGGGCAACATTGCAGCAGATAGCAGATACCCTAAACGATTTTAAGGAGAGCAGGGTATCCTTAGTATTACCTAGCTTTGAAAGAGATTTTGAGAGGTTCTTATATGCATCCTATCTTTCGTATCTACCTGAAAATGAATTCGCGTATGAGCTGGAGATGAAACGCGATAATCGAGGGTGGCTCGCCGAATTCATCAAGTCGGAGAGTCTGGGGCAGATATTTTTATCCAGGACAAAGCCAGGCATCACCAGGGGTAATCACTGGCACCATACCAAAGTTGAAAAATTCCTGGTTATTGAAGGTGAGGCAATCATAAAATTTAGACAGATAAATGGTAACGCTGTTCTGGAATATGCGGTTACGGGTGAGAAACTCAAGGTGCTGGATATTCCAACGGGTTTCACTCATTCAATAACAAATGTTGGCAATTCAGATGTCATCACCTTATTCTGGGCAGATGAAATGTTTAACTCCGCAAAGCCTGATACCTACTTCCTGGAGGTTTGAAATGAACAAACTAAAGGTTATGACTATTCTTGGTACGCGGCCTGAAATAATCCGGCTCTCGGAAGTAATCAAAGCATGTGACCGCTATTTTAACCACATTCTCGTTCATACTGGGCAAAATTGGGATCATACGCTTAATCAGGTGTTTTTTGAAGAATTGGGGTTGAGGGAACCGGATGTCTATCTCGAGGCTGTAGGATCGAACCTTGGAGAAACAATGGGGAATATTATTGCCAAATCCTATCAAGTGCTCTTAGAGGAAAAGCCGGATGCATTTTTGATTTTAGGGGATACCAATTCAGCACTTTCAGCGATTTCCGCCAAACGTCTTAAAGTACCTATTTTCCACATGGAAGCAGGCAATCGCTGCTTCGATCAAAACGTGCCGGAAGAAATTAATCGTAAGATCGTTGACCATATTTCAGATATTAATTTACCCTATACGGAACACTCCAGGCGATACCTCATCGCAGAAGGCTTCAGAAAAGAGCATATCTTTGTAACCGGCTCTCCTATGCAGGAAGTCTTGCAACAACATATGGAGAAAATTGATACCAGCAAGGTGCTTGATAGACTCGGGGTTGAAGTTGGGAAGTACATTCTCGTCTCAGCCCATCGAGAAGAAAACATAGATCATGAAGCAAATTTTTTTTCCTTAATGAAAGCGATCAATAATATTGCGGAGCGTTACAATATGCCGGTAATTTATTCAACTCATCCTAGGAGTAAAAAGTATATTGAACAACGTAAGTTCACCTTCCATCCCTTGGTGCAGAGTTTACCGCCCTTTGGTTTTCTGGATTACAATAAACTTCAGAAGAATTCCTTCTGCGTCCTATCAGATAGTGGAACCCTCTCCGAAGAAAGCGCAATCTTGGGTTTTGCAGGCATACTATTAAGGACTTCCACAGAACGACCAGAAGTTTTGGATAAAGGGACAGTTGTAATTGGTGGCATCAAAGGCCAAGAGATTGAGCAGGCCATCGAACTTGCTAAAGAAATGCAAGAGAATGATGAATCGGTCGTCTTAGCACCGGATTATGTGGATGGGAATATATCCGTTAAGGTGGTTAAGATCATTCAGAGCTATACGAAGATCGTAAATTCAGTAGTGTGGGGTAAACAAACCTAAATTAAGTTTGTTCAAAATTAGGGATATGAAGGTGTATTATCGTGTATGGCTAATATTTTATTGCATACATTATTGTTTCCACCAGACGGCAACTCAAATGCATATATTTTCGCAGATATTGCCCTTGAATTACAGAGGTTAGGACATAAGGTGACGGTTATAACGACCACACCCCATTATAGTATTTTACAAGAGAATACGGCCCAACAACCATTTACAGCCGGAGAAAAAAAGTGGTACAAGCGCAGTGAATTTCACGGTATGGCCTGCTATCATATCGTGGTGCCCTCGGAAAAAGGAAGCCTTAAAAAGCGGTTGAGGACTTATCTGAACTTCCATCGTTACGCCTGGGTATTGGCCAATAACAAAAACATCAAGGCAGATGTAGTCATAACCCAGTCCCCGCCGCTCTCCATTGGGCTCATCAATGCCCTGATCGCCAAGAAGAAAAATGCCAAGGCGGTTTATGTGGTTCAAGATCTCTTCCCCGATGGTCCCATAACCCAAGGGAAGATTAAGAATCGGTTAATTATCAGAATGTTAAGAGCACTTGAAAAAAACGTATATAAACATAATGATGCCGTAATTGCTATATCAGAAGGCATAAGAGGGCACCTGCAAAAGCGTGTGCCGCCAGCTAACCTGCTTAGGACTATTCCTAATTTTGTGAATACAGATTTGTATCACCCCATGTCCAACCAGAATGAAATGGCGAAGAAATATAATCTGCAAGGCAAGTTCGTCATTAGTTACGTAGGCAATATAGGAAATGCGCATGACTTGTCACCAATTCTATTTTGCGCAAAGGAATTGAGAGATCTAGACATTGAATTTATCATAGCCGGAAGTGGCATTAAAAAGGATTACTTTGAAAATAAGGCAAAAGAAGATAATCTCGATAATGTAAAATTTATCGGCTATCAGAAACGGGAAGACACACCTTATCTAAACGCTTTTAGTGATATATGCCTTGTTATGCTTGCCCCCCATATTAAAGACTTCAGTTTTCCTTCCAAAATCTACACCCTGATGGGTATGGCCAAGCCAATTATTCTTATGTGTTCCTCGGAGTGCAGCGCCTCACAATTCATAATCGATACAAAATCCGGTTGGGTAGTTGAAAGTGGTCACTGTGAGGAATTTACAGAACTTGTCAAAGGATTGTATTATAATAGAACACGGTTAAAACAGTACGGCGCTAATTCTCTCCAAGCAGTTAAGGCCGGATATACAAAGGAATGTGTCGGTAAGCAGTATGATGAATTGATTAAGGAGCTTTGTAGATAATGGCTTTTAAAAAGATCTTTAAGGGACGAGCATTATATGTTGATCACGACACTATTTGGGTTGCCAAAGGACTATGTTTTTACAGTATTGATTTTAACGGGCAACGCACTTCACCTAAATATAACGTTGGGAGCATTGTAGAGAAATTCATCGGTTCTTATCGTCTTACACGTCAGCTTTTAAGAGTGGGCATCCACCATTTGCTGCTGTTGGTTGATGGCAGTTTTTTGGTAGCCTTGAAAAAGAGGATAGTAATAATGTCTCCGGACGGTATGATTAAAAACATTTTTACTGATTTCCAAGGCAATAAGCCTGCGCATCGGGGAATGTGCGTAACACCTGAGGGTTCAATCTTTCTGGGTGAATATACCTTGAATATGGATAGAAAGAACACTTCATCATTATATAGAAGTAAAGACAATGGTCAAACCTTTGAATGTCTTAAAACCTTTCAACCTGATGAAATAAGGCATATCCATTTTATTCAGTGGGATACATATGATAACTGCCTGTGGCTTGGTACGGGTGATAGAGATGAAGAATCAAAACTCTATAGAAGCTATGATAATGGAGATACCTTTGAGCTTATCGGAGAAGGTAATCAACTCTGGAGAGCTGTGGGGGTATCGTTTACCGAAGAGTCCTTATATTGGGGAACTGATGCCGGTTCAGATGCCGGCACTCATCCTAATTACGTTATTAAGATGGATAGGCAAACCCATCAACTGGAAAAAATTTTAGAGGTTGAAGGACCTTGCCACGGTAATGCCGTACTTGGCGATGGAACAGTCTATGTAAGTACAGGGATTGAAGGCGGAGAAAACGAAAAAGACCGCGCTGCTCACCTTTGGAGGAAAAAGGGCAAGGATTTTGAACATATCCTCAAACAGGAAAAGGATATCTTCCCGCACATTTTACAGTATGGTGTCATGAGATTCCCCTTAGGTCTACAGTCTACCAATACTGCGGTGTTCACCACCTATGGACTCAAACGATTCGGAGAGGATGTGCTGGTTGAAGATGGCAAGTAGAATGAAAAGTGATTTGGCAGGAGTACGTGTTCTGTTGCTGGAGGGTTTTGCAAGACAAATTATGCCCCTCCTGCAAGCTTTGCATGACTTGGACTGCCATGTAACGACTTACAATGAGAGTAAGCTGGACATGGGCTATGTCTCGCGATATCCGAATAAAAAACTTATCGAGTTTTGGGATAGAAACGATGCCCAGAGATCCTTAGAGGCCCTGCGCAAAGTTCTTAAAAGGGACAAATATGATGTGGTAATTCCCATGACAGACTTTTCGGCAAGCATACTTTCGCAAAATAAAGAAGAGCTCACCCAGTACTCGGCCATAGCCGTCAATGACTGGGATGTATTTCAAATGGCCATTGACAAGCAGAATACCATGATTACTTGCATGGAAAAAGGTATTCCTTGTCCATTCACCCTGAGAAATGTTGAGACGCTGGACGATATCCTAAAATCTGAGTTAAAGTATCCCTTTGTTATCAAGCCCAGAACCGGTTATTCTTCGATTGGATTTCACTGCATCAAAAATGAAGAGCAACTGCGCAGGGTGGTGGATGGTTATGTTGCCGTTCATGGCAAAATGTTGGTCCAAGAATATATTCCGCAAACTGATGTCCAATACAAAGCCCAGCTGTTTATTGACAATGATGGCAATGTCAAGAGTGCTTTTGTAATGAATAAGTCACGATGGTATCCAATTGATGGTGGTTCATCTTGCTGTAATACTTCTGTGATCAGGCCTGATATTGTTGAAAGCAGTGTGAAACTATTGAAAGCGATCGGCTGGCGTGGTTATGGAGACATTGACTTAATTCATGACCCGCGTGACGGGGTTGCAAAAATTTTCGAGATTAATCCAAGAATTACAGGAAGCGTCAAGATATGCTTTGCTGCCGGCGTTGATTTCGCTAGGCAGCTTGTTGAGTTTGAGACCGGTCGCGCTGTCACGGAGTATCTGGATTATAAACTTGATACTTGTATGCGTTATATGCATACAGATATATTGTGGTTCTTGCAATCTCCCAACAGGTTTAAGAGTGAACCTTCCTGGTTCAGCTTTAAGAATACAACAGACCAGATATTTTCGCTCAAAGATCCCTGGCCGTTTTTCACTTATTCACTGCAAGCTATCGAGAAATTTGGCCGCGAAATGAAGAGGAGAAAACGTAGTTAATTATGAAGAAAAAACACGCAGTACTTTCAATGGATATAGAGGATTGGTATCATCTCGACTATTTTGCGGGAAAAGAATTAGATAAGTCACGCTCAATGCTGGACGGACTTACCAAATACATAGAGCTGTTAAACAGAAATAATATAAAGACTACTTTTTTTACACTCAGTGAATTAGCTGATAGCGCTAAGGAACAAATTCTTTATGCTAATCAAAGTGGACATGAGATAGCTTGTCATGGCAAAAGTCATCTGCGGCCTCTCCAAATGGATTTAAGAACTTTTGCCAAAGAAATAAGTGAAGCTAAGGAGACATTATCTGAGCTAATTGGCAAAGAAGTTATAGGGTATAGAGCACCTTGTTACAGCATCGACAGGAAAAGATTCGATCTTGTCATAAAGGCAGGCTTCAAGTATGATTCAAGTATGATAACGTTTAACGAACATCCGCTTTATGGTAAGCTTGACCTCTCAGACTTTGAACAACAGGTTAAAGGAATATATCATAAAAACGGATTTTATGAGTTTGAATTAAGTACCAAGATGTTTATGGGTAGGAATATGCCGGTTTCTGGCGGAGGTTATATTCGAATATTGCCTTGGCTCTTTATGAAACCTATGATCTCGAGATATTTAAAGAATGCGGAGGTATATGTGCTATATATTCACCCGTTTGAATTGTCTGATGCTAAAATGCCAAACGTAAATGATACATCATTGCTTACAAATATAAGAGCAAGAAAAGGTCTCTACAAAATGGAGGCTAAATTAAATATGTTAATTGGTATGCTAAAGGCAAACAATTTTGAAATAAAGACATTTTCACAGTTAATTAACGATATTTAGGCAGGGTAACATTAGGACACGGATCTGCAATTGTAGCTTGTTCCGATACATGGAAAGGGGTACCTATATGAATTTGTTGCATTTGTGTATATCTAATTACTATATTGATAATTATTCATATCAGGAAAATTTGTTGCCTAAATACCATAAGCTCAACGGATACAATGTTTCTATAATTGCTTCACTAAAGACCTTTGATGCAAACGGTAATCCCTCTTTTCTAGAAAAGGGGAGCTCTTATATAAATGAATATGGAATTCCTGTTACAAGATTAAATTATAAATCTCCTTTTAAGTCCATATCTAAACAAACACGATCCTGTGAAGGGACATACGAGGCTATTGCCAGAGTTGCCCCTGACATTATCTTTATTCACGGTTGTCAATTTCTCGATATGTATCAAGTTGTTAAATATGTAAAAAAAAATCCAGAAGTAAAAATTTATGTTGATAACCATTCGGATTTTATTAATAGCGCGGGTAGCTGGGTATCAAGGAATATATTCCATAAAATAGTTTGGCGTAGATGTGTGAAATTAATTGAGCCTTACACAACAATGTTTTACGGAGTGCTTCCTGCGAGAGTGGATTTTCTAATTAAGATGTATAATCTTCCTCAAGATAAAGTGGAACTGCTCATTATGGGGGCGGATGATGAAAAACTTGATTTTGAAAATCAGCCTCAAATACGCAAAGACATTCGTGATAAGTTAGAAATTGGCATGGATGATTTCGTGCTTATCACTGGAGGTAAAATTGATCGCAGAAAAAATGTACATTTACTGTTACAAGCGATGAAGGAAATAGAAGATAATAAAATAAAGCTTATTGTATTCGGTTCCTGTGACGAAGAAATGCGTGCCGAATTGAGTTTGCTCTCTAATAGGGAAAATATAAGAAACATTGGTTGGATTTCTGCCAGTGAGCAAAATAACTATTTTCTAGCATCGGATTTAGCAGTTTTTCCAGGTACTCATTCAGTATTGTGGGAGCAAGCTATTGGAGCAGGTCTGCCTTGTATTTTTAAAAAATGGGATGGCATGCAGCATGTCGACGTTGGTGGGAACTGCTTATTTCTTAACCAAGACTCGGTTCTCGAAATCAAGCAAATGATTCTTAAACTCTACCACAATCGAGACTTATTTAACACCATGAAAAGTGTGGCGATACAAAAAGGGATAGTACACTTTTCTTATTCGGAAATAGCTAAACGAAGTATTAAATTGGATAAATAAAAAAAGGGGAATTATTTTTAAAAATTATATCTTTCGCTTTAGTAATCGGCAAAGAAAGGAGGGGAGTTTCAGCAGTGCATTATCTGAATAAAGCAAATAACTTCAATGATGAGCAAAAGATTGCATTTTTGATAGTATTTCTGTGGGGATATTCTGCATTAATGCAATATGTTCTACAGGTAATTAAGATTGTAACTTCCAGCGCATCACTGGCTTCTGTATTCAACATTATTGTTGTGGGAATAACAATCTTCTTGGCAATAATACCGGTTTGTTTACGTTTAACCAAATCTGATGTCCTGTTTTTTTTAGCCGTTGGGTTTATATTTGATGTATCAATTATGATTTACCCTAGTAATGCTACTTATATTATCAAAGCTTTGCCGGTCTTTTTTTTTACAGTCTTACCATATTATTTCGTTGGCAGGGTCCTGGTTGATTTCAAACAAACAATGAAATACTTACATATTGTTTCTCTTATTGTGCTGTTTACTAGTGTTGCCTACTATATCTACTATTTCTTTTCAGGGCGTATTATAGTTGATAATAATATGTACTTTGCCTATGTTATTTTACCAAGCATTTTGATCCTGCTCTATTCCGCTATAGAAAAGGGTGGAATACTACATTGGCTAATAGGTCTTGGGGGAGTACTCTTTGTCATGATGCAAGGTACACGAGGACCGGTTGTATGCATTATGGCATTCTTGCTGCTGTATTTTTTGTTGCATATTACAAACATTAAAATACTTTTTCTTTACATAGTTTTTCTTGTAGTTGGTGGAGGTATCGCTCTAAGTAACTCTTTTCTTCCTTTGATCCGACAGTTAGGCGTGGTTTTGGCGAGATATCATATAAGTAATCGTGTAATCGAAATGTTTTTGCAAAAACAATTTACCAATGATGATGGAAGAGCGGTTTTATATGAGCAAGTAATAAAAGGAATTTGGCAGCATCCCTATTTCGGGAATGGGATAATGGGCGATAGAGTGCTAACCCAAACGAATCTATTTACTGCAAATGGTACCTATGCTCATAACTTGCTTTTAGAATTATGGTGTGATTTCGGTATTCTTATAGGTACGTTGCTAATATTGGCACTTTTGGTACTTATTTGGAATGCTTTAAGAAATACCACAGATAGGGAACCTAAAGTTTTAATAATCATCTTAATTGTAATGGGCATTGTACAGTTAATGATGTCTAGTTCTTTTATTTATGAACCATACTTGTTTTTGCTAATTGGTGTATGTGTGAATTTGAAATCACGTAATCATGAAATCACGTAATAATGTCACCTAAAATCCCGCATTTTTTTATACCTACAAGGAAAAACACTGTAAATACGCCTTGGGGAATTCTGAACGGGGAACCACAGATTACACAGATTACACAGATTAAGAACGATTAGATAGAAACACACAGACAAAGGATAAA
>JARLHU010000137.1 GCA_031292095.1 Desulfosporosinus sp.
GACAGACAGACAGACGGATATAAACAGTTGATAAACTTGATAATATCCGTCCTACATTAATCTCTATATTGGTCAGCCTGTCTGTCAACACCTAGACAATTCACTCCGTCAATCTGTGGATATCCAAGGGCGTCAGTAACAGTATATGGTGAAGCAGGTAGGGCGAAGCCCCGACACGATGGAGTCTTACAGAGATGCTCTGACTCTTTTTCGCAGATATGTCCTGAGCGACCTTAATATATCCATAACTAAATTTGCATTTGCCGAGTGTACGCGGGACTGCATTTTTGGGTTCCTCGAATATTTGGAAGCCCAAGGGAACAAACCCGGCACACGTAACCAACGTCTGGCCGCACTCAAATCCTATCTGTGGTTTGCCTCAGACAAAGATGTGACCTTGCAATCCATCGCTCTTGAGGTGAGCCGTGTTCCCCAATGCAAAAACCCTGCGACCGAGAAATATGTACTTTCTGAGGATGCATTGAATGCCATTTTTGGCCAACCTGCCAATACCCGTATGGGATTACGGGACCGGACTATTATGATCCTGTTATATGTCAGCGCTGTCAGGCTTGCGGAGATACTTAACCTTCGGGTCAATGATATCTGTCTGAACGAAGAAAATCCCTACATCCGTGTTATGGGCAAGGGCAGCAAGGAGCGCGTCGTTGCAATTAACATCAAAACCGTGAAACATGTTAAACAATATCTTGAAGTCTATCGCTCCAGGGACAACCCGGATACCCATCTGCTTTTCTATACCATCATTAAAGGCAGGGCTGGGATAATGTCGGAGGGCAATGTGGAACGGTTTATACAGCAGTATGCTGATAAAGCCAGAGAAACCTATCCTGACATACCGCCACATGTTTATCCCCATATGCTTAGGAGAACAAGGGCTACAAATCTGTACCAAAACGGAGTTGAACTTGCCCTTGTCTCCAGGATACTGGGCCACGCCTTCCTCGATACCACCCGAGTCTATGCAAAACCTTCGTTAGCCATGATGCGCGAAGCGATGGACTCGGTTGAAGCTCCCCAGACAAAAGATGAAAAACCACTTTGGGTTGGCTCTGAAGAGGAAATGGCCAAACTATGTGGTCTTAGGTGAAAAACATAATCCTCAGGATTCAGGCAGAAACTCTGCTTATATCAAGGGTTTTCTGAAAATCCTGAGGATTATATTTTCCGGAGGATAATGTAGCTAATCCAAAACATAGGATTAGCTACAGAACGGAGCCTCCGTCCTTTCACAATTGGAAGGAAAAATTGGGTGACCATGGAGACTCCTCGGGGGGCAACGGCCAGTGCCATGATATATAGCGTTGTGACTACAGCACGGAACAATAGCCTAAAGCCATACAATTATTTGGTTTATATATTGAAAGAGATGCCGAACACTGATTTCATAAACCATCCGGAGCTGATTGGAAAATTTGTTCCGTGGTCAACGGAGTTGCCGGCAGACTGTTACAAACAAGATAGAGCCTAATAGAAATCCAACCTTATGGTTGGATTTACTTTTTTGGTCATGTGCCTACTATTTGACACTAACCTTACGCACAGGTTAAGACGCCACCCCGGCGTGGGCAACGCTATAAACGGCCCGAGCATCATCTTCCATGGCAGGATACCAGTCATTCTCATATATAAAAATGAACCTGTTTCGATAGACAGCTACCTCGTCGGTGGCTATGCCATGGACTGGATGCCCTATCTTCCCATGGGTGGAAAATAGTAAACCCTTCACAATATAAAAACGTTGCGTCTTAGTCGGGGTTTAACTTTATATAAAGAAATGCTCTATTCTGTCATCTTTTCCCTCCTCAATCGTCACTCTACTACATCATTTTTTCAATAGCTATTAGAAGCAAAAAAATCTAATTTGTTTCCTTCAGATTTAGCTAGATGCATTTCATTGGATTCTTAATAGAGGAAAATCGTCTAACAATCGTACTGCAAATATTACTTGATGAAAGATAGTCCTAAGAAATCCTTTTTGTCTATTTTTTTGCCTGAACCAATTTTAATTCCCCAACGCCGATGTAAAAAACTTATTAACTTTATACCTCTTTCTAAAATCTCACCCGCTCCCCAATTTTCATAATCCGTTAACTCTATTTCTGCATAAGTACCGTATTTATAACCTATTGTGTTCTGCGGATTGCATTTTTTCTCGGGAAAGGGCTTGTTACTTAACTTGCTATTTTTGGGAGACGATAAAACAACAAAGTTACCTAATGAGTTGCGAAGACTACCTCTTTCTTTCGCACTAAAATCGCTAAACATGTCTAGCCAATATTTGTGATGTGCATTTTGTGGATAGATATGTTCCATAGAATTATAACCATTATCAAATAAAACATCTCTATCTAATTTTACAATCATAGTTTTGCTTTGTTTCATTAAGTCTAATTCATATTCACACAAAAAATATTTTAGAAAATTAGTTTGATAAAAACCCATCCTTCGATAAAAGTTAATTAACTTCTGATTAATTTCAATTGAAGAAGTAATGAATGCAGAAATTTTGTTGAGTTTTTCTGTAAAATTATTTATACTTATTTCAGCATTTTGCAACTTGATTATTATGTCTTCAAAGTCAACCTCATAACGGTCAGTTTCCGAAAATGTTTCATATGGATATAATAATCGTAGAAACAAGTATAATTCCAAAGCTTTAAGAAGCTTTAGGGTAATACCTTCATTTTCGGAATTTTTAAGACAAGCTAATAAAAGTACCTTTATTTTAAAATTATTTGTAGACTGAGGGTAATACATTCTATTTGTCGTTAAATAATTAACTTTATTGAGGTATTCTTTTATGTCCTCATTAAAATCAGAATCAATTGGATTGTTAATAAAATACCATTGCTTAACTGAATCTTTTAAGCTTTCAATATAATCGAATATATCTTGGGGTGTAAGTTTAGAATGGATGTTTTCATGCACGAAATACTCTTCCAAAAGGAAGTTCTGTTGCATATATCCATGACTAAAGTTTCTATTATACTCATGAGATGATTTCTTATAAATTTCTTCGAGTTGATTATTAAAATATAATCGGAAATGTGCATTTAGAAACTCATCATCTAGAAGTTGCCTTTTTCGACTCATTCCTAAAAAATGGTAGATATCTTTCCAACAATTATTGATATTGCGACGTAATCTTGCTCTATTATCTTCATCGACATTAATTAGCGTTGATAAATATATCAAACGATTTTTCAACAATTCCAGATGTGAAAGACGCTTCCCTCGGTTGTTCATTGTTTCAAAAGTAACATAAACGTCAATATCCGAAGAAATGAAGTAAGTATTAAATAAAAAGTGTTGTGTAACTTTTACATATATTTCCTCCAGTTGAGACTGATCAAGTTTTTTCAATTTAACAGCGAAAAGAGATTTCGCCTTTTCCAAGTTAGAAGTATACGTAGTTTCTTGAACTTCAGAGCTATGTTCGGACCTTTCTCTAAAAATTTTAGTTATCAGGTATTCATAACTCGGATTGTTTTCTTCATATCCAAATAAATATGTCCTCGATTTATATTCATCTTTAGATTCAAATAAAAATTTCTTTGTTATTTCTTCTTGTGAGCTAAAGTTCAATTTATTAATATTTTGTTCGCTTATTAATTCTAATACCGAGTTTATTAATAAAATTGATGTAGTTATTCTTTGCTGACCATCAACTATATAGAAGGGTTCGTAATTTCTAGAATTGATAAGCCAGGTATCATCAACCCAACTATTATATTTACTTTGAGGAACTGGCTCTAATGTTAGCACCCCTACATAATGGTTTTTGTCCATCTGTAATCTGTTCAAGTCATTCCAAAAATCATTAACTTCTTTCTCTCCCCATGCATAGCCTCTTTGGTAGTCAGGTATTCTAAATATTCTTTCAAAGAATATCTTTGAAAGTGACATTAATTGGTCCGCCATAGAAATCCATCTCCTTTTGCTATACACCTAAAAGACGTTATTACGGGTATCTCTAAATCAATATCAGTGGTTACACCAATCTACGTTAAGTAGGTTTTAAAAACCGACCTCAGTTAATTCATCCTTGATACTTTCCACATTTTTCCTCGTTTTCCTGCCGCGATCGTGAAATTAATCCAAGAAAACACAAAAATAGCCAGACCGTCCAAACGATCTGGCAAATAAGTTCAGTGCGACCTAGCGTATATATAGTTTACTGATCATGTAGGGTTCCAGTGACCCGTCACATGAACATACGTAGTTGTTTGGAAAGACGGACCACCACACCGGCTGGGTTCGCCAAGACGAGCACGATTTGTAGGTGAAACGGAGTGCAGGACTTAGGCAACGGGATTTAGAAATAAAGTACACCATGGATGCGCAACCCCTTTTACCTTTCTCTCAAATAATAGGATATCAGGTCCAGTGAAGGTGGTTGCTTCTTCAATTGTCTAAGCATAGTTACAGTTTGTCCCCGATGGTAAGTTGAATGGTTAGTCACGTGTAACATCTGTTTCCACAATTCTAAAGAATATGACATCCCTTTGAGGGTCTTAAAACTAACTTCTTTTATCAAAGCCTCTTCTGTTAATGACAATAGAAAATTTTCATTATTATTCCTCAAACTATCCCAACGTTCGGCTAAAGAAGTATAAGTTGGGAAATCAGCAGGGTTTAATTGTGTCCGGCCCTGTTCCCCAATCCAACGTGATAGCCACAATTCTTCCGCGCTTAAAATATGTACCATTGTATCTCGTATCGAACTAAAGCTACTGGA
>JARLHU010000138.1 GCA_031292095.1 Desulfosporosinus sp.
AAAAGACCAAGGTCTCTTTGATGTATTCAAAAGCCTCGGTAATAGTGTTATAAATTTCTACATAAAATCTTTGATATAGACCATTACGTAATATTTTTTTAGTTGGTATTATAGGTTTTGTTACTCTTACTTCAGTATTTAAAATAGTCGATAAAACGATACTATCATTACCCTTATCAAACGATCTATAGCATTTCCCATCTTCGTATAGACGGTGAATAAATTTGCTATGCAGCTGGGCTGGGACGCTTATATTTATCCGGTCTATTCCGATAAGGATTTGCTTTAAGATCTTTTTGAGTTGGGTTCCTGATGTAGTCGGTGTAATTGTTAATGTTGTAGTTATAGATTTCATATGTTTCACGTATAAAGGGTTAGGGTTTATTTTTGTCTATCTTTATAAAAGCACAATAAACCGGGTAGATGACTACAATTTTAATGTGTCTTTTATGTGATTTTAAGTATATTTTATGTGGTTTCATGAAGTTGTTTGGTAAAAAATATATTCAATGATCTTATAGTAATACTGATGTAAGATATTTAAATGTATAACTATTATTATATAGTATGTTTTAACTAGTACTCCTTTTCTATATTAGGCAGATGTTCACAGTATCAATATCCGCGTAAGGATTTGAATCTTTAAAACCGCTTCTTCAGTAGCCGCACAAACGAGCACCACTACGTAACAGAGGAGATTATTCCTACAATCGTTCTACATTGATTGGCAGGCGCCTCTTTTTTTTGCTAATTGATTTATATTATGATTTAGTCGAATTTGTTTCAGAATGCAGAAATCATTCAGAAACGATGCTAATGATTTAAGGTTAATACTTTTAAAGAGAGATTCTATGATAGTGTCAGATAGCCTCTTATCTGAGAACGATAGTGTAAGGAACTGGAAGAGGTGGCAATGTTCAAGAAAGTGTGCCCATCCCATCGCCCTACGATAAAAAGCATTAAAATAAAATTTAAATAAATCAGTGAATCAATTTGGGCTCGGGAGAATTTTATGGTTGAAGCATATAATTCGAGTAAGAGAACTGAAGGTCCTGTTGGTATTGCACTTTCCTCAGTAATAAGAAGAATAATTTGGATTTGCATGTTGCCATTTTTTCTCTTTGCGGCAGGCGTGGCTATCTATCAAATAGACAGAACAAAACATCAACAAAACGATCAGGCTGCAGTGTTGGCCGACAATTTCCTCCTTAAAACTGAAAATTCCCTCAACGAGAGAATCAGCGCACTGCAAATGCTAGCAGCGTCACCATTGGTTGACGATTTCTCAAAATGGAATGAACTGTATCAGCAGGCTTTAGGATTTTACAAAAATTTCGACAATCATGTGGTTATCACAGATGGGCGAACACCACCCAAGTTACTTCTGGATACCAGAGTCCCTTTTGGAACGCCATTACCTATGGTCGAAAAACCTAAGGGTCGATTGGCGGGACCGATTGCCATGCAGACGGGAAAACCTGCAGTGAGTGATATTTTTCTTGGGCCAATTGTTAACAACTATATTCTGGGTATTGCCGTACCAGTTGTTCGTGATGGAAAAGCTCAATATGCAATCCTCACAACTATTGAAAAAAGCTTCTTTCAGAAAAACCTCGAATACGTCAAGCTTCCTTCAGGATGGACCATCATTTTGAAAGATGCTAGTGGCGATACTATTGCAAGTCTTCCGCAAAACATAATCAATCCCCCATACAAAACATATGTTGTCAATTCGCGAATATCAAACTGGACTGTCTCAGTTGGAATTTCACGATATTCATACTGGGCACCGCTGGTTCTTACTGGAATTTCATTCGGGGTGGCTGTTTTAGGATTGACTTTATTGGGTTTCTTAGGAGGCCAGTGGACTGGAAGACGTCTTGGAAATTCTATTTCTTCTTTGGTCACAGAACCTGCACAAGAAGAACACTTGTATGAAATTATAGAAATTAATGCCGTACGTCAGGTGCTTTATGATGAAACTCATAAGCGCTCGATAGCTGAAGAAACTTTGCGTAATAGCCTTGAGAATCTGACTGAATCTGAGAGAAGATACCGAGCGCTTTTTGAAAATATGACTGCAGGTTTTGTGTTGTTTGAAGTCGTGCAAAATAATCAAAACGTTCCAGTTGATTTGGTTATCCTCGCAGCCAATGGAAGGTTTGAGGCGACCACTGGGTTGAAGGCATCCGAGGTCATTGGTAAACGTTTGACACACGTGTTGCCTGGAATAGAAAAAGATACTGCGGACTGGATCGGGAAGTACGGGATGGTGGCTCTGACTGGGGAGCCGCAACAGTTTGAACAAGGTTCAGAACTGCTCGGAGTTTTCTTCTACGTTACGGCCTATCAGGCAGGGCCAAAGCAATGCGGTGTTGCATTTCAGGAAATCACTGAACGCAAAAAGGCTGAGGAGGCCCTACGCGAGAGTGAAACACGTCTAAAACTTGTGCTTGATGGCAGCAAGTTGGGATTTTGGGACTGGAATATCGAGACAGGTGAAGTTGTCCGGAATACCCGTTGGGCTGAGATGCTAGGCTACACTTTGGAGGAAATTGAATTTACAGTTGAACAGTGGACTGATCTTCATCATCCTGATGACCGGGAGTTTGCTTGGAAATCTCTCCAAGACCATTTAGAAGGCCGCACGTCAGCTTATAAAGTTGAATATCGGATGCACACAAAGGATGGACAGTACAAGTGGATACTTGATCAGGCAGGAATTGTCAGTTGGGACGCTCAAGGAAAACCGCTGAGGGTTTGTGGTACACATACAGATATTACAGAACTGAAGTTAGCGGAATTAGAGCGGGAAAAACTGCAGGCCCAGTTAAATCAAGCTCAAAAAATGGAATCAGTAGGACGATTGGCTGGCGGGGTGGCTCATGACTTTAATAATATGCTGGGTGTTATACTCGGCTATACGGAAATGGCACTACAGGAAGTCGATCCGTCCACCCCGCTTCATGAGGACCTCTATGAAATTTATAAAGCTGGCAAACGTTCAGCTGATATTACTCAGCAGTTGCTAGCCTTTGCTCGAAAGCAGACCATCCAACCTACGATACTTGATTTAAATGAAACCATTGAAAGTTTACTGAAAATGTTACAGCGCCTTATCGGTGAGGATATCGATCTTGCATGGTTGCCGGGAACAGGACTTGGGAAAATAAAAATGGACCAGTCACAATTGGATCAGTTATTAGCCAATCTTTGTGTCAATTCCCGTGATGCTATTAAAGGTGTGGGTAAAGTCACTGTTGAAACGGGTATGGTAACCTTTGATGAAGATTATTGCGCAAATCATGAAGGATCAACACCAGGTGTGTTTATTCTCCTGTCTGTCAGTGATGATGGTTGCGGAATGGACAAAGAAACTATAAACAAGATATTCGAACCATTTTTTACCACTAAGGAGGTTGGTAAAGGGACCGGTCTTGGTTTGGCAACAGTTTACGGTATTGTACGGCAAAATAATGGATTTATTAACGTGTACAGCGAGCCGGGTGACGGAACGACATTCAATATTTACCTGCCTGTTTACAAGAGCGATATCGGAGAAATTAAATCCCGAACCGTCTCTGATATCCCATCAGGAGGTAATGAAACAATTTTGATTGTTGAAGATGAGGCTTTAGTGTTGAAGTTGGCAAAATCCATGCTTGAAAGATTAGGCTACACGGTGTTGACAGCAAAAGCGACTTCAGATGCGATACAATTGGCAGAAGATAACGCTAATAAAATACACCTGTTGATCACTGATGTTGTCTTGCCCGGAATGAACGGACGTGATTTGTCTGGCCATTTACACTCTCTATATCCGAATATTAAAACACTGTTTATGTCAGGCTACACGGCTAATGTTATAGCCCATCGGGGGATACTTGATGATGGAGTGCTATTTATACCTAAACCTTTCTCCATCCAGAATCTTGCCGTTAAAGTACGTGAAGCACTGGAACAGGAGTAGATAATAATGCAATCGTTCTAATACCCTTTATTTTTTAGCAAAAGACTTAGGTGATAGAATTCACTGTATAAAACTCCATAATCCCTTTACCTGCCGCTGCACATCCTCCGGCATGACCTGGGCATAAATTTCTGTCGTCTGCACTGAAGTATGGCCTAACTGCTTTTTTACGGCAAGTAGGTCCTTTTCGACCTTATAG
>JARLHU010000139.1 GCA_031292095.1 Desulfosporosinus sp.
TCAAAGATCAGAATAATCTTCGGCCACTTCGGCCGGATCTACATCTTAGCATTTTCAACTCGCGTTGTCAATGACTAATTTTCTTTATCGGGACTGACTAGTTCGAAGGTTTCAACCCCTCGCTTGTTCAATCAATGTGCGTCTCTGTGGCGCTCAGTTATAATACCATTTTCATTGTGTGCTGTCAACTATTATTTTATGTTATTCTTATCCGCGATTACTTGGATCTAGAACTATAGGAATATTGCACTTTTGATCTAAACATCCAGTTAAGGTAAGGATCAACTAGATCGGGATAGCGTGAGAAAAATGCTACCAATTATAAATGGACCCGCGTCTGAAATGTAACAACAGCCGAACTAGTTTGGCTGTTGTTACATAACTCCCATTTATTTAACGATGAGAACAGAACATTTTGCTCCGTGGAGCACTTTCTGACTGACACTACCTAATACGGAACCGAGAATCGCCCCATAACCATGGCTCCCCATGACAACTAAGTCAATATTTTCATCTTTAACTTCTTGTATGATGGTGTATCCTGGGTTACCATGCAATTTTTTCTTTTCTAATGTGATTCCACTAATATCGATACCTTCAAGTGTAGCTTCTAAGGCTAGTTCCCCGTCTCGCTCAACTTGTTCCGCCGAAGCGACATAGCTATCAGCTACACCAAACCCATACACAACTGGGTCGATCATTACGAACAACAACTCAACTGCAGCATTAAATTTTCGTGCCAGTTCCAAAGCGGTTTTTAACGCTCTTTTTGAATACTCCGAGGCATCTGTTGCCACCAATATTTTTTTCAAAACAAAACCCTCCTTGATTTTTCTGGATCTGAATTTTTTCCTTCAATATCCACTTCTAAGTTGTTTATATCGTTTCGCCATTTAACATGATTATTCCTTTTTAATGCATGGCCAAACAATTAACAATTCGAAATGCTTCCCTCCTGAGATTTCGTTATGACAATTTTTCAAGTTTCAAGCCTGTCTCATGACCGTTAATATTCTGCTTTTCCAGGTTAGTATCCTCAATTCTTTTGATATCATCTGCTAGAGTCTCTTTTTTTATATAGTCCTCATATAAGGTAACGGCTTCAGCTATTTCCTCATCCCCATCGAAGTAGATTTTGATTTTGTCCATCATTTCATAGCCATTATTTTTTCTCATTTGTTGTACCTTAGAGACACACTCTCTCGCATATCCTTCATCGATCAACTCTTTAGTAAGGGTTGTATCAAGTATAACGAATAAATTGTCTTCCACGGTCATTGTAAAGCCTTCTTTAGCCGCAATAGTGGTGATTACATAGTCCTTCACTAGGTTGACAGGTTCACCCTCCACCTCAATCGAAATTGTTTCTCCAGCCTCTAATCGAGGCACAACAGATGAGGCATCAAGACCCGACAGGACCTTACCTAATGATTTTACTTTAGGTCCAAAGATAGACCCTGCCACTTTGAAATTAGGCTTTAAGCTGAAGTTCATATACTGGCTCAAATCCTTGGCAAACACAACGGCCTTAACATTAAGCTCCTCCTGGATTAAAGGCAGCATATAATCGATCAGTTGCTCATATTTACCGTCAATCAAAATCTGTTGCACAGGTTGTCGTACCTTGATTCTCACCTGTTCTCTTGCCGACCTGCCTAGACCCACCAGATTTCTCACCAAATCCATTCGAGTTTCCAACTCATTATCGATCAGCAGTGAATCAGCGACGGGGTAATCCGCTAGATGGACTGATAACTCATCCGTCAAGCTTCGATAGAGTTCTTCAGAAATATAGGGTGCGAAAGGGGCCACAAGTTTGGATAGTCCCACAAGTATTTCATAGGTAGTATTGTAGACCGCTTTTTTGTCATCCGTTAGCTCTGTTCCCCAGAAGCGTCTGCGCGAACGTCTTATATACCAGTTCGAAAGATCCTCATTGACGAACTCCTGTATCTTTCTTACTGCTTTAGTCAGATCAAAGACACTTAGATCTGACTCAACGCCTTGGAGAAGACTGTTATACTTAGAAAGTACCCATTGATCAAGCTCTGGTCGATCTTGATAATCAATAAAGAAGTCTCTGGGGTCAAGTTGATCCGTATTGGCATACAAGGAAAAGAAAGCATACACATTTCTCATCGTACTAAAAAATTTACTCTGTACCTCCTTGAGCCCTTCGATGTCAAATTTTGTCGGAGTCAAGGCCGGAGAAACATGGAGTAAATACCATCTTAAAGCGTCCGCTCCATATTGATCAAACAGCTCAAAAGGATCGACTGTATTTCCTTTAGACTTAGACATCTTATGCCCGTCTTTATCTAGGATTAAATCATTAACCAATACTCGTTTATAAGGCGCGACTCCCTTGACGAAGGTCGAGATCACGAGCAGGGAATAGAACCATCCTCTTGTCTGGTCAATCCCCTCACAAATAAAATCGGCAGGAAAAAGTTGATCGAAGTTTTCACTATTTTCAAACGGATAATGATGCTGGGCAAACGGCATTGAACCACTGTCAAACCAGCAATCGATGACATCCGTGACCCTAGTCATAATTGCGCCACATTCTGAGCATTTGATGTGAATATCATCCACATAAGGCCGATGCAATTCAATCGTCGTTTCATCCAGTGTTTCCACTGCATTTTCTACCAGTTCTTTCCTAGAGCCTATGGATGTAGTGTGTCCGCAACCGCATCTCCAGATATTAAGCGGCGTTCCCCAATATCGGCTTCTAGACAAAGCCCAATCATTGGCATTTTCTAACCAGTTGCCAAATCGCTTTTCCCCAACATAATCAGGATACCACTCCACACGGTTGTTGTTCTCAACCAATTTATCTTTAAATTTTGTGACTTCAATGTACCAGCTTGGTTTGGCATAATAGAGGAGTGGGGTCTGACATCTCCAACAGTGAGGATAATTATGCTCCATTTTTTCCTTTTTAAATAGTTTTCCTTCTCCGTGCAACCATTTGATAATATCAAGATCCGCATCCATGACAAAACTGCCTTCCCAAGGTGTGGTCACGAATTTTCCTGTTTCGTCAACCGGCTGAAGAACCGGTAAATTATACCTGCGCCCCGTGTTATAATCATCTTCCCCAAAGGCTGGGGCAGTATGAACAATGCCCGTTCCGTCCTCTGTCGTGACATAATCGCCGACCGTCACGAAAAAGGCCTTCTTATCCGCTTTTACAAAAGGCATCATTTGCTCATATTCTACGTACTCGAGGTCTTTGCCCTTGATTTCTTCAACAACCTCAAACTCTTCTCCTAGCACTTTATGGGACAAAGTCTTGGATACATAATAGATCTCATTATTTTGTCTGACCTTTAAGTATACTTCTTGAGGATTCACGGTCAGTGCTACATTCGAGGGAAGCGTCCAGGGTGTCGTCGTCCAGACCAGAAAGTACTCTTCAACATCCTTGCGCTTAAACTTAACAACGACGGTGTTACTCTTTATTTCCTTATAACCTTGAGCTACCTCATGGGAGGCCAATCCCGTTCCACAGCGTGAGCAATAGGGCAAGATTTTGTGCCCTTCATAGATCAAACCTTTTTTAAAAAATTGATCAAGAATCCACCACACACTTTCAATATAATTATTATCGAGCGTGATATACGGGTGATCCAAATCAATCGAATATCCCATTCGCTTGGTCATTTCTCGCCATTGTTGCTCATAACTGAACACAGATTCTCGACATTTTTGATTAAAATCAGCAATTCCGTAGGCTTCAATTTCCTTCTTGTTGGAAAGTTTAAGTTGCTTTTCTACTTCAATTTCCACAGGAAGACCGTGAGTATCCCATCCAGCCTTTCGCTTGACTTGATAACCCTGCATCGTCTTGTACCGACAAACTGAATCCTTTAAGGTTCTGGCTATGACGTGGTGTATTCCTGGTTTACCGTTGGCCGTGGGAGGTCCTTCATAAAAGATGAAGGGTGTTTCACCTTCCCTGATTTCGATGCTCTTATCTAGTATCTCATGATCGTCCCAGTAATCAGCTATTTCGCTTTCTTTTTTAGCTATCGGCAGATCCGCTAGCGGTTTGAAGTTAGACATATTCATCTTCCTTTCGCGTTGTTTATTATGAAATAACAGCAAAAGTCCCTAAGTCATTGACTTAGGGACGGATTATCCGCGGTACCACCCTTTTTATTAATGGATAGTTCACCCATTAATCGCTTAAAACATGTAACGTATGTCTACGGAACAGCTTAAACTATTTCAGCTGTCCAACTCCAAGGTGATCTTCATAAAAAACCTTCGTCATAATCTTTCACCCACGGATTATGTCTCTAAAAGCCGAGTCCTTTATTACTATCCTTTTCATAGTTGTTATCAATATTTTAACCAAAGTCCACATGCTTAAACATTATATTTTATAGCATATTCCAATTATGCGAAGATTGTCAAGGACCTTCACCTTCATAATATTGTTCAACTTGCAAAATATTGAATGAAATCTACATGTGATTTACTATAATGTATTTTTCCAGTAAAAAAAAGCCAGACCGCCTAAAGACGACCTGGCCGTTCACCAACAGATAGTGCTCACTTGTTACCTCTTCCGGTTTTTTGAGATGTTACGCTATATTTCCGAGCGCAGAATAGCAATCTTTCCAGTGCGAACCAACTCTAATAACCCATAAGGGCGAATTGCCTTAATAAATCCATCAACCTTTGCAACGTCCCCTGTTAACTCAACGGTAAGATTGGTTCTTCCCATATCCACAACCCGTCCCCGGAAAATATCAACTGTTTGAAGAACCTCTGCTCGTGTTTCCGGGCTGACCTGGATACGAATTAAGGCCAGCTCTCGATCAACAACACTTTCGGCTGTCAAATCCGTGACTGAGTGGACAATCACCAACTTATTGAGTTGATTTCTCACCTGCTCGATGATCTGATCATCTCCATGTACGACAATCGTCATTCTAGAAAGTTCAGGATCGTCCGTTTGACAAACGGAAAGACTATCAATGTTATATGCTCTGCGAGCGAATAATCCAGCCACCCGGGTCAACACACCAGGATGGTTCTCTACAAGGGCCGCAAGTGTATGCAACATGTTTTTTACCTCCCTAGCATTTCCGTAATGGGTTTACCCGGTGGAACGATCGGCAAAACATCTTCGTTCGGAGAGATTGTAATATCTAACAGCACTGGCCCAGGATGTTTAATGGCCTCTGAAATAGCACTGCGTACTTGCTCAAAAGAATCAACACGGATTCCACGAATTCCGTAGGCCTCAGCTATCTTGACAAAATCCGGATTATCGATAAGATCTGTTTGACTATACCGTTCCCCATAGAAAAATTTCTGCAGTTGGCGAACCATGCCCAAGACTCCATTGTTCAGAAGAACTATTTTAATGGGCAATTTATTATGGGCAATGGTCGCCAGCTCCTGAATACACATTTGAAAAGAACCATCTCCCGTGACTAGAAAAACTAAATCGTCCGGACGGGCTATCTGCGCCCCCATAGCAGCCGGAAGGCCAAAACCCATCGTTCCAAGTCCGCCACTGGTCGCAAAATTACGTGACTTCATGATCGGATAAACTTGGGCAGCCCACATTTGATGCTGACCTACATCTGTTACGACCATCGTATCCTCATTGGCCAGTTCGCCCATACATTCGAGCACCATCTGAGGCGTCAGTCGGTCCTTGTCATACTTCACAGGATAGTCGTTTTTCCAGGCATGCACTTGCTCCCACCAGTCTGCCACTTGAGGAGTATTCAATCCCTCAAAGACATTCAACACCTCTTCCAGAACCAAGCGAGCATCTCCAACGATCGGGATATGCGTTCTTACCACTTTGGCAATCTCCGCAAGATCTATGTCAATATGAATGATTTTCGCTTTAGTCGCAAAAAGATGGCCCAAACCACTGGTCACACGGTCATCAAACCTAACCCCAACCGCCAACAGCAAATCACAATCATCCACAGCATAGTTCGCCGCCACGGCTCCATGCAAGCCCACCATACCTAAAAGATTCGGATGTCCAGAAGGGAGACAGCCAATTCCCATTAGAGTCGTGACCACCGGCATAGTAGCTTTTTCCGCCAACTGCTTTAAAACGTCTCCAGCTCCGGACGTAATCACGCCACCCCCGGCATAAATGACAGGCTTGCGGCATTCTGAAAGCGCCTTCGCCGCTTCAGCAATCTTAACGCTGTCTCCCTTGCTCGGTACTTGGTATCCCTTTAATTTCATTTCGGCGGGAAAGGGTTCGACTTCCATCGCTAAAATGTCCTTTGGAAGGTCGATGAGTACGGGACCTGGCCGACCTGTTCCAGCCAGATAAAAAGCCTCTTTAATAATTCGGGGAATCTCCCTGGCATCCTTTACCAAATAACTGTGCTTGGTGATAGGCGTAGTGATCCCAGTGATATCCGCTTCTTGAAAGGAGTCTGTTCCCAACAAACTGGTAACAACCTGCCCCGTCAAAACGACTAGAGGAATGGAGTCCATATAGGCATTGGCAATACCGGTGACCAGATTCGTGGCTCCAGGACCCGACGTTGCTAAACATACCCCCACTTTTCCAGTTACACGTGCATAACCATCGGCCGCATGCACTCCCCCTTGTTCATGACGTGGTAGGATATGTCGAATAGAACTATCTAGCAGCGCGTCATACAATGGCAGCAAGACTCCACCCGGATAACCAAAGATAAGGTCAACGCCTTCCTTTTCTAGGGCCTCTAGTAAAATGGTTGCCCCTTTTAACCCTTTTTTTCCTTCGTTCATACTCATCTCCCCCTCCTAACTCATCAGGCCATGGTCCATTTCAGTAGCCCAACACGAGTGATCCTAAAAAATGGACATTAGATCGTAATTCGCCGAGCTCCATAAGATTCCTTCTTTTAATTGAGAGAAATTTCAGTTTATTCAAAATAATTTTATAAGTTTAAGTTTTTTGCTCGCCACTTATCATTTCGAACGAAAACGTTGGATTCTAGTGGCGTTCCTCCGCTTGTCCATTTCAGGTAACTCCTCCTTCGCCGCGAAGAGTTCCTTTGGGTTACTACTTCATTCGGATACGGTTTTGAGGTAAAATATATGTTATGATATATTAAAATCGCAGCTCAAATCAAAGATTAGAGTAAAGGTGGTCGTTATATGTTTAAAATTACTGAAAATTGCCTCGAAAATATAACCATGGAGGAATACTACACTTCAGATGCAAAAGAGGGCACTGAGGAATTCGCACAGCTGATTAAAAAGTTTGAGTCTGAACCACAGTTTATATTTCGAATGCGTGATCAAGACCTAGATGTCCTCTATATCGGCTACTCAGATGACTGTACTAGACCGAGAGGCTTTGACCCGTTAGATATGTATGGCGAGTATTATGGCTGTATGGACATCCAATATCTAAATGCCCAAGGCGAGTATGAAAGACTGTAAATAATATTATTACTGTAAGTTGTAAGTTATGTAAAATTTTATGAACCTGTCGGTTCACTAGGCATGATAAAAATAGAGACTGAGGACCTATTGGATAAGAAAGAAATAAGGCTGGAAGCATTAGCACTTCCAGCCTTATTTCTCTATTTATTTAACAAACTCTCTCTATTTCCGCCGAGCCGAGAGCTCCTTGCCAACCTCACCAACCCCAACCCCACGCTCTTCCATCATCACCAAAACATGATAGAACAAATCGGAGACTTCACATTTGATCTCCTCAGGATCGGCATTCTTAGCAGCAATAATAACCTCAGCGCTTTCCTCTCCGACCTTTTTGAGAATCTTATCGATTCCTTTTTCAAACAGATAGGTCGTATAGGCGCCTTCCGGTCGCTCCAGGTTTCGAGAATGAATCACATCAGTCAACAACTCTAGGGTTCTCCCAAGTGTTGGTTCGGGCCTCACCTCCGGTTCACCCGTAACCTTAAATCCAGTACTGGTCAAATCATAGTGAAAACACGAGAAATGATTTTCATGGCAAGCCATCCCAGTTTGTTTCACAGTCAGGAGCAATGCGTCCTGATCACAATCAAACTTAATAGCGATAATCTCCTGAAAATGTCCAGAGGTTTCCCCTTTCAGCCACAGGGATTGCCGACTCCGGCTATAATAACAAGCCTTACGCTCCAGAAGTGTCCGACGCAAAGACTCTTCGTTCATATACGCCAGCATCAGAACATCTTTGGTCTCCACATCCTGGACAATCGCCGGAACAAGCCCACGAGAATCCCAGCGGATCCCCGATAAATCTAAGGCTTCTACTTCATTCACATCCATATATCTCAACCTTCCATATCGTAGTTAGGTGGTTCGTACCAAAATCCCCTGTTGCGCTAGATAGCGTTTAGCTTCCGCAATACTGTATTCCTTATAATGAAAGATCGAAGCCGCTAAGACGGCGTCCGCTTCTCCAAGAGTTAACCCTTCCGCCAAATGCTCTAAAGTTCCAACCCCGCCGCTCGCAATAACGGGCAGTGAAACCGCTCTGCTCACGGCCCTGGTCAATTCTAGCTCATAGCCAACTTTAGTCCCGTCTCGGTCCATGGAAGTTAAGAGGATCTCACCTGCACCGAGAGCTTCCGCTTCCTCAGCCCATTCCAAAACATCCTTGCCAGTGGCCGTTCTTCCCCCGTGAATATACACTTCCCATTTACCCGGCGCCGTGCTTCGCGCATCAATGGCTAATACGATACACTGACTCCCGAAGGCATGCGCCCCTTCTTGAATAAGCCGTGGATTCTGAACCGCAGAGGTGTTTAGTGCGATTTTATCCGCTCCAGCACGCAGCATACGGCGGATATCCTCAATAGTTCGCAGTCCGCCTCCAATCGTGAAAGGGATAAAGACTTGTTCTGCCGTTCGGCGTACTACATCAACCATAGTTTCTCGGTTATCAGAAGAAGCCGTAATATCCAGAAAAATCAACTCATCGGCGCCTTCCTTATCATAGAGCGCAGCAAGTTCCACCGGATCGCCTGCATCACGCAACTGGACAAAGTTCGTCCCCTTAACCACGCGCCCGTCATGAACATCTAAACAAGGAATGATCCGCTTACTTAACATATCATTCCCCTCCGTTCCAATTTTCTCCGCCGCTCGGGTTGAAATGGGCGGCCGCCAAAGCTTCCGACAGGGTAAAAGCCCCGCTATAGAGCGCTTTTCCCGTGATGGCCCCTTCGATAGAGATTCCTTTTAACGACTCGAGCTGCAAATGGCGCAGGTCTGCCAAGGTTGAAATCCCGCCTGAGGCGATCACAGCCAGGCCAGTTTCCTGGGCCAAATGGACAGTGCTCTCGATATTAGGTCCTCGGAGCATCCCATCCCGAGCAATATCTGTAAAAACTACACGCTTTATCCCTACGTCTTTCATGGCCAAAGCTAGATCGATGGCCAACATTTCAGTCGCTTCTGCCCAACCTTGGACAGCAACCCAACCGCCCAGCGCATCAATACCCACGACAATCCGTTCTCCATATCGACGTGCTGCTTCAGCAACTAAATCCGGGTCTTTGAACGCTACCGTTCCTAATATAACCCGCTCAACCCCTAAATCTAAGAGCTCCTCGATCCGTTCCATAGTGCGAATCCCTCCGCCCACTTGGATCTTCAGGGAAACGCTGCCGACAATTTTGCGTATCGTCTCATCATTCACCGGTTCTCCAGTAAATGCACCATTCAGATCAACGACATGTAAATACGTTGCACCCTGATTCTCAAAATCCTGCGCCACTTCAACAGGGTTATCGGCGTAAACCGTGGAATCTTCCATCCTTCCCTGTAACAGACGCACCGCTTTCCCCTCTTTTAAATCAATGGCTGGAAAGAGCAGCATATTCCTTCACCCGCTTTCCAAAATTCGTCAGTAGTTGAAGCCCCCAGGGGCTTGATTTTTCCGGATGGAATTGCGCCCCCCAGACATTATCCCGGCCTACGACCGCAGGGAAAACGACCCCATAGTCACTCGTCGCCACAATATCCCTTTTCTCACCAGGTACTGCATAATACGAATGTACAAAATAAAAGTACGATTCATTCGGAATTCCTTCTAACAAAAAACAAGGTTGTTCTATGTTTAAACTGTTCCAACCCATATGCGGGACCTTACCGCCAGGCGGGAATTTGACAACTCGACCCGGCAATAGTCCTAACCCAGCATACTCGCCATGTTCTTCCCCAACTTCAAACAGCACTTGCATCCCCAGGCAAATTCCCAGGAACGGTCGCCCAGAGCGAGCAAACTGGGTGATCGGCTCAAGCCATTCCCCTTGTTTCAAGGCCTCCATCGCATCCGCAAACGCCCCAACTCCGGGAAGTATAAGTCCATCTACTCCACTCAGATCCTCCGGAGACGTCATAATCTTTGCTTCAAAACCAACCTTTTCCAAAGCCTTTTCCACACTTCTTAAGTTGCCTCGTCCATAATCTACAATACCTATCATTTCATTCCTCCTGGAACGCTATTTGTTATAATTTACAAAACCCCTTTAGTCGAAAGAATACCACTATACCGAGTATTCGGGCGTAAGGCCAAGCCAAGGGCTCTCCCCACCCCTTTGAAGGCGGCTTCCAGAACGTGATGACGATTTTTCCCGGATAATAACCTAACATGCAAGGTGAGTCCACTCTGAACGGCTAGAGCCCGAAAAAATTCTTCAGCCATCTCGAACGGAAACTCGCCGACCATGCCGTCCGAACACTGAACATCCCAAACCAGGTAGGGACGATTGCAAATATCCAAAGCCACTTGAACAAGGGCCTCGTCCATAGGCAAAAGAGCCTCCCCAACCCGTTCGATCCCCGCTTTATCTCCGCAGGCTTCTCTTAAGACTTGTCCCAAAACTATACCACAATCCTCAATCGTATGGTGAGCATCCACCTCTAAATCCCCGCTGGCCTCAAGGATTAGATCAAGGTAGGCGAACCGGGCGAAGGCGATCAGCATATGATCAAAGAAACCAATCCCAGTTGCGACTTGAGCTTCTCCCGTCCCGTCAAGGTTTAAGCGAATCCTGATTTCCGTTTCCTTGGTCTTACGTTCAATATAAGCTTCCCTCATAATGGTCTCCTCTCGCATCCCTATCAACCACTTGTAACGCCCGCACTTCCTTTGGCAACCGTGGAGTCGATGCTTATCTCCCTAATTGCTCGTATAAACCCCTCATTATCTTCCGGCAGTCCAGCACTGATGCGCAGACATTTTCCTAAAATGGGGAGTGCGCCCATGTTACGGACGAGGAACCCCCTCTTCAACAACTCCGCAGCCCACCTGTCAGGATCACCCGGTTTAAAGAGGATAAAGTTCGCTTTGGTAGGATAGACCACGACATCCGGCACCTGGGTTAGTCCCTCGTATAATTTTTGCGTTTCTGCCTTAAGGCACTGAATTTGCTCTTGATACTGGCTTAAATACCCCAGGGCCAGGATTCCCGCCTTCTGACTAAACAGATTAACATTAAACGGCGGCCGCACTCGGTTGATCAAGGCAATGGTCTCCGCCTGTCCGAGCAAGTACCCCAAGCGTAGGCCGGCCATTCCGAAGGATTTAGAAAACGTCCTTAGAATCACCAAATTAGGATAGTTTTCGATCTCAGAAATTAGGGATTCCTCTGAAAACTCGGCATACGCCTCGTCAACAACGACGATTTTTCCGCTTTCTCGCACGAGTTGCAAAACTTCTTCTCTGGGAAACTGCGTACCCGTAGGGTTATTAGGATTACAAATAATAACCACATGGGCATCCGGAGAAAGAGTCGCCTTTAACATTTGCTCAGTATCCAGATCTAGGCCATTTATCAAGGGCACTTCCACGACGGTGGTATCTGTCAAATGAGCGGAAATCTGGTACATGCCAAACGTCGGGGGGTGAATAACCACCGCTTTTCCTAGACCGCCAAAAGTGAGTAAAATAAGTTGGATCAGTTCATCCGATCCATTACCGACCAAAATTCCCTCCATAGGAATTTTCGTATACGTCGCTATGGCCTTTTTGAGGTCCTGGGCCATTCCGTCCGGATAACGGTTAAACATTAATTTTGCTGAAAATAATTCCTCACGCATCCCCACCGGCCAAGGAAAGGGGTTTTCATTGGCATCAAGTTTAATGCACTCGGGCATATGCTTCGCTTCATAAGGAACGAGCTGAAGGACCTCCGAGCGAACGAAGTTCTCTGGTTTACACAACACGGGTTCCATCTTACCTCCCCCTCCGAATCTATTATTTAAACCGCACCTCGACAGCACGGGCATGTGCTTCCAGCCCTTCGCTGCGGGCGAGTATGGCGATTTGCTTGGCATCTCGTTTAAGGGCAGCTTCAGAATACCCGATTACGCTAACTTTTTTCATAAACATATCGACATTGAGCGGGGAATAAAACCGAGCTGTCCCTCCTGTCGGCAAGACGTGATTAGGTCCTGCAAAGTAATCCCCAACAGGTTCTGGGGAATATCGCCCTAGAAAAACCGCACCGACGTTCCGCACTTGCCCTAACCAGGAATACTGGTCCGCCACGACCAATTCAAAATGTTCCGGAGCAATTTTGTTGGCTAAATCCATCCCTTCTTGGAGATCTGACACACAAATCGCAGCCCCATAGGTTTCCCAAGACGCTCGGGCAATCTCTGCGCGGGGTAAGTCTGCAAGCTGGCGCTCCACCTCTAAGATGGTCTGCTCGAGCAGTTGGCGTGAGGGCGAGACTAATATTGCCGAAGCTAAACGATCGTGTTCAGCTTGGGAAAGCAAATCCGCTGCTAATTCTTCCGGACGTCCGCTCTCATCCACTAAAATTAAGATTTCACTTGGACCGGCCAGCATATCAATATCAACCGTTCCGAATACTTGCTTTTTAGCTAAGGTCACATAAATGTTTCCTGGTCCGGTTATTTTATCCACTTGGGAGATGGTCTCAGTCCCAAAGGCTAAGGCCGCAACCGCTTGGGCCCCCCCCACTTTGTAAACCTCGGTCACCCCGGCCTCTGCAGCCGCTACCAAAACTTCAGGCAGAAGTGTGCCATCTGCCCTAGGTGGGCTAACCATCACAATTTCTTTAACCCCGGCGACAACAGCCGGTAGGGCATTCATCAGGACGGACGATGGATAGGAGGCCGTTCCCCCAGGAACGTAAATACCCACACGTTTGAGTGGGTGCAGAAGTTGCCCGAGAATACTTCCGTCTGGATCCGGCTCCAACCATGAGCTGCGCTTCTGCTTTTCATGATACCGCAATATATTCCCCTTAGCCGTTCGTAAAGCTAAAAGAAACTCCTCACTCACTTCGCGGTAAGCCCCTTGAATCTCCTCGTCGGTTACCTTTAACCCGCATTGGCGCAGGTTAACATGATCGAATTCCTCAGTCAATTGATAGAGAGCCTCTTCCCCCTCCTCACGGACGCGTTTGAGGATCCCTGCCACGCGCTGCTCTAAAGTGTCGTCGTCTCCATATGATTTCCGTGTAAAACGGCTTAGATCGATGTCTTTCAGATTCTCAACCTTCATGAATTTCGCCCCTCACTCTGTTCATCTTGACATACACCAGTAAATCCCACTCTAAATTTTGGCCGCAACATCCGCTTGCAAATCTTCACGCAAGAGCTCTACTAAATCCCGGATCCGCTCGTATTTCATGCGGTAAGCGACCCGGTTGGCGATCAATCGAGACGTTGCTTCGAGAATCGGAGCAACTTCAACCAAGTGGTTTTCCCGGAGCGTTTTTCCTGTCGAAACAATATCCACAATCATTTCAGCCAGACCGACACACGGTGCCAGTTCAATATTGCCATGCAGTTTAATAGGACTAACCTGCATACCCAAACCTCTAAAAAAGGTCTCTGCTACCTTGGGAAACTTCGTTGCCACTCGTTGATGGTTCAGTCCACTTAAATCAAAGTCACCATTCGGAAGTTTAGGGGGGACACTAGCCTCTGGCATAGCAACCACAAAACGACAAAATCCGAACTTGAGATCTAGCAATTCAGCCACATCTTTGTTTTCTTCCAACAAAGTGTCCTTTCCTACAAAACCCAGATCTGCGGACCCATATTCAACAAACGTTGGAATATCTGTAGCACGGCAGATAATAATTTTCACCTTACTCTCAGGCAGATCATAGAAGAGCTTGCGGGAATCTTCATTCACATGACTGCATTCTATCCCAAGACGGCTTAACAATTGAATGGAGTCAATAAGCAACTTCCCTTTGGGCAATGCAATCGTTAAAAAATCTTTCTCCACTTGGCATCCCCTTTCTGATAGTACCGTAAAAACTAAAGCTTAATGTGGGTTCTCACTTCAGCAAGTTACACCGCTTTAGTTAGTTAAAGCATTAATATATTAATATTATAACAAGGTCTTTTTATTCTTGCAACCCCTTTCCTCAAAATATAGCAGCCCATCTAAGTAACGCACTTCTATAAGCTGGCTTTCCTAGATGAAAGAGTTCACTTTAATTATTATAGTGTAAGAATATTATATTTGATCAATTAGACCCTTGTGCTATAAGGCATATGAAGGAGACTAACAAGTCAAAGAGGATGGGCAAAGGAGAGACAAACCATCAATAATGGACTTGTCTCTCCTTTGGAAATAAGGCATATTTTAGAAATCCAAATGATCGTCCGTCAACACTAGTGGGTCGAAAGCTTTGATTAACTCAACTAAATCACTATTGGTAATAAAATTGTCACCCTTTTCAGTGGTCTTATTAAAATCTATATCGTTTAAGGCACCAAGGCAACCGCGATTTTTTTCCTCAGTCTCCAAAAAAACCTTGGTTAGATAGGAGTTCAAACCTTCTTTTTGCTGTTTAACTTTGTCCCAGCGGGCAATCTTAGGTACAAACAAGCGATAGACTTCTCTTCTTTCCAAGTCTTCTTCTATTTGGCTCTGCGATAAACCCTTGGCTGTAAGTTTATTACGCCTAACCTCACGTTCTAAATTAAACCGATCGTTTAAGCGCTTTAAAAAAAGAATAGCAATAACATATTCTTTGAATTCTGCGACAGCCCTATCTCCACGGATAGAATCGCAGGTTTCATCCAAGAAACTTTCAAGCCCCTCTGAGGTTAGTTTATCACTCATTATTCTATCTGCTCCTTTAGGATCAATCTCCCATCTCAATTCCAAGAGAACGTGCCGTGATCAGCAAAGGATCAATTAAGGGTACCCGTTTAAGCTTATCGACCGCTTCATGGAGGGGAACCCTTACAATATCTCGGCCTCGAAGGGCGACCATAATCCCAAATTCCCCTTCTAGTGCGGCATCCACGGCAGCAACGCCATAGCGAGAAGAAAGCACACGATCATAGGCGCTGGGGGAACCTCCACGCTGGAGATATCCTAGCACTGTGACACGCGTTTCGATCCCAGTGTGTTCTTCAATATCGTGACCTAATTTGGCACCAATGCCACCCAATTTGATCGGGTCAAAACGTCCCGAAACCAGACGTTCGACAACCATTTCGCCCCCCAGCGGCTTAGCACCTTCTGCCACAACGATAATGCTAAATTTCTTCCCTTGTTTTGCTCGTTTCTGGATGGATTGCGCTATCCGATTCAAATTATACGGTATTTCCGGAATCAAAATGACGTCAGCCCCTCCCGCGACACCCGCATACAAGGCAATCCAGCCGGCATAGCGTCCCATCACTTCAAGAACCATAACCCGATGATGGGATTCTGCAGTGGTATGCAGACGATCAAGCGCATCTTTGGCTGTTTCCACAGCCGTCTGAAAGCCAAAAGTTTGATCAGTGGCCATTAAATCATTGTCAATCGTTTTGGGAATTCCGATCACAGCAAGTCCTTTACTCGCAAGCTTTAGACCGATATTCAAACTTCCATCCCCGCCGATCGCCACTAAAACATCCACACTGTGTTCTTTTAGATTGTTCAGCACATCATCTGAGCGGTCCACACTTTTAGTTATGCCATTTATTTTCGTATCGTACGCAAAAGGATTGTCCCGATTCGTTGTACCCAGAATCGTGCCACCACGCGGCAAAATACCCGAAACATCACTCAAAGTAAGAGGTATGAAATCCCCTTCTACCGCACCTCGAAAGCCATCTCTAATTCCGAGCACCTCAATCCCACTTTGATGCGCACTTTTAACAACCGCCCGAATCACAGCATTAAGCCCCGGACAATCCCCACCACCCGTAAGAACTGCAAGTTTCATATTTAACACCCCTTTCCTCGAAATAGTGACATTACCTTATCATACTCCTATCGCACTTTTGCGTCATAAACGCAAACAGCCCCCAAGACCTCTCCTTCGTTCCGAACCCCGTAGACCCCAAAGCCAGAGGAAGTATCTTAGCTTAGAGAAGCACTTTAGTGGAATTGCGTCAATGAACGCAGTCGATAAGGCGTGAAGAAACGCACCGGTTCACATGCAGAATGCCCAGAGGTTTTGCGTTTTAGCCTTAGCGACAAGAGAATAGCAATGGAACGTGTGCGAACGTGCTAAGACACTTCCTCCTACTGCACAAATAAGATCTCGGGAATGTGCTTCCGCGCCGCCATTTTCTTTGCTTCATCGCCCTCGATCGTCCCGAGAGCCATTTCTACCCGTTTCCCTTCAGCTCTTAAAGCCCGGCACTGGCGGATAACTTGCTCTGCATCAGATCCATAAACCAAAATATCGGCACTTTCCGTAGAGGATAAGGGAAATTGTTCTAGCAAGTTTCCTAAGTGAATCGCGAACCCGGTTGCCGGTAACGGGATGCCAAAGTCTGCGTATAACGAATCATAACGTCCGCCCTCAGCCACTGGAAAACCAACTCCTGGGACATACCCTTCAAAAACTGCCCCAGTATAATACGAAAAACCGCGTAGTATCCCTAAATCTAGCGACACATTCTCTTGTACTCCGAAATTGTTCAAATACCGATAAATTCGTCTTAAACTTTCAACCGCTTCCCGAATCGCCGGTCGTTCGCTCCATTCGAGGACTTCGTCGAGAATTTCTTCTCCGCCGTGAAAATGTGGTAAACGAAGTAAGAGCTCCTGAACGCGTGTTGGTAACCCACTTTGCCTGACCCAGCTTTCCACGCCAACCATATCTTTACGGGCCAGGGCTTCTTCCAACTTAGCTTGTATCCCCTCATCGACTCCCGCTTCCAACATGAGCCCTGAAAAAATCCCCATGTGCCCGAGATTAAACTGATAGTTTTTCAAGCCCAAACCCGCAATGGCTTCAACCGCGAGAGCAATCACCTCCGCATCAGCCATTTCTTGGTCAGAACCGACGAGTTCTACCCCAACTTGACGGAACTCTCTATGCCTAACAGAGGTATTTCGATAGACATCAGCACCATAACACAAGCGGAGCGGAAACTCCCCACCGCGCATACGTGTACTGACCAAGCGAGCAATCGGAGTTGTCAGTTCTGGGCGCAAGGCGAGGACACGCCCTTCACGGTCAAAAAATTTGTATAATGAATCCTCTTGCTCAATATCAGGCTGGACGCAAGCGGTAAATTCAAGGGTCGGGGTCAACACTTTCTGATAAGACCATTGCCGAAAAAGCGCCATAATCTCTTCTTCTAAGCGCTCCTGCACGACTATTTCCTCAGGTAGTAAATCACGCATCCCCTCTGGAATACGTTGCCCTAAATTCGTTCTTAGCATTATGATTCCCCTTCTCTATGCACTTTACTTTGTTAATAATCAATCTATTACAATGATTCCTACCCGTGACAAATCCTATTATAAGTTATGCTCTTTCAGACGGCGCAATATCAGTTGATACCCATCCGCTCCAAAATTTAAGCAACGTTTAACCCGGCTGATCGTCGCAGTGCTTACTCCCGTCGCTTCTGCAATGGTTGTATAAGTCTCATTCCTTTGCAGCATTTTAGCAACCTCCAGACGCTGGGCTAAAGCCTTTATTTCCGAGATCGTTGCAATATCTTCGAAAAATCGATAACAATCATCTTTGTCTTTGAGCAATAAAACAGCTTCGAATAAAGCGTCTGTCAGCGGATCGTGTAAACGTTCATCGCTAGACATGGTTGCTACCTCCTCAAACAGGTTGTTTACTTTCTTTCTTTAATATATTAAAGCATTGCTCTGCTGTCAAGAGCGAGTGTTAAGAAAAACCTCTGCTGCGTCTCGGTCCTTTTATTTTTCACGGCTATCATATTCGCAGGGGCACGAGGCATCGTGCCCTCGTGCTGGAACAAATGACACAATTAAAATTACAAAGGGTACGACGGAAAGGGGCACGATGCCTCGTGCCCCTACTAATCACAGAAGCCGAATACGTCAGTCCGAGTATCCCCGTTCTGATCCCTGGCCTCTGTTATCCGATCTCTGGAGAAATTACTAACGGGAAACTTAACTGTAACTGTTGTACCTGTTGGACCTGATTCATAATTAATGACTGCATTATGGCGGGCCGCGATACTTTGGCAAATTGCCAATCCCAAACCGGTCCCTTTTTCCTTTGTTGTCAGGAATGGAGTGCCCAGTTTTTCGAGTATCATTGGATCAATTCCCACTCCTTGGTCACGAACCCTAAGGATGATATAGGTTTCTGATTCAAATGTTTGAATCGTTAGAGTCGAACCACCTTGCATCGCTTCAAGTCCATTTCTAGCTAAGTTCAGGATTAACTGACGAAGTTCATTTTCATTTCCCAAAGTGGCTGTGACCTGCTCAAGCTCGAGGCGTAGCTCTTTGTCTCGATTGAGCGCATCCGCAGATAAGAGAGGGGATAAAGACCTTACTATCCTGGAAATACTAATTAATTCAAAATTTGAAGTTTTGTTACTAGCTAGACTTAAAAAATCAGTAATGATTGAATTTGCTCTATCAAGTTCTTCAATCATCAAAGCATAGAATTCGTGATATTGTTTAGTACTGTCCTTAGCGGCGAGTAGTTGCAGAAAACCATGCACCGTAGTCAGCGGATTCCTTACCTCGTGTGCGATACCCGCTGCCATCTCTCCCACTATATTAAGTCTATCCAAACGCGCCAATTCTTGTTCTGCATTTTTTTTGTCGGTTATATCAACCAGCACTTTGAAAATCAACCTCGACCCATCGGCATCAACGAAGGGCTGAAGAAATATCTCATAAATTCGATTTTTAAAAAAAATCTCTCTCCAGAGAGGTTCAGCGCTCTCAAAAACTGTTGAGGCTACGCAATCAGGGCAAGGGCTCTTCAGTCCTGCAAGAACCTCATAGCACGTTTTCCCTTCCCATGCACCAAACTTCGCGTTAAAACTACTGTTAGCAAAACGGATCTTATAATTTTCCTCTTGAACATGAACCAGACCAGGCGTAGCATCACATAACATATACATACGCCGATGTTCTTCCTCCAGCGCTTTTTCGATTTTCTTTTTTTCTTCTATGTTGCGAAAAAAGGCCGAAAGTCCGCTCTTAGTTGGGTAAATACTTAGTTCAGCCCAATACCCTATTAAGGGTGCGAACGTCTCTAAGCGTGTTGGTTGACTATCGTTCATAGCTTTCACACAGGCTTCAATGATCTCCTTATTACTGCCATCATAAATTTCCAAAAAACTGGCTCCTATAAAATCACCCTTAAAACCATTACCTTTAATTGCTTTAAGCATGGCCTTATTGGCATAAGTGATAACCCATTGTCGATTTATAGTTACACAGCAATCGCTAATACTCTCCAGTGTATTTATCATCTCTTGATTTGCTTTGGCAAGTTCATTTTCTACGGCTTCTCGTTGGCTGATCTGACTTCGGAGTTGCGCATTAACTTGTTCCAGTTCCTTAGTTCGGAATTTGACCAGTTCCTCTAAGCTTTCCCGATACTGGCTCAATTCCTTTTCTTTGTGTTCACTTTCGGTAATATCCCAAATGGAAACCACTCGTAAGCGCTGCGAATTGATAGTTACTTCATAACTATCAATGTGTACGGGAAAGGAACTCTCATCTTTCCTTCTAAACTCAGATTTATAGGCATAATGTGCCCTTTCGTGGATCGTTTGAAAAATTTCCGGTAGCCCTTGGTGACACTCTGGACTAAAAATATCATAGCTTGATTTGCCTATTAGCTCAGTGGTGTCATAGCCAAGCATCTCCGCAAAACGCGGATTAACTTTTAATAATTCAGCATTGTGGACATCTGTAACCACCATCCCCCAAAAGTTCTCAGTAAAAATTCGCTCCCAAATCTCGTTATCTTGTCGGACCTCTGCCAAAGTCGCTTCCAGGCAAGTAACTTTTTGTGTTAATTCGCTGATCACTTCGTCAGTAGACATATTTCATTCCACTCTTTTCATCAAGATTGCAGCTAGTACTAAGATTCAAACCTTTTGCTTAGTAGTTTAATATTTAGAATATTCATTCTATATGCAAGCCTAATTATCCTTGAAAAGAATTAAAGATTTTCTTATTATTTTGACAGGAACTAACAAGCTTCACTAATTAGAGCGATATATTTACTAAATATATCGCTCTAAAACAAATATACCCTCTTTATCTCTCATTTGTCAGAAGAAAGATAAAGAAACAGCAGGACATAATTAAATTCCTGCTGTTTCTTGATTATGACATTAACCTATCGGTCATCCATACTTGTATACTCACGTCTTATTGCAACGCTCTTGTAGGCCGGACGGATTATTTTTCCGGCATTGACGATCTCCTCGATGCGATGTGCACTCCAGCCAACTATTCTAGAAATGGCAAAAATCGCAGTGAACATTTCGTCCGGAATGTCTAGCATTCTATATACGAAACCGGAATAAAAGTCAACATTGGCACTTACAATCTTGTACATTTTGTTAGATTTGCCGATCAAGTCAGGCGCCAGTTCCTCTACTTTAGCATAAAGATTGTATTCAGCCTCTAAACCCTTTTCCTTGGCGAGTTGAGCAACGTATTCTTTGAAAATAACCGCCCTTGGATCGGATACCGAGTATACAGCATGGCCAATACCATAAATTAAACCCGAATGATCAAAAGCATCTTTTTTGAGTATTTTCGCCAAATAACTCTGAATTTCTTCAGCGTCGTGCCAATCTTTCAAGTTATGCTTCATATCCTCAAACATCTGAACAACCTTAATATTTGCTCCTCCGTGCCTTGGCCCCTTCAATGAGCCTAAGGCAGCAGCCATTACCGCATACGTATCTGTCCCGGTGGAGGTTACCACATGCGTAACAAACGATGAATTGTTGCCCCCACCATGTTCTGCATGGAGCACTAAAGCAAGATCAAGCAGTCTAGCTTCAAGTTTTGTGAATTTGCTGTCTGGTCGCAGCATATACAGAATATTTTCAGCAATACTTAAATCGGGCCTGGGACTGTGAATATAGAGACTTTGCTTGCCATGATAATGAGAAAAAGCCTGGTAGCCATAGACCGCAAGGGAGGGGAAACAGGCAATAAGCCGGATACATTGTTTTAAGACATTTTTTATGGACGTATTATCCGGATCATCATCGAAGCTGTATAAGTCCAAGACATTTCTTGCCATGACATTCATAATATCCTTGCTCGGTGCACTCATAATCATGCCCCGGGCAAAATCCTCCGGCAAGGTTTGATTAAGGGCTAGAAGTTGCTCGAACTCTTTAAGTGAGTTTTTATCAGGGAGATTCCCGAAAAGCAATAAGTAACATGTTTCTTCAAAACCATAGCGATCATCCAATGTAAAACCGTCTACAATATGTCGAATATCGATCCCTCGATAAATTAATCTTCCAGGCACAGGTATCATTTCATTTTCATCAAGAATATAGGAATGGACCTCACCGATCTCCGTTAAGCCAACCAGTACACCCTTGCCATCTTGATCGCGCAGTCCACGTTTCACATTATATTTACTGAATAACTCGGGATTAATTAAGCTACTTTTTTGCGCTTTGCTACTCAACTCATCGTACATTTTCTCATACTTCTCTGATTGACTTTTTTTCATAAATACCCCTCTTTCATCGTTTTTAGTTGCCTTTGCATTTAATAGCCCGATTTTTTCCCCGTCATGTTACTAATATTTAACTTAAACAGAGTAATCCCTGACAACCCAGCATCTTCAATCGGCTTGGCTTCGTCCGTATACTGCTGCATAATGATCTTCATTGCTTCTCGCTTGCCCTCCATCTCTTCGATGAATTCAACCTCACCAAAACCAACGACACTTTGATACCGCATCGTCCAGTCGCAGCCATGCTCACTAGGCACAACTTCGGTATCGATCTCCATTTCAAAGCAAGCCTTAGGATTTTCCCTGAGGATTAATAGTTTTAGGCCTTCTTGTGCAGAATGAAAATATAATACTCCCTGGGCGTAACCGAAACTCATCGGGATAATATAGGCCATAGCTTCATAGGATACCGCCAATCGACAGACCTGAGCCTTCTTAATAATCTCGTCCAACTCTTTTTGCTCAGTGATTTCCTTATCTTTTCTACGCATGTTTTTTACCTCTTCTCAATTGTTTTTTTACTAACGATGGATCTCACCCTCAAAACGAGTCTAAGGATTTACATTACACAAAGGACTACAGAATTCCTCCTAAAAGAAGGAAAAAGTTTTATAGAGATTTAATCTGAGCTTTAAACTGGGTATCATAAAGTTGCTTATAGAGACCTTCGGTTTTGATTAATTCCTCATGTTTCCCAATTTCCGCAACCGTTCCATTTTCGATCACAAAGATTTGATCTGAGGCCAAAACCGTCGATAATCGATGCGCAATCACGAAGCTTGTCCTATCCCTTAACAAGGGTACCATAGCCTTTTGAATATACATCTCAGAAACCGAATCTAAGGAGGAGGTGGCTTCATCAAGAATAATAATTCTGGGGTCTTTCAAGATTACCCTAGCAATAGACACTCTTTGTTTTTCTCCACCGGATAGCTTTATGCCCCTATTTCCAACCACTGTTTGATAGTTTTCTGGTAACGTCATAATAAAGTCATGAATATAGGCGGCCTTACAAGCCTTGATGATCTCCTCCTCTGTGGCGTTACTTTTCCCATATCTTAAATTTTCTTCGATAGTATCATTAAAAAGATAGGGCTCCTGCATAACGATACCGATTTGCTTGCGAAGCGACTCCATGGTTACATCCCTTATATCCCTACCATCTATTTTAATGCTTCCTCGGATAACTTCATAGAGTCTGGGAATTAAATTTGTGATCGTGGTTTTCCCCGCGCCACTGGGACCAACCAGTGCCACCATAGTGCCTGGGTTAACCGAAAAACTGATATCTTCTAATACGTGGACCAGATTGTTATAAGAAAAATAGACTTTTTCAAAATCAACCTTACCTTTTATAAGCCCTAAAGTAACAGCATCTTGCTTATCTTCAATCTCCTGTTTCTGATCAAAATACTCGAAAATCCTTTGAAATAAAGCCAAGGACCGGGTAACATCAATATGAATATTTGACAGTTGTGAGACAGGCAAGTAAAGTCTACCCAGTAAAGCGACAAAAGCAATTATGCTACCGATGGATATTTCACCCTTAATGAATAAATATCCTCCATAAAAATAGATCAGCATCGGTCCCACCGCTATAAACGTGGTTATCGTCATCCTAAACCATCGACCGACCACGGATTCTCTGATTTGCAGGCCTATAACCGCTGCGTTTGTTTGTTCAAATTTTTCAAATTCGTCCTGCTCTTTAGTAAATATTTTTGTGAGTATCGCTCCACTTATACTCAAGGTCTCTTGGATGATCTGATTCAGTTGGCTTATTTTTTCTTGACTTCTCGTCGCGATTTTCCAGCGGGCCTTACCCACTTTTCTGGTCGGAATAATAAAAGTTGGCAATACGAACATGCCTACTAGGGCGAGTTTCCAGTTCATTATGATTAACACAATCGCGGTGGAAATAAGCACGACAACACTACTTAAAGCATTAACCACCGTAGAGTTAAATATATCTTCAATGCCGTCGATGTCACTGCTCATTCTCGTAATAATCTCCCCAGGTTTGGCAGCGGAATAAAAATTCAGAGACATATGCTGTAAATGAGCATACATTTGATTTTTCATGTTCAGAATAATATGCTTAGAAATCCAAACACTTAAATAGGACTGGGCGACTTGTAACAGTCCAAGTAGTATCGTGGTCCCTATGGACACAAGGATAAATAGACTTAATAGTTTGAGATTCTTTTGGGGTAACGCTTTGTCAATAATATTTTTAATGAGTACCGGCGGCACAAGCCCCAGGCTTGACGTCATTAATATCGAAGCGATGACCAGAAACATTCTCAGCCAATAGGGCCTAAAATAGCTCAATATCCGAGTGAGCATCTGTTTCGTAACCTTGGGCATCTCAATTTTTTCATCGGCTAATCTAAATTTAACGCTCACTGGTCTCATGGTGGTCAACTCCTAAAACTTTGACAACAATATGCCTAAACTTCACCCGAGTCTTAATTTCATAATAAAAGTAGCTGCAAAAAATCCTGATGAGATCAGCACAATCGTTGCTCCAGTAGCAGTTCCCCAAAAATAGGATAAGATCAAACCGGATACTCCTGAAATAAGGGCAATCAAAACTGAGTAAACATGGTATTGCCTCATATTGTGAGCTATATTCCGCGAGGAAGCCGCCGGTAGAATCAGTAGCGAACTTATAATGAGTATGCCAACCCATTGTATCGAAATTGTGACGATAACCGCCATAATCATGGCAAAAAGGTATTCATATAGTCGCACATGAATCCCTCGGCTACTTGCTAGAGACGGGTTCAAGCTCGCCAGCAGAAGTTTATTAAAAATTACAACCCATAAAACAATAACCACAACAAACACGATGCCGAGGGTCAGCAAGTCGGAGGGATTAATGCTCAACAAATCTCCAATCAGATACACGGAATATTTGGTAAACCCCCCGTTCCGTGAAAGTATCACGATCCCCAGAGCAACAGCCGTCGAAGAAAATACCCCTATAATCGTATCCGTCGAAGCCGTGTTCGCTTCTTTGACCACCAGAATCGCAATCGTAATCAACACCGAAAAGAAAAGCATTGACCAAATTGGATTTTTGATGCCTAAGATGACCCCAATGGCAATCCCTGTTAAGGCAGAGTGACCCAAGGAATCAGAAAAGAAGGCCATTCTGTTATTGACGATCATTGTACCGAGCAAGCCGAAAATCGGCGTCACCAATAAGACACCTAGCAGAGCATTCTTCATAAATTCATGCTTAACCCAGCCGAAGGGAAGCAATAAGTCCACCAAACTATACCAAATGTGCATTATCCACCCTATCCTTCTCATCCCTTCGATAACGCCTTGCCCAATCTAATCCAAACGTTTGGATTACTTTTTCATTACTGAACACTTCTTGCGGTGTGCCAACACACTCAATCGTCTTATTATTCACAAAGGCCACACGATCAGCATACTCCGCTACCAGATTAAGATCATGAGAAACCAAGATGATTGAGAGGTCATAGTTTTCTCGAAGTGAAGACACTGTTTTGTAAAACAATTCTAAACCTCTCTGGTCAATACCCGAGACGGGTTCATCCAGAAGCAAAAGGTGAGGAATGGGATCAAGGGCGAGGGCTAGTAAAACTCTTTGTAACTCCCCACCGGAGAGAGCGCCCAAGCGTTTATTGATTAAATGTTCCCCCTGAGTTCTGGCTAGACTTTCTCTAACCCGCTCACGGATCTTCTTCGGATAAGTAAACCAGATAGGTATCTTCGTCTGTGCTGCCGCAAATAAATCAAGAACACTGGTCGGAGAACTAGAATCCAGATCAAGCTTCTGCGGAACATAACCCATGGACGGTCTAACGGTGCCTTCGTCTTTAGCATCAAGAAAGAGGAGTTCTCCGGTGTGAGGGATATCCCCCAAAATAGCCTTCAAAAGAGTGCTTTTTCCAGCACCATTAGGGCCGATGATCGCCGTCAAATCCCCACAATGAATATGGAGATTGACCTCCCGTAATATTTCTATTCCGCCCCGTACAACCCCAAAGTTATTGATTTTAGTGCAACACAAACCACATTCACAGGAACCTTGACAATCATGGGTACAATTATGATGTTTCATTTTAGCGCCTCTTGTAGGGATTTGAGATTGCTGTCCATAATATTGATATAAGCATCGGGATCCATTGGGCCCGTTACGACCGGGTCGAGCGAATAAACTTTAGCACCGGTCTCTTTTGCAATTGTCTCTGCCGCTTTGGTAGAATATTGTGGTTCTGCAAAGAGGGCTTTTACTTTCAGACTGTTGACCTTGTCGATCGTTGCAGCCAACTCTTTGGCACTCGGTTCTGAACCCGGTTCACGTTCAATGACCCCAACTATGTTCAAATTAAATTCTTTGGCGAAGTAAGGAAAGGCCTCATGAAATGTCACGATATCACGGTTTTTGACACCGTCCAAGGCTTGATGCATTTTATCTCTTTCTGCTTCCAGCTTTTTAATGTAAACACTGGTATTTGCCTTATATTTTGTGGCATTAGAGGGATCTAGTAAAGAGAGTTGATCTCCAATATTTCCAACCTGTATAATGGCATTAGAGATACTTACCCAGATATGAGGATTATCGCCCTCATCCCCTACTCCTTTAATTAACTGAATGCCTTTGCTGGAATCAACAATTTTTAAATTCGGCATTTGACTCGTAACCTTATCCATGAAAGATTCCATGCCTGCCCCGTTAGTGATAAAGACTTGTGCTCCCTCCAGATTCTTCATATCATCAGGCGTGACGACATAATCGTGAAGGCATCCGGTCGTCGGCTTCGTCATATCAATAACTTTTACATTAGGCATGTCTTTGGCAACATTTAAAGCGAAGATATACATCGGATAGAATGAGGCGGCTATTGTGATCGGTTTTTCGCTATTGTTTGTAACTGGACTTGACCCTGAGGTTTGACTAACTGTAGCCTTAGCTTCATTGTTAGTCCCACACCCACTTAATACCAACATGCTTAATAAAATGAGACAAAGAATTTTCAGAGACTTCGAATGCATTAAATAACCCTCTTTTCCATTTGCGAATGCTAACCATTTGCATCTTGCTTTTAATTATACTCTGTCTTTCATAATTGTAAACCATTTTTTTCCTCCTTAATCAGCGAATTCAAGCTTTATGTCGTGTTAGTATAACAAATTTTACTGACGACAAATTTTAACGTGCTAAATTAACTAGTTAAATATTGCTTAAATTTTTAAAAGGATTAAAATGAACATAGTAAAGTAACAAAACTATTTAAAATTAAGGAATGATCTTGTTGGAAGAAAACCTTAAATATAAGGAAGTTCTAAAAAAAGAAGGGGTTAAAAGCACCAGGCACAGGTGCGCCATCCTTGAACTACTTGAACAGTCTGAATCTCCACTGACGGCAGAACAACTATTTATAATGTTGACAGAAAAAAACGCTTCGATCAATCTTTCGACTGTTTATCGGACCCTTGATACCTTTACCTCTAAAAACCTAGTTATTAAATCCAACCGGGTCGATGATGGTAAAATTCGGTATGAACTCAACCAGCATGAGCACAAACACCATCTTTTCTGCGTCGGATGCCACAAGATGATTTCTATCGAAGAGTGCCCCATAGGCGAACTTCAACAGGCCTTAAAAAAGAAGATGGATTTCGAGGTTACCGGTCACAAGCTAGAAATATACGGTTATTGCCACAATTGCCAACGGGCTCCTTCCTGATGACGAATTTGCTAACTCTTAACAAATCGAAGCCGAGCCCGCCTATTTGCTAAGGTACGGGCAGATAAAAGCTATCGCTGGTTTACTGGCGATGGAATCAGACACCCTTGGACAGCCGTTAAGGCTGTCCTTTCTTTTCTGTCTTTCTTTATTTCATTGAACTTTTAAGTAATCACTTCAAGATTCACTCTTCTTGATCATTGATGACTAAGTGTCATGAGCAGGTAGGGGCTAAACCAAAACTTATTCTTGCTGACTGGTACGACTAAATTCTTAAGGATAGAACGCTGCAAATAACATAAACTACGACATAGACATAGACTAGATAGTATAGATAAATATTAAATTAATATGTTTTACAATATTAATTACGGAGGAGGCGCCTACGATGAATCGCACGGATGATAATATAAAATCTGCGTCGCTAGCAGTCCATCCTGAACTACGGCGCATCCTACTAGCTAACCCAACCCCTGAATCATTGAGTACAATTATTGAATATCAACTCTTTGATAAGCCCTGTCCACCCCTCGCGGACGATATTCTCTGCTTATTACCTTATTGGGAACAGCAGGCCTGCGAAGGGAATGGAGTTTTAGCAGCCCTGATTCAGCTCATGGCAAAGCACTCTCCTCCCTTTATGAAAAACGAAAAGATGCTTCAGGCCAACCTGCAACGCATTCGGATCTTAGCCTCAACTCCCGGCATCTTCTCCTTTCCACCGCTCGAAATTCAAGAACACCTCGTTCAATTTTTACAAGCCGCTGACGTCTTGGCTGACCTTCCCGAATTAGAGGTAGTGTCCTTTTCATTGGATGAAATTACCCCCCTCGCAGCAGATTTAACGCGTTCTCGCCTGTCTCTCCACAGTCGCCGCTATATTCAGAACTTATTCCACACAGAACGGCGAGAGGCCATTCTATCTGTTTTGGCGCATATTGCTAAGGATTATCCCTTAAGATCCACTTGCCGTCAAGCCTATGCCCTAATGCTTTCTCTAGATAACCCCGACATCTGGGCGAAACATCCCTTTTGCCTGCGCCTCGTCGCCAATCGCTTTTGGGAATACAAATTAGATGAATGCAAGATGGATGAATGCAAATGAAATTGCACGTTCACCAAAGCTCCGGAGCGGCTCGTTTGTTGGCGAAGCTAACGCACATAACCTCTGGGCTTTCTGAATGTCAACCAATGTGCGTCTTCACGCTTCCCCAACTGCACTCGCACGCTCCTCCCGCTTGATGGTTCTCTTTGCAATTTCATTTCATTCATTGGCTTGGTTATGACGAGGAAGGAACGGGGTGCAAGTGGGGACGGTTCTTACTTGCATGCTGAGAGATAGGTGAATCGCCAAATGGATCATGGTTCGTATAAATACGCGATGCAAGAAAGGATGCAAAAAGAACCGTCCCCTGTCCCCCATCCGTTCTAAACCCCGTCGACCCCAGCTCAGAGGAAGTTTCTTAGCTTAGTGAAGCACTTAGCGGAATTGCGTCAATGAGCGCAGACGATTTTGCGTTAAGAACCGCAACGGGACTTGTCCATGGATGGACTGATGCCGCGGTGCCAAGGATGGCAAGGAGCGGCGCACTTGCAGAAAGCCCAGAGGTTTTGCGGTTTAGCAACATCGTCAAGCGAATAGCAATGCAGCGTGTGCAAACGTGCTAAGACACTTCCTCCCCCCCGTCGTACCTACTTCAAATACAGACAACGCTCCATGCTTGGGATATAAGGGGACCATTCATCGTCTGGATAATTCTCTTTTGCTTGTTCAAATTGAAAAAGATCGGCATCCATGACATCTGCATAGTGGATCACCAAAGCTTCCATTAGCTTCGGTCGTTTAGGAGATTGCCATTCGTATTTTCCATGATGGCTCGTAATAATGTGCACCAACTTGGATCGTAACTCACGCGGAAAATCCGGAATCTTGGCGATCTCCTCGGTTAAAAGTTCGATCCCCAAGATAATGTGACCAAGTAGCCGCCCTTCCGTTGTAACCTTAATCCCTCGTTCATAAGAATACTCGCCGATCTTGCCCATATCATGCAAAAGAGCCCCCGTCAGAACTAAATCGCGATTTATGGCCGGGTAATGATCGGCAACACCATCCACAATCTCTGCCACGCTAACACTGTGCTCCCAAAGTCCACGAAGATAGGCCTGATGAATTTTCATGGCGGCAGGTGCTTGCCTATAGGCAATTCCCCACTCTTTGTGGGCTAAAAACTGTTCGAGCAGGGCTTTAAGCTCGGGTTGAATGATCTTAGCCAAGATAATCTGTAAGCGATTTTCTAACTCCTCAGCTGTGACGAGAGAGCTCGGCAAAAGATCGGCCAAATCCACATCTTCCTTGGGAATCATCCTGATAGCTTCAATCGTAAGATCAAGCGTACCGCGGTATTCGGAAGCAACCCCCTTGACGTAAAAAACATCCTGATCTTTTAACATTATAAGTACTTGAGGTTTATAATCCCACATTTTTCCTTGAATCGTTCCCGATCGGTCTTGGCATATCAATGAAAGATATGCTCCCGGCTTTTGCCGAAAGGGGACCTCTTTCCATTCGTTGACCAGTAGGATTCCCTCAAACCGTTCCCCATTTTTACAATCTTTCAGCATAAAATTCGTCCTTTCTTTGCCAGCCCCTATTATACCAATAACAAAGCGCAGAGTCACCAAAACCCCACGTTTTTAACGCATGGGGTTTTGGTATAGATATGTAAGCTCAAATCACTTGCAACTCCAAGAAGAACTGATAGAATGAGTCAAAGTTAATGTTCGAGGAGATGAGCCCGCCGTGGATCTTGAGCTTAAAACGAACACCAAGATTAATATTACACAAAAGGCCCTGGAATTCCTCCAGAAATCTAATAAAGTAGAATTATACATTGAACGCCTGGTCGTTACACAGTGCTGTATTCCGCTCTCTACCCCCCCTACCGTACACAAAGGTTGCCCCAGCAAACCAGAAGATTTTCACCGGTATGTCGTTGACAACATCACGGTGTATTATGACCGAAATCTGATCACGAAGAGGGAACTAACCATTGATACACATAGGTTTGGGTTTTTCAAAGAGCTTATCATTTCAGATTGGGTTATTAAATACTAAAGTCAAGCTTTGGGCAGTTGTTCACTCCAGAATCTGCAGGCTCACCTTATAGTCGTAAATCAACTCATTTAATTCCTCTGGTGGACCGGCTTCGAGGATTAACGTAAGTAAAAACACTTTTATCTCCCTTAAATAGGGCACCTTGCCATCCCAACGGTCACAAATAAGGGGGACGATGCCACGTCTCCCTTATTTGTTATTTCTTCAAGCCGAGTGGTTTACACTCCATACCATCGTTATAGGCGAGGTGACCTTTTTAGGTAAGGCTTGGAAAAAAGAACCTTACAGCCACTGCTTTATTTTGGACTTTTGTTTTAATACCAATCGATCACAGTTAGCGGATAGTTACAGTGACTGTGCATTTAGCCAGTTTAGTGCTATCCTGTTTTGAAGTCGCGGTAATTATCGCGGTTCCACTGACGATCGCATGGACCACTCCATTAGAATTGATTGTTGCTACGCTTGGTTTACTGCTGGTCCAAAGAATATCTTGTGTGCTAGCATTTGTGGGCGCAATCGTCGCTGTCAGGGTTAAGTCAGGATCCCCAACCTTTAAAGTTGCTGTGGTCGTACTTAACTTGACTCCGGTTACCGCCTGAATCACTGTCACGTTGCACTTTGCAGTCTTTCCTCCGTCCGTTGTCGTCGCAGTAATCTCTACCGTTCCAACCTTAAGCGGCTTAATTACTCCCGCTGCACTTACTGTGGCTATCGTCGTGTCACTACTGCTCCACGTCACTGTTTTGAGAGTGGCAGTAGTAGGGGCTATAACTGCTGCCAAGGTAATCGTTGTCCCAACTTTCGCTGTCAACGTTGCTGGAGTACTTACCCCAGTCA
>JARLHU010000140.1 GCA_031292095.1 Desulfosporosinus sp.
GTCCGTTTGGCAGACTATGCAGCGATCCGTCAATACGGTTGTTACAGTACTGATTGCCTTGTTCTCCGTGTACATACTAGGTGGGGAATCGACTAAGGTCTTCGCTTTGGCGATGTTGATTGGGGTGTTCAGTGGAGCTTATTCCTCAATCTTTAACGCTAGTCAAATCCTGGTAGAAATCAAGAAACATATGAAGAACCTACGAGGTAAAGGGGGTAAGGTAGTTCGTGTTTAAGTCCTAGTACAAATGATGTGAATAATAGGGCTGAGACAGCAATAACGATGAACGCGATTGTAGAGAAATCACTCAAATTGAAGTAGGAATTTCGAAATTAAATTGCACAAAACAACGCACTAATCAGGATAGTCGAAATTTCAACCAGTTTTCCTTAGAGTAAGGAAAACTGGTTATTTACTTTCAGAATATGTATTAGGAACCAGCAGATTCATGGAATTTACATAGGAGTTATCGAACTAAATATGAAATAATGTTTTTTATCCTTTTATAAGGAAAAGTAGAGAAGAGAAGGAATGTACTCTTTATTTGGCGAAAACAACAGAAGTATTGGGTGAAGGTTCAATATATCCTTCATTGGTTCGTAAATCTCATGAATAAACAATAGTACCAGCGTCGGACCCAAAGTAAAAACATTCATGGAGGTTTATCAGACCCGAAATTTCAGGATGTTTTAAGGATGTGTAAGAATGGTTCAAAGAATAGTTAAGTTACTAGGAATTTCCGCACCTATTCTATTATTGATCCTCGCCTATCCAATATGGTTTGCATTCAAGAATTTGGATGATCCTGATTCAACTTTGTTTTGGCTAATGTTCCTATTTGTTTCATCTATTGTAGGTGCATTTGGAGCCTGGAAGAAGATTAAACAACTGGTTTGGGTTGTAGCTAAAATATTCTTAATTGACTCTGTTGTATGGGCACGGAATATCGGGTTACTAGTAGTGCCACTTCCATTATTGTTTGTTGCAATTAGCATACTTTTGTATCTCAGTGACAAAAATGTTTTAGATAGTTGGAATAAATTTGTTTCTTTTATTGAGGGAGAATTCAGAACTAAAAAAACTGAAATCTCTGGTTGGGTTGGTTATCTGATTGTAATAACTTCAATATGGACTGATGGCATAATACGCTACTATAATGATCATGCAAATCCTATTTGGTTTTATGTAATTTATTTTACGGTGGCTATCGGTGCAATTATTTCGCTTTCCTCGTGGAAAAAAAGTAAGTATAACATGACTAAATAGCACCAGTATCATAATTGATAGAATGCAGGAGGGACCCCTTTATAGTGATAAAATTAATGGAGAAAGAAAGACAGAAAGAAAGAAAGAAAGAAAGAAAGAAAGAAAGATAGAAAGATAGAAAGATAGAAAGATAGAAAGATAGAAAGATAGAAAGAAATTTAGCGTTAGAGTATCTTGGAGCAGGACTTAAGCAAGATAATCATGACGTTGTGATTTTTGATGCTCGTTTAGAATCTAATTACGAGGCAGCATTGCGGTCTTACCAACCTCAGGTAGTAGGTCTAACAGCATTTACGAATCAACTTTCCCTTGTGAAGGAAATAGCTTCCAGGATAAAAGCAATTAATCCCGGTATTTTTATCGTAGTCGGGGGACACCACGCTACCGTAAAAACAGAAGATTTTAATGTTAACGATATTGAAGATGAGTTACCGATCCCCGACTGTTCATTATTGTTGACATAGGTAGATTATCTATATATACCTGTATATAGATAATCTACCTATGGAGGCGAGAATATGGCAATCGATAAAACTCTATTAACCGGGAGTACCACTATGCTTATCCTAAAGCTACTTGACGGAACGGATATGTACGGTTACCAGATGATTGAAGAACTTAGCAAACAATCGAACAATGTTTTCAAGTTAAAAGCAGGAACCTTATATCCACTGCTCCACACTTTAGAGCAAAAAGACATGCTTATTTCTTACGAAGAGATCGCTGATAATGCGAGGGTACGAAAGTACTATAGGATCACAAAAAAAGGGCGCAAGCATTTGCACGAGAAAAAAGAAGAGTGGAAAACATACACCGCTGCTGTAAATGATCTTTTGGGAGGTGCAGGTTTTGCAACAGTCTAAAATTACCGAGTATTTGGAAGCAGTGAGCCGACAAATACGATGGAAAAGGGCGCAAGCTCCTGTTTTAGAGGAAATCAGGAACCACATAGCCGACCAAAAGCAAGCCTTTATCTGGGAGAGCCTTTTCTCCGGACTTAACAATTTATCGGTATATACACTATTAAATAAATCTTATAGCAAGTATTTTGGTTTTCTGGAAACAGAGGTTGAAGAGTTATTAAATTATTATGGAATTGATTCGCAGTTAGAGGAAGTTCGTAGCTGGTATAACGGTTATATTTTTGGTAATACCGTGGTGTATAATCCTTGGTCGGTCCTGCAATATACGCGAAATTGGAAGGAAGGTTTTTCATAAACCCTGGGTAGATCAAGTGATCGTGCCCAGGGTTTAGTATTTTGCCTATTGACATTTTAATAAGAGATAAACATAATTAAATATAGATAGCCTACATTAAATTATTGTGAGAACTGGAGGAACTTTGAATGTCCGATGGAAAATCTAATCGCCGCTCTTACACCAGCCCCTTGCGTAGTAATCAGAAAGAAAACACGCGGGAGCGCATCTTAGATACAGTGGCGGAGATGATCAGTGAAGGTCGCATCCTTGATTTTAGTGTGAAGGATGTAGCCGTCCGCACGGGCATCTCTTACGGTACGGTATACCGTCACTTTCCAACGCGGGAGTCGTTTTTGGAGGCTCTTTATGAAGAAGCCTCAGAAATTATGGCTCAGAGTGCACCCTTTAACCCGCAATCGCTGGACGACATCCCTGTCATGCTCGGAAAGACAGTTGAACGGTTCGCGGAAAGGGAGACGCTTGTACAGGCTTTCACGATAGCTTTGTTGATTAACAATGTTAAACCTAAAAGCAGGCACCAACGAGATCAAAATATCCAGGAGCTGGTTATGGAAAGTGCCCCGCGCTTGTCTACAGGAGCTGCTAGACAGGTCACTGCGATAATTTCCCATCTCTGCAGTTCCCTAACCTGGGCAACCCTTAAGCAGAGGTATGGGCTAAACTCTGCTGAAACGGCTGAAGCAATGAATTGGGCGCTACAAACTCTGATTCGAGATTTAACGCGGCACGAGGAGGATTAAACATAGAAGAAATAGTGGGGGAATAAGCATGATGATGACCTGATTGAGGACATGCAGGACGATAACCTAATCTAGAAAGGAGGGGGTGCGGTGAAACAATTAGTTTGTTTATTTAAGGAGTTGAGACTTGAACAGACGCATTTAGCAGGTGGGAAAGCAGGAACACTTGCTCATCTTTTTCAAAAGGGTTATCCAGTGCCCGATGGCTTTATAATTATGCCTATGGCCTTCGACAAGGACGAGCTAATACCGGAAGTTTGGGCTCCAGTCCAGGCGTACCTTAGGAAAATACGTCAAGGAGGAGGCGAAAGCTCCTTCGCTGTCCGTTCCTCTGCCCTGTCTGAGGATTCAGTCATGGCTTCTTTTGCCGGCCAGTTTGACACTGTGTTAAATGTTAGCACCGATGATGAAGTCCGGAAGGCGATCCGAACCGTGCGCAAGTCACGGCATAGTAATGAGGTGCAGGTTTACAGCGAGGCAAAAGGTATTAACGAGTCTCACGACATGGCGGTGGTTATTCAGAAAATGGTGAAAGCAGATATTTCAGGCGTTTTGTTTACTGTAGACCCGGTGACTGGGAACCGCGATGAAATGGCAGGCAACTTTATCTTCGGGTTAGGTGAGAAATTGGTGTCTGGTCAGGTTACGGCTTATACATTCAAACTGGGGAGAAAAATAGGGATTTGGCGCAGGGCTGGCTATGATGGACCGCTAGAACTGAAAAAGTTTGCAGCCAAGCTAGCAAAACTGGGGAACCGATTGGAGAAGGAAATGGGCTGTCCCCAGGATATCGAATGGGCGATCGCAGACGGTACATTATATTTGCTGCAGTCTCGGCCAGTGACGACCTTGATCGGACATAATCTTATCACCGGCGAGTGCAATGATAGTATGACTGGCAATTACTTATGGTCGAACGTTAATTTCGGGGAAGCAATCCCCCAGGTGATGACACCTCTCACTTGGAGTGTTCAACAGCAAATATACGAATCGTGGCAGTTGCTACCAGGATATCAATCATCCGGCAATATTGGTGGTCGTATCTATCTTAACTTAAGTATCTACGCTTCGGTTTTAGGTGCTTTAGGTAAAAACAAACAAGGTATAATGCGGTTTCTGGAAGGCCTGTTATACACACGGATTCCCGAGAGCATGGAGATTCCTCTGATCCCTCTGTCCAAGTGGTCGACAGTAGCCGTTCTTTTTAACTTTGTAGGAATAATAATCAAACAGATGAGGGCGGTTCGAGAATTACCCAGCTTTCTGAGTGCGAATGCAGATTGGTGCGAAAGAATGCAGAAACAGATCCATGAAACAAGCGAGAATGTTGAACTGACTTTCTTGTGGCACACTGAGATTTTACCTCACCTGCAGAACACGGTTTGGAGCGTAATGGGCAGTGTGACTCAGTTCTCCGACTATACGATTAAGTTGCGACGCGAGCTAATTGAACTACTGGGGCCGGAGGATGCGGATACATTCATATCAGGTCTGAGTAGCAGCACGGACGTCAGAGAAGGTTCAGGACTATTAGCAAGTCTTGGTCCTGTTCTTGGCATAGCCAAGGTGGCCCGTCGAGAAATCGACCGGACAGAATATCTAGCGCAGTATGGCCACCGGGGACCCAATGAGTTTGAGCTGTCTGTTCCTCGGCCAGCTGAGGACCCGGGTTGGCTCGATCAGCAATTGGAACAGTTTGGCAAATCATCCATCGATGTAGAAGCTCTTCTTATTAAACAACGCTCTGAGTTTACTATGGCTTGGAAGCGCTTTGAAACAAGCCATCCCCGGCAGGTGCGATCAATGAAACGGCGTATAAACAAAGTGGCCCCAAAGGCTCGCCTGCGCGAAGCGGTTCGTTCTGAATACGTGCGTGATCGTTGGGTTGCCCGCAAGTTTGCTCTGCGCGCTGGACAATTGACAGGTCTAGGAAACGACATTTTCTTCCTGACAATCGAAGAGGTGTTGAATGTCCTGTCTGAAGATGAGGCAGTAGTGAAATTTATCCCTGCCAGGAAAGACATCCACAGCAGGTATTCTTCTTTACCTGCCTATCCAGCGATTATATGTGGCCGTTTTGATCCGTTCCGGTGGGCGGCAGATCCCAAGCGACGCAATGACATCTACGCTGCTTATGGCTTCACCTCTGATTCCACGTCTGATTCCAGTGAGCCAAACGGTAATCTGATAACCGGTTCCGCAGGGTCTGCGGGTCGATTCGAGGGAGTGGTTCGTCGCTTAGACAGTTCAGAAGAAGGAGATCAATTTCAAAAAGGGGAGATCCTGGTTACCTCCCAAACAGACATCGCTTGGACACCACTCTTTCCTCGGGCGGGTGCAATTGTCACCGATGTGGGAGCACCGCTCTCGCATGCTGCTATCGTCGCTCGTGAGTTGGGCATTCCCGCAGTTATAGGCTGTGGTAACGCGACCAGGCGTTTAAAGACCGGTGACCGCGTACTTGTCGACGGCGGGCAAGGTGTTGTAATTTTGAGAGGAGAAAAACAATGAAAGTAATGTTGATTCAGCCCCCTAGTGGTTCCGAGCATATGGATACGATTTTTATGCATGAACCTTTAGCGTTAGAGTATCTTGGAGCAGGACTTAAGCAAGATAATCATGACGTTGTGATTTTTGATGCTCGTTTAGAATCTGATTACGAGGCAGCATTGCGGTCTTACCAACCTCAGGTAGTAGGTCTAACAGCATTTACGAATCAACTTTCCCTTGTGAAGAAAATGGCTTCCAGGATAAAAACA
>JARLHU010000141.1 GCA_031292095.1 Desulfosporosinus sp.
ATACAATATCCCAATTAATATTTGAACAATCAATCTGAATCTTTAAACTCATCATTTTTCCTCCTAGCCATTTGACTAGATGCCCTAACTTCCAATGGTAGAGTTACTAATAACCTAGATATATGCAAACGTACCTGTTAGTGAAGACAGCCACCCCGGCGGTGTCCCGCCAAGATACATGCATCGAGCACGGTTCGGAGCGAGGATAGCGAGGGATTTTTAGGGTATGTCAGAAGGAGCTGGTTGTCCTACCTTAGATTTAAGGCGTAAACAAAACCATCCGTACACGAAACAAATACTTTTTCCTTAATCACTATTGGAACACTAACATACTCAGGACGGCTCGCCTTAATATGAGCTAACTCATTACCATTTGATAATGAAAGTTTTACTATGCCACCCCTATAACCTATAATAATATCATTACCAACCGTCTCGATGAGGGGGTAAGGATATAACTCATCACTTTTCCAAACTACTTCCCCGTCCTTATTATTCATAGCTACTATTTCCCCATCCCATTTGCCCAAAAGAGTAATATTTCGGCACATAGAGATTGTAGATACCATGCACGTACAATCTTTGGAATAAAGTTCATTCTCCCAATGCTTAGTTCCGGTAATAGAGTCGAAACAATGGACCTGGTAATACTCTCCATTAACAGGGTCCCAAGAACCTACCACTAAGAACTCATCATTTAGATCTAAAGGAAAAACGTTTCCTGAGTGCGCTGTGCCTGTATTAGCTTGCCACATGATGCTTCCATTTCTTTTTTCTAATGCGTAAACACTCCGATCTGTGGCGAAATACACTACTTCATTTAACACCTTAATATTAGATATGCCTTCCTCAGATGTGTCAAATCTCCATATAAGCTCACCAGACTTAAGATTAATTCCCGCAATTCCGTGTAATCCGTACAAAACGTTATTAGGACCTTGAGGTTTAGCCGTTCTCCGAAGCGTTGACACATAGCCTACCTCGCTGTCTACTTTAAGTCTTGGGTAATTTGAACCATGTTCAAAGTTCCAAATCGCATTAAAGTTATGGTACCATTTGTTGCTAAGTGTAGCTTCCCATGCGTAAATCGTATTGCATCCTGGAACAATTATCATATTCTCAAATCTATCCGGAGCCGAGGCAAAAGTATTTATCTTGCACTTCCATTTGCATTGTCCAGAATTTACGTCTAAGCCGACAACATTATCGTTGAGGCCTACTAACAAGAGTTCTCCACTTAAATTGGTTGACCGAAAGTTATTATTTACCAAGTTAGTAAGTCCACTTTGATACTTCCAAATTACAGCTTCTGTTGGATAAGTAGCATCAAGTAGGTCCTTGGACGTTCCTTGTTGACTGACAGTATCAGGTATCCATGCATTTTTTGTTGATTTTGGTTCCAAATACATAGCCCCTATTTCATCATCCCTAGCATCGTCATTCATACTTCCCCGGCGTATGTAGACGGCGTGCTTTTTTATCACCCCGAAATCCCGACTTACTCTAAATGGCTTGTCATATGATACTGGGATTTCAATAATCCCGTAGGTTTTATCATGAATGGTTATTGGGAAATACTGAAATGGCGGTACCTTTTCCACCTTATCCTTAATGATCGACTGCAAGTCAGCATCATCCCAATGAAACGACACGCCCTCAAGGTCTCTTTTTCCATCCGGATAAGCTTTTACTCCGAGTACAATGTAAGAAGTGCAGTTTCTAATTGTATTTGACATTGATAGAATGTCTTTAATGAACTCTGATTTGAGGTGGTCGATTTCCAGCTTGTACTGTTGAAGTTTAAAGTCTAGGGTTGGTCCTTCAGGTTGGTATATGAACTTCAAAAAATCTTTTTCATCCACTTAAATCACCTACTAATTCTGTTATTAGAGATGTAGCCATAACGCAAGATTTTGTATTAGCCTAGAACCACGAACCGCACAGAACACGTCAATGCACAATTAACTAGAATTTTACCTTTTGGGCCCCCAAAAAGCTGTGTTATCTATTTCGGAGAAATATAGAAGGATAATAATGAAAATACGAGTGCCAAGGTACTAATTCCTAAACTAACTATGGTCATCCGTGTTGTACTTATCTCTGTAAGTTTTCGATTTACTGTTGTATGTATTTTGGATTTTATCTCATCTATTTCCCATATTAAATCGGACAAAGTATTTACATACCCATGCTTGCCAAATATATCCCCGGCTATATAACAAAGCTGACACTCAGAAACATCGCTTCTAAAATTCCCAATGTCTTGTTCTAAGTCCCTTAATGATTCCAAAAGTTCCTTTAATGATTTCTTTCCATTGTGCCAACTGGATCCTAACTTTTCAGCCTTATCATATATTTTTTTAAGAACTTCCCTTACTTTAATGCCGTAGTCATACAAAGTACTGTACCATGCTCCATATCCCCTAAAATCTTTGAAAACAGAAAGCTTTTCGGGGGCATGATGAAAGGCTAATGAGGCAGCAAAGCCCTCTTCTGGAAGTTCAGGATCATTTTTAAGCTTGTTATAAGTCTCATCAAATGCTTGATGTATTCTGTAAATCCTGTTTCTATTCATAATTCCCTCCGAAATAAAAACTTATCTACCATAGCAACACCATTAACGTCACCGTAGAAGTTAAATAAAAGTAATGCCATCTACCTTTCTGCACATACATCCACACCCCACTTCGCTGAGATTTTACCCCGACGGAGTTAGTTTTAAGTAAGGTCCCCCCATCCCAGGACAACTCTTCACCCACGATTCCCAACGAAGCACCGCGCCAATCGAGCACGGTTAGGAGGCGAGGGCCGCAAGGCCCTTAGCCTACGGTTCGCCCAGATATGCGAATCGAACACTGTTCGGTTGCGAGAAGGGTTGAGGGCAACGTAAGGAACGGCTAGTGTTTGAGATAGAATTTCTCGTCATCTGTAGAAATAGTAGTACTTACTACACCCTTTTCGTCATAAGTCCTGTAACTACTCCTTATCATGTCAATCTTATACAGTTCATCAAATTCTTCAATTACCGAATACTCCTGAGATTCAGGTATATTTAATTTTTGAGCAACTTTCAATACGATATTTACTTTAGTCACAGAATGTTTAACATCAGTTAACTCGATTGATTTCATATAATCTACTATTGCCATCATAATTTCATCTTTGCGATTCATTATCAACCAACCTCACCTTACTAGTTATATTTTTTCGACCTAAATTTCTTTCTCTAAACGGCAGTTATTGGGAGAAATGCTGTGTTACAAACAATTAATTACGAGATAAGAGGTGCTTTTCGAAGCCCCAATATAATTCTCTTTCAAACGATGCTACCATAAGCCATCTCAGTATACAGTGGCTATACGTTTCAGTGACTTCAAGTATTATCTGTTGGTTATGGTTCGTACAATGTCTCCCCCCTCAATAATTATATCGCCACCCTTTCTTCGAATTGAAGCATTGGAAATTGTAACTTGTAGACATGGATCAATAAAAGATAAATTTACTTTTTTGGGTAATAAAGATTCTCTTATCTCATTTGCAATTCCTTTGCAGGTAATAATATCTTTGTTTTCTCCACCGACAAATCCTATTAAAACATGGCCCTGTCCAGCTCTAACCGGATTTCCACCTTCATTAAAACTTATAAATCTTTCTATAGAAACATCTTTTATGAGTTGGAAATCCTCTTCTTGTAAATCTTGTATAATTAGTTCCTTAAAAATTTCCATTTTTATAACCTCAATTCCTTATTTCACCTCATCAAAGAATTAAACCTAGCATAGCTATCACACCAACAGCGCCGCTTACTCACACCAAACCTCAAAAATACCTCCCAGTTTACCTTCACTTTATCTCGGGGCAGGACTTAACTACTTCCATTTAACTTCCACATCTTTCCTACATTTCCTCCTTAGATTAACAAAAATATTCCAAGAAAACACAAAAAAGCCAGACCGTCCAAACGATCTGGCAAATAAGTTCAGTGACGACCTTGGCGATATTTCTATGATCTAGTTTCATTGATCATGTAGGGTCCCAGTGACCCATCATTATAGAAACGCACCTGTTAAACAAGACAGCCACGCCGGCGGAGGGACGCTCAGATCATCGAGCACGGTTAGGCGACATAGGGGTGGTGAGGGGTTTAGGTACATCGCGCTATTGGCGGAGGAATAACTAAGCTTAACCTTCTTCAGAGGAATCATCTTCCCTCGTTAATCCAGTATACCTAACCACATTTAATAAGTTAACCAGCCCCCGTGATCCAAGAAAGACTCCAGCCCCTAAGAGGATTTGAGTAATTCCTCCTACTGCTCCTGGTAATAATCTTAGTGTCATGTTCGCCACATCACGTGTTGAGTACATACTTGTTAAAGTAGTAACTAATTTTGGTAAAGAATTCCCCATAAAAAGCAGCCCCAAAACTGAAAACAATATTCGCTGAATATCACCGGCCTTTATACCCAAGCCTTCTTTATGCAAAGTCTCCCCTTTAACCATAATTGACGATAACTTATCCGAAAGAAACCACAGTAAAACTCCAAAGATAATTGGAGATATGTATGGAAAAGCGATATTAATTGCACTCCGAGGCTCTAATTGGCCCGGAGTTACGAATGAAACAGACAGTACATTGGCCATAAAGTTAATTCCTTGAAAAATCAAGTACATACCAAGAATCTTGCAAGCTAGGCTTGCGATTTCACGCTTACTCATTTATCTCTCTCTCCCTTGGTTTTATAAAGAATAGTACCGCTCCCAATAACCGATGATCCCCAACCTACATCCGTAGCCAGGGTAGAAATGTGGGAGGTGGAGGAATTGGGTTCATATGTAATCCTTTATCATCCATGGTAGGACACCAGTCACCTTGATATATAAAAACGCATCGGTTAGGAAAGACAGCCACCCCGGCGGGGTTCGCCCTAACACCTATTAATATCACAGTCTAATTTTATTGCGAGATATGTGTGTAACTTATACCTTCTCTTTACTTTACCCATTTTCGATATAAGCTTTAATTTTACTAACCCTACTTATATCTTCCAAATATTTGTACGAGACTTTTTCAAAATCTTCATTTATTAATCCACCATTCGTACTAATAATTGATTTAATTTGAAAAGCTGAACTAATATTTAAGCCATTTTCTATTGTAAGTCTGTAGTTAAACTCAAACCCAAAGTCAGTACTAAAAAACGACTCTGTATATATTTTTTTGTCTAAATATAGATTAAACTCGATTTTAAAATATTGTTCGGTTTTATCTGTTTCAACTTTTTCCCTTTCTTTGATTGAAAATGCATCTAATATCATTCCTTTCTTTTTGTCATTATAAATATCATTTGCAGTAACACTCATAATGAATCGATCCATTCCATGTTCTGGATATATAAAACCAAATCCAAAGTAATCTACTGTGAAGGATTCTGCTCTGTTTATTTTATCATTAATAAAATATATTTCTGTGGAAATACATATATAATCATCTTTGTTGTTAATAATATGTTCGTACATATTTGAAATTTTATTATTAAATGGTGCTAAATTAACAGTTGAAAATCGATTATGAAAATAAAAATTCATATCTTGAACTACTTTTTCCGTAACATTAAACAACCTCATTCTAGTCAAATTACGCGGATATATTATAGAACAATTTTCTTGAGCAAACTTATATTCTTCTAATTTTCGATTCTTTTGATTTAGTCTTTCGTTTTGAGTAAATGCTACTATACCCAAAGTCATTGTACCAATAAAGCTAAAAAATGAACCCCAAAAAGTAAGCCAATCTTTTGGTTCAATGTCAGGTCTTGTTGCAAATGAAAATAATTTTGGAACTGGATATTTATCAAATTCATAATAAATAATATAGAGTATTATCCACAATACAACAACTACACTAAATATATAAGTGAATACTAAAATGCCTTTTTTATGTTTCTGTATAAATGCATCAATCCGTTTATGTTTCTGTATAAATTCATTAATCTTCTTATTGTTAGTCACGACATCTTACAACTCCTACTTCACTTTGACTTCCAATTATAACAAAGTTGGCTACCACCCTAAATTATTCAATCCTAATACTTTCAACATTTTTATTTAATTTCCTCCCAAGATCAGTAAAATAATCCAAGAAAGAATAAAAAAGGTCAGATCGTTACAAAAACAATCTGACCTTTCATTTTCTACCTTTTACAATGGCTCCCTATTGGCCTACAGATAAAATTACCAACGACATTGTCAAATATTACATACACAATATGTTCCCATGGCCACGCCAAACCCCAAAACCGTCCCAACCAAACCCTAAGAACATGTTCCTGCGTGCTTAACTGGTCCTATTAACCTTTTCACTCAATTCACTCTCGAACCATCAAACCCTTGCTACAAGCCACTTTTAGCTGTGTTTAATTGTAAGACAACAGCAAGTCTCCACGTGCTACGCCCACGGAAACATATCGCGATCGTAATTTAAGTATCTTAATTTAACTACACACCTCAGCCAAAATCCTCCGCATTTTCCTTGCCTTAACGAAATACACAGTCTTGTTTTGTCCGCGGCTTCTTCTTTCAGCAACCACTTGACCGAAATCAGGGCCGCAATTTATAGCTATGCCCTTTAGGGCGACTAACAGTATCGGTATTTTCAGTCAATAAAATATCGTCAATTCCGATTTCCGCAAAGTCACCGTCTAGAGGTTCAATACATTGGAAGCAATTATTACATTGTTTTGTCGGATCGAGATCACAAAGATCACATTCGCCGCATTCTGTACAGACACGATCTTCTAATACGCATGGTTCACCTAGGTTTTTCAAGTTCGTTAGCCTCCAGATTAATTAATTGATAACATCGTTATTATAACGAAATTTAAGTCTTGGGGCAAATATCAATATCTCTTTTCTCCCCAATATTGCCATACCACCAAAAATGGATAAGGATTGATCCATTGCCCGTTCGCTAGTTCAATGCCGAAGTGAAGATGATCTGGGGTTGTTAAAGCAACTCCAGTGTGCCCCATGCTTCCTAAAGGCTCCCCTGCTTCGATTCGTTTCCCTTTTACCAGCAAGGTAGAAATATATTGGAGATGGGCGTAATAATAATAATTTCCATCGTCCCCTCGTATACCGACCCGTTCTCCCCCCAATCGGTTCCACCCTAATTGTTCAACTTTTCCCCCACAGATACTGACGATGGGAGTTCCTTCTTTACTAAAGAGATCGGTCCCTTCATGCCTGCGTTTTCCTCTTTCGCGATCCGCCCCAAAACTATCTTCGAACCACGTCGTGCCCATCACTGGAAAGGTATACCTATTGGGTTGATAGTAAGGATATTGTTCTAAAATTTCGCGATGTCTTTGCACTGTTCCAATCGTCTTCGTGGGGAGAACCCCCCAGTTTAAAGCAGCGAAAGGGACTTGGACATTAAGTTGGTCAAGTAGCCGTTGTGCTTCAATTTCAGGGAGGGTTGATTTTATTGCTAAACGGTCCATCCATAAAATTGTTGGGGACGTACGATCTTCCAGGGTGCACTGCTCCACTAGGGCTGGCGACAGCGAACTTAAATACGGATAGACGTCCGAAGGAATGGAGGGTGAGCGGTGAAGGACCAGCCAGGCTACAAAGGCAAGAAGAATCAGAATACTAAACTGAGCCAACCCTCGCTGTAATCTCGCTGGAATTTTCATAATTCCTTCCCCCACTTTCCTCTGTTATCAGCAATTTCACGAACATTTGTTTGCACTTTCTTTCGATGGATGGTACAATATTCCTGAAAAGATGGGGGTGTGAGACTATGTACCCGGATTTATCGCAGCGTCAAACAAAGATTTTAGAATTTATAAAAGAGTCGATACGTAAAAAGGGATATCCTCCTGCCGTACGGGAAATTGGCGAAGCTGTCGGATTACTATCCAGCTCTACCGTACATGGTCATCTCCAGACCTTGGAGGACAAGGGCTATATCCGACGCGATCCCACAAAACCTCGTGCGATCGAGATATTGGATAGTTCCAGTGATGCACTCGAGTCGAAGAAAGTAGCGCACATACCCATAATCGGCCGTGTCACCGCCGGACAACCTATTTTGGCTGTTGAAAACATTGAGGGTACTTTTCCCCTTCCTGAGGATTTAGTTCGCCAAGATAACCTTTTCATGCTTCGGGTTCAGGGAGAAAGTATGATCGGGGCTGGAATTTTAGATGGAGATTTGATTATAGTCCGTCAACAAAATGAGGCGCGCAACGGCGAAATTGTGGTCGCGTTAATTGGAGAGGAAGCCACGGTCAAGCGGTTTTTTAAAGAAAGAACGCTTATTCGCCTCCAACCTGAAAACCCTGCCATGGAACCAATTTATTCCCAAGACGTCTCGATTTTAGGAAAGGTCGTTGGCGTTTTTCGTACTCTCCAATAAATCCACCTCTAAGAAAAGATATGCTCAAAATAGATTGGTTAACCTTTAAAATTTAAACTTAATTATAAAAAGACCGAGGCAATTATAATGTGTACCCTACAGAGTAGACATTATTACGGCCTCGGTCCTTTTATAACAAAAAATTGCCCGCATTACGACATGAATTGCCCCGACTTATACGCTATGAATTAAGCTTGGGAAATTTTACATTTTTGTTTATCCTTAAAACGTTCCAGCCCTAACGAAATTAAACGGTCGATCAATTCAGAATATGCAATCCCTGTAGCCTCCCAGAGCTTAGGGTACATTGAGATTTCTGTAAATCCCGGCAAGGTGTTAATTTCATTAAGGAATATGTCATTTTGAGCGGTTACAAAGAAATCGACCCTACTCAGTCCACTGGCTTCTACTGCACTGAACGCCTTAATGGCCATCTCCTGCAAACGTGTAATTACGAAGTCCTCGAGTGGAGCCGGAATTAATAAACTGGAGCCAATATTTGCATACTTTGCTTCGTAGGAGTAAAACTCATCCGCAGGTTTTACTTCCCCGGGCAGTGAGGCTTCAGGATGATAATTTCCCAAAACACTGACTTCTATTTCTCGACCATTGATCGTTTCTTCAACGACAATTTTTCGATCAAATAAGGCCGCGATATTCAAAGCCTCCAGTAGCTCTATACGATGGTGTGCCTTAGTAATACCTACACTGGAACCTAAATTGGCTGGTTTGACAAAACAGGGATAGCCTATCTTTGCTTCAATCTCATTCAGGCAGGTTTCTGGACCGTTCAGGAAGTCTGAACGTAGGACAGTTACATAGCGCGCTATGGGCAGTTCTTTTTCTAGGAAAACCGCTTTCATGCGATCCTTGTCCATACCGAGAGAGGAGCCTAAGACCCCAGACCCTACATAGGGGACATTCGCCATCTCAAGTAAGCCCTGCAGAGTGCCATCTTCCCCATACGGTCCATGAAGAACCGGGAAAACAAGATCAAACTGCCCCTGATTTGGTAGCGAACGACCGTCCAAGGCTAAAAAATGCGGGTGTGTCGGATCGATGACCAGAGTGACTTGGCAAGCCTGGTCCGCCAGAGGAAACCCCTCTTTAATTATGTTTTCCGGAAGAACACCCCAAAACCATTGGCCCTGTTTATTAATCCCGATCGTCTCGACACTGTAACGCTCGCGGTCAATGGCTTTAAAAATGGATTGGGCTGAATTTAAAGAAACCTCATGCTCACCTGAGCGACCGCCAAACAAAAGAATCACACTCAGTTTGTGCTCTTTCAAAATCCCCCACCCTCTCAATAAGTAGTTGGTATAGAAATTGGTTTATGTTTCCCCAAGGCCCCTTAACGGAGATATTATTGTAACTTATAGAAGTATATGCTTTTAAAAAGAAAAAAGCTCCCACCTAACGGGCAAGAGCACCAACATGATCAAGAGGCCAATAACGGAAAAGAGTTCGTCCGGTTATGTTTTCAATCGGTAAATATCCCCATACCCTTGAGTCGTCACTATTATTACGATTATCACCCATAACGAATACCGAATCTTTGGGAACCACGATTGGACCAAAATTATTTTTGGACTGATCTGTAACATAGGGTTCATAAAGTTCTTTGCCGTTTACATAGGTTTTGTGATCGCGTATTTCAAGTGTATCTCCGGGCAAACCTACGATTCGTTTGATAAAGTCCTCGGTCGCATGGGCACTCGGCGGCGGACGGAAGACAACGATGTCTCCAGCGCTAAGGTGGCCGAATTCTTTAAAGAACAACTTATCCACAATGACTCGGTCATCGAGTTGAATCGTCGGTAGCATCGAACCCGTTGGGATTTTGCGGGCTTCAATAACATAGGTGCGCAATACCCAGGAAAGCGCAAAGGCGATCAGGACAATTTCTAATAGTTCCAGGAAAAATCGTGCGGTACTTTTTGGTGTCTCTGAATCTCCCATAATTCACCTCTTTCTGCCTTAAGGCACATTCAAAAAAATAACCAGTCAGTCTGCCAGTCTATTTCGTGTCATACTGCGTCGGCATGTTCACCTAATAGCCCCGCTATGAGGTAAACATACCTCCTTGTACTAGTCAGAAAGTATAACTAACGTTATATACTTTCTGGAAGCATAAGTGCAACTAGGGCGATCGCCGGTGCCTGCGGGCTTGGCGCTAACCCAGTTTTCTTTATCTGACGCAAAATATCCAAGGCATCTTTGACTTGTTATTTTCTTTCATATGCCTAATATTAACACAGTGTGGCAATGTTTCAAAGTCTTAGCCTAGAAGTCCTTGCTGCCATAAATTCAACGCTGCTAAAATGTTGCCCATCTGCACGTAGGTATGGGAAATACCCCCTTGCTGATAGACAATATAGGGTTCTCGAAGAGGTCCGTCCGCGGAAAATTCGCTGGTTGCACCCTGAATAAATGTACCACCGGCCATGATGATTTCGTCTTCATACCCCGGCATCCCTGAAGGGATGGGCAAAACGTGAGAGTCCACTGGAGAGCCTTTCTGAAGCCCCTGACAGAAGGCGATCATCTTTTCCCGTGATCCAAGTTTTATGGCTTGAATAAGGTCTGTTCGAGGCGCTTCAGGCTCAGGATGTACTTCAAACCCCAAAGCGCGCCAAAATGCCGCTGAAAAAACTGCGCCTTTGACGGCTTCTGAAACGGTTAAAGGGCTAAAAAATAATCCCTGATAAAACAGGCGCTGCCATTCCAGGGTTGACCCTACATGCTCGCCGATTCCTGGAGCTGTTAAGCGCTGGGCTGAAAGTTGAACCAAATCTGAGCGACCTGCGACATATCCACCGGTTGGAGCAATACTTCCCCCCAGATTTTTAATCAACGAACCAGCCAGCAAATCCACCCCAATATCGCCGGGTTCCAGCATTTCGACCAATTCTCCGTAGCAGTTATCGACAAAGATAAGCAAGTCAGGATAGTGTGTTCTGACAAAATCGACAAGTTCCTTGAGTTGAGATATTCTCAGTGAGTTCCGCCAAGCATACCCGCAGGAACGCTGAACAATCAACATTCGGGTTTTAGCCGTTATCTTCTCGCTGAAAAGAGCATATTGAAGTTTACCTTCGGAATCCAATGGAATAGCATCATAGGTTACGCCAAAATCCAGGAGACTCCCTTGCCCTTCCCCCCGCAGTCCAATGACTTCCTCAAGCGTATCATAAGGGGGCCCGCTCACAGAAATAAGATGATCTCCAGGGCGTAAAACGCCAAATAAGGCCGCGGCAATCGCATGTGTGCCTGAAACAAACTGACCACGTACAAGGGCCGCTTCCGTACCTAGAATGCGGGCTACCACACGATCTAGGACTTCACGGCCTGAATCACCAAGACCATAACCCGTTGTCCCCTGTAAGTGATACGTTGCGACATGTTCTTCTTGAAAGGCTTTTAAGACCTTCTCGTGGTTTCGAGTTGCTATTGCTTGTAAATCAGGAAGTAGCCGGTGAAGTACTTCTTCCGCTTCTATGACCGCTTTGCGAATCAACTCCGGCCAATTGGGATTCGAATCCAAATAATTACCTCCTTAGGTTTAGGTCAGCAATGAGCTGAGGAGTTTCCAAACCGGCTTTAAGGAATCCTCACGCAGGAGGGACAGCTCAATTGGATGAGGAAAGTGTTGAGCGAGCTTGAATAGATCCTCTTCAACCAAGACCTGATCGACCTTATTTAACAAAGTAATTCTAGGCTTTCCTTCGCAGCCCAGTTGTTTGAGCACCTCGTGCACCGTCTCTGCGTGTTGGAGCGCTTGAGGATGGCTGGCATCGACAACATGGATTAGAACATCGGCTTGTTGGACCTCTTCTAACGTTGCTAAAAAGGCCCGCAGGAGTTGGGTAGGCAATTTCCGAATAAACCCAACAGTATCGCTGAGCAGAATTTCCAAGGAAGAGTTGACTCTAATCGAACGGACAATCGGGTCTAAGGTGGCAAATAATTTGTTTTCACCTCTTGGTATGTCGGACTTACTACCCGCTTGTTCCATAGCTTTTTTCATAAACGTTGTTTTGCCAGCGTTTGTATACCCGACTAAGGCGATAATCGGGAGGCCACTTTTTGTTCTTTGCCGACGCTGAACATCTCGTTGCTGTAAGACCAGCTTTAATTCTTTTTCCAGTAGGGTAATGCGCTCCCTCATTCTCCGGCGGTCAAGTTCTAGTTTCGTTTCTCCTGGACCCCTAGAGCCGACTCCAGCACCTAAGCGAGAAAGAGCTTGTCCCTGGCCTGATAAAAACGGCAAAAGATGTTTAAGTTGTGCCAACTCAACTTGAAGTTTACCTTCACGAGATCGTGCCCGTTCTGCAAAAATATCTAGTATCAAACCCGTACGATCTAAAACTTTCAGCCCAGTTTCCGCCTCTAAAGTTCGTAACTGGGTTGGTGATAGTTCATCATCACAGATCACGACATTAGCCTCTGTTTCCTGTAAACGATGAACTAATTCCTCAACTTTCCCGCTCCCTAAATAGCTGCGTGATTGACCATAACGCCGAAGTTGAACAAGTTGCCCGACCACGTCTACTCCCGCTGTACGGGCCAATTCCCGTAGTTCCCTCAGATCTTCATTCACTTCTTGATCACCATCTTGCAAAGCTATAAGGAAAGCGAGCTCTTTACCAAGTGATGTCGAAGTCTTTGCCGGATTCGTCATTCCTTTGGCAGAGCCAGAAAGTGGCTCATTATAGTCAAAAGAATGCCAGGTTTTAGAATTGAGGTTAACTATTAAGGGGTCGCTCTCCCCTGTTCGATAGGCAATTTGTAAACCGGTAAGCTTCCCGTCGAGTACCCCAACCGAAGTCATACTTTCTAGCTGAAGGGATAATAGAGCGCTCTGATCTAGCGGACTGAGTCTGAAGTCCCCATTAGGATGTGTATGAATGCACCTCAGATGTTTCCCAATCGATCTTCCTTTGATCGGCGGGAGCGTTACTGTGGCATGTTGCCCTACAGCAGCGGCCAACAAGGCTCCGGGACGGGAAAGATATACGGCAATTTCTCGATTCCAAAGTTGAGTGAGGCGCAGCAACCCTGCTAGGATTTCAGGATGGATCAGTTCTGAACGTTCAGTTACAAATTCGGAAAGATTTTTAAGTTCTTGTATCTGGCTTGCCCGAATTCCAGACAAGTCTCCCGAAATGTCCATATCCATACTAAACCTCTTATTCTACGTTTTTTTTGTTGTATGTGAATTGCCTGGAACTAAACCCTATATAAGGCTAGAGCTCTTCCAGGTTTATATCGACAGGCAAAATTTGGATTAGTTCTTCGCGGCTGGAACTAGTCTTCCGGAATAACCGAACGGCTTGTTTGCGCACTGTCTTTTCGACGAGGTTGCGGACAAGTCGGGCATTCCCGGCATAAGGATGGGAAATAAGCAAATTATGGAGCTGAATACGGAGCGCCTCTATGGCCTCTAAAGTCAGCTCATATTGACGGGTTTTAAACATCAAATTCGCGATGGACAACAATTCATCGAGTGTATAATCCGGGAAATCAATATGTATGGGGAAACGTGATCGAAGTCCAGGATTGGTTTGTAAAAACCATTCCATTTCTTGGCGATAGCCCGCTAAGATTAAGACAAGATTATCTTTATTATCTTCCATGGTTTTAACTAAAGCATCGATGGCTTCTTTGCCAAAATCTTTTTCTCCCCCACGAGCTAACGAATAAGCTTCATCTATAAACAGGACGCCGCCTAACGCCTTCTTTAGTTGTTCCCTAGTTTTTTGCGCAGTATGCCCTATATATTCTCCTACCAAGTCTGCGCGCTCACATTCAATCACTTGCCCTTTTTGCAGAACCCCCATCTCTTTAAACAGTCGCCCGACCAAGCGTGCCACTGTTGTTTTGCCGGTTCCTGGGTTTCCGCGGAAAATCATATGTAAAACAAGAGGTTCTGCGATAAGTTTTTCCTGTGCTCTGCGCTTTTGGATCTCAACAAAGGCTTGTAAATCCCGAATGAGTCGTTTCACAGTTACTAAACCCGTCAAGGCCTCTAATTCATCGAGGATTTCCATAATTTTATCCTTGTCTTTTTCAAGGGAGGGGGCATTGTTCTTCCGAGCTCTGCCTAGCCCAACCAACTCTGTTGAAGGAGTAATACTATGTGCAGTCTCACGGGGCAAGGGAGACTGAATGACCGGAGGCAGGTGATTGTCCGGTCTAAACGTTACACGAATTGTCATAAGTACAGGCACCTCCCATCCTTACTACTATACGCGAGTAAGGACAAAAGGTGTCCTAGAAAACGTGATGTTATTATTTCCCTGTTAAGGTCTTGGAATACCGAACGCGAGATTGGTGATCTAAGAATTTCTTACGGAGACGGACACTCTTAGGAGTAATTTCGACTAACTCATCATCGTTAATAAATTCTAACGATTGCTCCAAGGAAAATTCTCTAGGTTTATCAAGGCGCAATGCTTCATCAGCCGAACTGGTCCGCATATTGGTGAGTTGCTTTTTCTTACAAACATTCACTTCAATATCTTGTTCACGCTTATTCTCTCCGACAATCATACCCGCATAGACATGCAGGCCCGGGTCAACAAACAAATTGCCTCGTTCTTGAGCAGAATAAAGACCGTAAGCATTGGTTTCTCCCTCTTCAAAAGCAATGAGCGCGCCACGAGTTCGTCCGGGGATATCTCCTTTATAAGGTTCATAGCCTAAGAAAACGTGGCTCATCATGCCTTCACCCCGTGTTTCGGATAAGAAGTCACCACGAAAACCGATCAAGCCTCGGGCCGGGATTTTGAATTCCAGACGGAGTTGTGTCGCAGAAAGGCTGGTCATATTGGCCATTTCCGCTTTGCGCCTGCCGAGAAGCTCCATGATAGATCCCAGCGTACTCTCATGAAGGTCACAAATTAAAAACTCGATCGGTTCGCTTTTAACACCGTCGATCGTTTTATAGATTACTTCAGGTTTAGAAACTTGGAGCTCATACCCTTCCCGACGCATGTTTTCGATCAAAATAGAAAGGTGAAGTTCTCCCCTGCCGGATACTTGAAAACAATCCGCCGAGTCCGTTTCAGCAACCCTAAGGCTTACATTGGTCTCGACTTCTTTGTAAAGACGCTCGCGCAACTTCCGAGAGGTTACAAAATGCCCTTCTCGTCCGGCAAAAGGACTGTTATTAACCATAAAATTCATAGACAGGGTGGGCTCGTCTATTTCGATGGTTGGTAGCGCTTCGGGACTCAGTGCACAAGCCACGGTTTCTCCGATATTGGCACTGGTCAATCCGGTCAAAGCAACAATCTCTCCGGCCGACGCTTCCAGAACGTCTTGGCGTTTTAACCCTTCAAAGATCATAACTTTGCCGACCTTAACCCGTTCAAAACTCTCATCTCGCTTGATTAAGGTGATATTCTCGTTTTGATGGATCGTCCCCCGCACAATTCGACCAACACAGATTTTCCCAACATAATCATCGTAGTCTAGCGTGGTAACGAGCATCTGAAAGGGAGCTTCGAGATCGACAACTGGAGCCGGGATGTTCTCCAATATGACGGAGAATAAAGGTACTAAAGAATCTGCTAGAGCATCGGGTAACATTCCTGCAGTTCCCGCCCGGGCAGATGCATATACGACTGGAAAATCCAACTGTTCATCTTCTGCACCCAGTTCAATAAAGAGGTCTAATACTTCATCGACCACTTCAGCCGGGCGTGCATCAGGCCGGTCAATTTTATTAATCACCACAATAGGAACAAGCTTAAGTTCTAAAGCTTTCCTCAACACGAAACGGGTTTGAGGCATCGGACCTTCAAAGGAATCAACAATGAGGAGTACCCCGTTGACCATCTGTAAGACGCGCTCGACTTCACCTCCGAAGTCGGCATGCCCCGGCGTGTCAATAATATTGATCTTAGTTCCTTGCCAGTGAACGGAAGTATTTTTTGATAAAATGGTAATTCCACGTTCACGCTCTAGATCATTGGAATCCATAACGCGTTCCATGACTTGTTGGTTTGCTCGGAAGGTTCCACTCTGTTTCAACATGGCATCAACAAGCGTAGTTTTCCCATGATCGACGTGAGCGATAATCGCAATGTTTCTTAAATTTCGAGTTTCCATAGTTGGGTTGAGTTCCTTTCTTTCAGCAAGATATAAGCATATAGTTCTAAGATATCACAATTAAGCATTGAATTCAAGTAAAAGAACTAAGTTCGGTGTGAAATACCGAACTTAGTTCTTCATACTTTCGGGCTTATCCGTATTTTTCCAGAGGTCGGATAACAGAGGCCAGAGGCCAGAGATCAGAAAGGAATATAACAATCTGACACATCCGGCTTCTCACCTCTGGCTTCTGAGTTAAGTACTCGTATTTGATTCTCCGGCACACGCAGCGGCTAAGTTAATTGGACGAATTGGCATGACTGTCGAAATCGCATGTTTATAGACCATCTGTTGCCTACCTTCAAACTCGATAACTACCGTGAAGTTATCAAATCCTTTGATAAGTCCCTTAAGTTGAAACCCGTTAACCAAGTAAATGGTCACCGGAAGGTTTTCCTTACGCACCTGATTCAAAAAGGCATCTTGTAAATTGATGGGCGATTTATTCATATATTTACCTCCATCACCTGATATTTCTACGTTACTTATTCTACACGAGTTTGACAGGCTCCGCAAGTCTGAACGATAGACTCGATAATAACGTTCGATGCGGTCGCTATATCGTACCAACTGATCCGTGGATCACGCCGGAACCAGGTCAATTGGCGTTTGGCAAAATGGCGAGTATCCCTTTGCAGGATACGCAGCATTTCCGCCTGAGTCACTAACCCTTGTAAATACCAAAGCGCGTGGCGGTAGCCAATACTTTGTAAGGGTTTTAGAGTCTTGCCATAACCAAGGCTTAATAGATTTAAGGTTTCTTCGATTAAACCCTGGGAAAGCATCGCGGCACAGCGTTGATTGATGCGCTCGTAGATTACGTCGCGTGGAGCAGTTAGACCTATATAGACGACAGATGAGTCAAGCGGTTGGTATTGATCATCACGAAATTGCCGTTGGCTGGATAGGGTTTGTCCGGTTAATTCCAAGACTTCAAGGGCCCGAATAATCCGCAAAACATCGTTAGGATGCAACTGATCGGCTGTTTGAGGGTCGCGTTCTTTCAGTACCTCATGCAGTTCTGCGTTCCCGTGTGCTACAGTGAATTCTTTCCATTTGGAACGAATTTCCTCCGAGCCATGTTGAGAGAAGTCATAGGGATCGAGCAGGGAACGAATATAAAGCCCTGTGCCCCCAACCACAATCGGAACATGTCCACGCCCCCTAATCTCTTCAATCAGGGAAGTGGCTAATAGTTTGAACTGGGCTGCAGTAAAGGGCTCTGAAGGATCTAAGCAATCAATCAGGTGGTGTGGTACGAGGTGAAGTTCTTCTGGAGACGGTTTTGCTGAGCCAATATCAAGTTTCTGGTACACCTGAACAGAATCTCCAGAAATAATTTCTCCGCCGATTTTCTGAGCCAGAGCTAAACCAAGGGCAGACTTACCAACTCCTGTCGGACCAATAATTACTATCAATGGATACACCAAACCATCCCCCCCTTAGTCACATCCAAGGCATCTTGGACTGGTTATTTCCTTTCAAATCAAACGCCTAAATAAAAATAATGCCATAATCCACAGGACTGTAGCGACCTCCGCGTAGTATCTCAAAGCCAAGACGTCGGAACTCAGAACTGTTTTTTCGTTCCTTCAGTACAACCCGATGACGAGCAATACGACAAGCTTCTAAAACGGCCTCCTGATCGAGTGGACTATGGTCTGACCATTGATGTAAAGGCTGAATTGAGTCAGACTGCTGACGAGTGTGGCGAAACATGGGATCAAAATAAACAACATCAACCGAGCGGGAGGGGATTCGGCGAAAGTATTCACGGTGTTCTCCCCAGTGAACTTCAATTTGCCGAGCAGCTTGTGCCAAAGCAGCCCAACAGTTCTGTTTCTCTTCATTTTTAGCATGGGGAACGATCTCTTGAAAATGGCTTAAACCATCCTGAACCAGTGCTGCTAAGATTGGTGATTGTTCATAGGCCTGGACACTTCCCTGGTCGCCGACAGCCCAGGCCCCAATCAGAGCATCAGTTCCTAAACCTAGGGTAGCATCGATTAAAGAATCTCCGGCCTTTAATTGGGTTGCCTCAAGATAACGGTCGGACCCTCCACGCAGAATATTAATCAGCCGAATCAGGGCCATACTTGGGTGAAAGGATAGTTTTTCTGTCCCACTCGTCAAGAAAACCCCTTGCCGTGTAATTGTAAGTTCTGCTGCCTCTTCTCCACTTCGGGTGAGCGTCCAGCTGCATCCGGGTTGTTGACGAAACCACTGAAGTCTCTCTTGGAGTTCTGAGTCAAAATGCGTTGTTTTTATCAGGATAGGGATTTCACTTACCATGGAGCCTCCCGTTTTCTTTATCGTATCACGATGCATCGTGCCCATTTCCGTCTTGATATCGGCTGTGTTATTTGTTCCAGCACAGGGCACAATGCATCGTGCCCCTACCCCGTATTATGCCCATGTCACAGTGAGTACAAACTTCAAGACGCATAGGCACATTCAAGACATCTTTGACTTGTTATTTCCTTTCATATGCCTTAGGCGCGGTAAAAGCGTCTTTCTATTTCCGAACGGGTCATTCTCACCATCGTGGGACGTCCGTGGGGGCAGGTATACGGATTATCAGCTTGGCGAAGTCGGGCAATCAATTGTTCCATTTCCAGTAAGGAAAGTGACGCTTGAGCTTTAATGGATTCCTTACAGGCTAATAAATAAATCCATTCCTCCAACAACTTGTCAAAGCTGGGCGTCAAATTTTTCTGTAATACCTCATCGATAAACTGACGCAGTAACCTGTCCGCTTGCAACGTTCCTGTCGGAACGGGTACACCGCGTAATAAATAAGTTCGTGAACCAAATTGCTCCAGCACGAAGCCCATTTCGGTAAGAATCCATAAATGTTCTAAAAGCACCTGTTCCTCCTGAACCGTAAACTCCATAGGCAGAGGGATTAAAAGTGTTTGGCTCGCTTGTTCAAGGGCTTTAAACTCCGATAATAGACGTTCAAAGTTAATCCGTTCGTGAGCGGCATGCTGGTCTATCATCAGAAGAACTTCGCCGTCTGTAGCCAAAATATAGGTATTGAAAAGCTGAGCTAAGGGCCAGAGGTTTGCTAAAATGTCTTGGGGTTGCGGCTCAACTTGTGAAGGAAGAAAATCTTGAGTCACCAAATCTCTTTGGGGATTGGGATTTCTTTGTGATAAATCAGTTTGAGTAATACCGAGGTCTTTGGGAGATCCACCCACAGTGGGGTTGACGAAGAATTTTGGTTGGTTAAATGTTTGTGGGTTCAAGGTCTGTTCAGAATTAAAAGGATTCTCAGTATTCGTTGCGACTGGTTCCCCTTGCTCATGAATTTGCAAAGTTGCTTTGGAGTTTGGCGGAAGGTAGGGCACTCCTGAGAGTGGTGGACTTTGCAGTGGGAAGGAAGTCTTCGATTTAAGTGGTGGTGCGGCTTTGGTATGAAACGAAGGTAAAGGTTTACTGGCAATTAAGGTTTGATAAACCGCCTGACTTATAAAAGTGGTTAAGGCCTGTTCGTTCTTAAAGCGCACATCCATCTTTGTGGGGTGAACATTCACATCATACTCTGAGGGAGGAACATGTAGATGAAGTACCACGACAGGATGAAGCTTAACTGGAACGAGGGTATGATACCCCTCCTCAAGAGCACGACTCAAGAAGGGTGAGCGAACAATCCGCCCGTTGATCATAAAGGTTTGAGCTTGCTTGGAAGAGCGGACCAGATCCGGTGGACTAATAAAGCCCTCTAACTGCCAAGCTTCGTGCTCGGCGTTGATCGGAATAAGCTGTCGAGCGATAGCATGACCGAGGATAGCTCCAATGGTTTCCCGCAAATCTCCGCGTCCGGAGGTTTGCAAAACAACTTGCTGCGGGTGGGTCAGAGAAAAAGAAATATCCGGGTGAGCAAGGGCGATTCTCCCGATCGTGTCGCTAATGAGGCCAAATTCTGTCGGTGTGGATTTGAGAAATTTTAGGCGAGCGGGCGTATTGAAAAAGAGATCACGGACCGTCACGGAGGTACCGACGGGGCACCCCACTTCTTTGAACTCCCCTTGTTCCCCACCGTTAAGTATCAGGCATAATCCAGCAACTTCATCGGCAGGACGCGAAGAAATTTCCAGGTGTGATACCGAGGAGATACTCGGTAAAGCTTCCCCTCGAAAACCAAGGGTTCGTAAATGATCAAGATCTTCAATCTGACTAATTTTACTCGTGGCATGGCGAATAACGGCCAAAGGTAAATCTGATACCGAGATCCCACAGCCATCATCCCTCACCCGAATTAGCGGCACTCCGTTTCCTTCGATGGTTATGTCAATGTGTTTTGCCCCTGCGTCTAAGGCGTTTTCGACCAATTCCTTGACCACTGAAGCAGGACGCTCAACGACTTCGCCGGCGGCAATTTGGTTCGCTGCGTGTGAGTCAAGAATATGAATTACCGATGTCAAAACTGCGTCAAACCTTCTTTCCTCTGCCAAACAGACAATTTGTCGTGGAGCTGATTCTGGAATAAACCACTGCTAGTATCCTCACTATGCTGCAGAAGATGGTCCCAAAGATCATAGCCCGCTTGCTCGCACTCTGGGCAGGCCTGGAACGGGATTCGTACTAAAACCGCCGTCTGAGCAGAGGACGAACGTCGACTCTCAATGTACACGGTCCCAGCGCAATGGCTACATTGTCGGATGTAATCATGACGGGTTTCTTGGAACCCTTCCGTATCATAATAGACGTTATGAGGAATATATATCCAATTCCCTTGTGGAAAGAAGGCTTTGTTCTGAATTGTAAAGTTGGGTTTAAGCGTTTGATGTTGTTTTTTAAGTTGCTGAAGGTACGGCTTTAGAGTTTCTAAAGTTAAAACGGGACGATCTAGTTTCTGTGGTTCCCGGACATGATGGTAATCTTCTCCGGCGAGCGCCAGGAGAATTGCTAAGTTGACATAGGGTAGAGCCCCTTCGATGGAATATCCGCCTTCAAGAACCGCTAAATCCGGTTGAAGCAGTTCGGTAATCCGTCCATAGCCCCCTGCTGTTAAATTCATCGAGGCTAACGGGTCCGTAAAATGATTATCCTGCCCAGCTGAGTTGATAATTAGATCCGGCGCAAAGGCCTGGAGACGCGGCAATACCCAGTTTTCCAAAACGTAGTGGTACCCTTCGTCTCCAGTCCCAGGCGGAAGTGGAATGTTTAAGGTCTGATCCCAAGCATTCGGACCCCCTTTCTCATTGACAAAACCAGTTCCAGGATAGAGTGTGCGCCCATCTTGGTGAAGGGAAATGAACAGGACATTGGAGTCGTGATAAAAGATATCTTGAGTACCGTCTCCGTGATGGACATCAGTATCGACGATAGCAATCTTCTTAATTCCAAAATGAGCCCTTAAATGGTTCACCAGAATAGCTTCATTATTGAGCGTGCAAAAGCCACGATTTCCCCAAACGGTCGCTCCGGAATGATGCCCTGGGGGGCGTGCCAGAACGAAACCATTGGCAATCTCTCCGCGGGCCCGTGCTTCACCGAGTAAGATGGCACTCCCTGCAGCTATGAGGTGGGCATCTAAGGTACCTGTATGCGCTTCAGGGTTTGGGAACAACGCTTGAGCCCGCAACACCTCATGAATCGAAGCAACACGAGGTGAAAACTGTTTGATTTGGGGCAAGTCCAGAATTCCCTCTTCAAACAGCTGCTCCTGAGTATAGAGGAGACGTTCTTCACGCTCAGGATGAGAGTCACCGAGTGACCAATCAAAGGCTGGGAAAAACAAAATTCCTGTACGTTTCATCGATACACCCTCCCCATCACACCCGGTCGCTGATGAACAGCCCCACGGACAATCTGACCCACAGTCTTATAACCCTGAATAATAGGAAAGAAATCGAACGGTTCTTTTTCCACGTCCTGAATTTCAATCCCATAGCGGGTAGCTTGCTGCTGAGCAAGAGTATCCAGAAACCCTTCCACTTCGTGATAAGGGCGCAGAGATCCTGTCCACTTCCCCTGTTCTCCTGTCTCTGCCACGCTATATTTCTTTGTATATGTGTCAAGATGAAGGGTGCAATCGAAGGTAGGTCGGGCCATAGCCGCACCAAGGGCATTAGAAATCTCCGAATAACAACCCAACTGAACAGGTGTCCCGAGCCGTTTTCCCAGGGCAGCCGTAACTCCCCGGGCGCCTCCTCCGCTGACCAAAGTATGAAAGGTTTGATTTTCATGGGGATGGAGAACCTCCCAGACTTTATAAGCGGGCTCTTCTCGCCACTCCCGCTTCAGGGAATCGATGGCCTCCACAATTCGGTCAACCATCGTATTAATAACAGCTGTGGCGAGTTCGTGCAGGAACTGTGGTGTGCGCCGCTCCTGCGGCAAAAGAGAGGCCAAGCCTTCTTCCGCCAGTTGCTCGTTCCCATAGCTTATCAGCCCCAAATAACGCATCGCATCCGTTGGCGTTGGTATGGTTCCGCCCAGACAATAAGCTGGACCAAGGCGGTAACTTTCGAGGCTAAAACCCTGATCCGTGGCACGAAGAACGGAATCCCCTCCCACCGGAATTGAACGAACCGCAAGTGTTCGGACAAGCGTTGCAAAGGGACCGATCCGAGCTCCTTTGGCACTTAGCAGCGGGGCACCAGAAAGAATAAGGCCCATATCGGTCGTTGTTCCGCCAATATCCACGATAATTGAAGAAGTCGTCGTTTCGTTTTGAGTCAAAGCGGCCAAGACACTGGCCGCAGGTCCTGAATAAATGGTATCGATGGGCCGAAGCTTGGCAAGAGGCAAAATCCCGCCATCCGCCTTTAAGATAGAAATTGGAGCCTTAATTTTTCGGGCGGTAACGGCAGCTTGCAATTGTCCTGCAAATTGATGATATAAATATGAAACGCCTAAATTGAGATACGTAGTCAGACTTCGTCGATAAAAATCAGCTTGTCCCCACTCATGCCCCAAGGCAAGGCGTAAGGAGGGATTACTTTGCCTCAGATAACTGGCAAGTTGTTCTTCATGGAGACTGTTCCTATGAGAGAATTTCCCGACGATGGCGACATAGTCAGGATTCTCACGCAGACAAGACGCCCATTCTCCCTGATCGGGTGGTTCGATTTCTCGGCCCCGAAAATCAATTTCCCCAGAGAGCTCACGGTAGCTTACTGGCCAGGGAAGCGCATCGACTCTCATCCCATTTCCAGAAAATAAAAGTAGTTCGACAGGTGGAATTCGATCTTGAAGAATGGCATTCGTTACAAGTGTGGTGCTTACTGAAATCTGGTTAATCGAGGTTTCATCAATAATTTTCATCGAATCAAAGGCAGCCAAGAGGGTTTCTACTAAATTGTCTGTCTGGGTGAGTACCTTGGCTGTATGTTGAATATGACCATCGTGAATAAATACGGCATCAGTATAGGTGCCTCCTACATCGATACCTACTTGATTAGACATCTTTACTCCCCCCTTCGTCGCTGTTCGAGGTTCGATATTCTACTTCTGTCCTCTGTCAGATGGTTTCTGTAGCTAGAAGGCGCTCACGTAAGTCAAAGAGATATTGCAGGGCTTGACGCGCAGTCATGTCTTCCAGCGATAGTTGCTCTATTTCGTGCAAAAGCGGGTGGATTTGTGGAACGTCAAAGAGCGAAAATTGAGTAACCGGATTGGAAGGGCCAAGGACAGTGTGCACTGGCTCCGAAGCTTCTAATTCTAAAAGCAAGGCTTTGGCCCGTAGAAGCAATTCTTGAGGAAGACCCGCCAGGCGCGCTACTTGAATGCCATAACTGCGATCTGCTTTACCGAGCAATATTTTGTGCAAAAAAACGATGTCTTCTCCCCGTTCCTTGACCCCCACATGAAGATTAAATAGCCCAGGGAAATCGTCTTGTAGTTGCGTCAGTTCATGATAATGAGTAGCAAAAAGGGTTTTAGGGTTGAACTCGGGATGTTGAACTAAATGCTCCGCAACAGCCCAGGCGATGCTAAGTCCGTCATACGTCGCTGTTCCTCGTCCAATTTCATCTAAAATGATCAGACTGTTCCTGGTGGCATATTTTAAAATATGGGCGACTTCTTGCATTTCAACCATAAAGGTACTTTGCCCGGCCGCTAAATCATCCGATGCACCAACCCGTGTAAAGATGCGGTCAATTTTAGCGATAGTAGCCTGCTTAGCAGGTACAAATGATCCGATATGGGCCATCAGGACAATCAAGGCAACTTGACGCATGTAGGTTGATTTTCCTGCCATATTGGGACCGGTGATGAGCGCCAAATGGTGACTTTCTGACATATGCGTATCATTGGGAACGAATACCCCGGGCTCAAGCATTTGTTCGACAACCGGATGACGACCATCAGTAATAAGAATTTCACCGTTCTGTATAATTCGGGGACGAACATAGTGATTCCGAACAGCAACTTCTGCCAAACTGACAAAAACATCAATTTCCGCTAAGACTTGGGCTATGTGCAAGATAACTTTGGTATAAGTTCGAACGTCTTCTCGAAGGGCTAAAAGCAGTTCATACTCTAAGTCTTTGAGTTTCTCTTCAGCTCCCATTATCTTTTGTTCGTATTCTTTAAGCTCAGGCGTGATAAAGCGTTCAGCATTGGACAAGGTCTGCTTACGTTGATAGTCAGTCGGAACAAGATGGGCATTAGCATGGGTAATCTCAATATAATAACCAAAAACTTTATTATACGCTATCTTCAAGGAACGAATCCCGGACCGCTCACGTTCATTATTCTCCAACCGAGCAACCCATTCTTTGCCACCAGTCGAAATGGATCGCAATTCGTCCACTTCTTGGGAATAACCGGTTTTTATGATATTACCGTCTCGCAGGGAGATGGGGGGATCGGGATTAAGCGCACTTTGCAGTTTCAAGGCAAGTGGGTCGAGACCTTCAAAATGAGGGGCGTTGATTTTAAGAGTTTCGGCAGAGCTAGACGTAAGGAGTGTTCGAATTTCAGGAAGAAGGGCCAAGGTTTGCGCCAAAGATAATAAGTCTTTCGCATTGGCAGTTCCATAAGAAACTTTCCCCATCAAACGTTCAAGATCATACACCTCAGAAAGAAGCCTAAATAAGTCTTTGCGGAGAAATGAATCCGAAGTCAGCTCTTCAACAGCGTTAAGGCGTCGTTCAATTTCAGCTTGCGACAGCAAGGGCTTATCAATCCAATGCTTTAAAAGCCTCCCTCCAAAAGCGGTTTGTGTTACATCGAGAACGGAGAGCAACGTTCCTTTTTTCCCTTGACTGCGAAGGGATTCCGTCAGTTCTAGGTTGCGACGGGTCCACTGGTCGAGAAACATCCAGTGCTCGGAACGGAACGTTTTTATCTCGATAATATGCGTTGGCACAACGCCCGGCATCGTTTCTAGTAAGTAGGTCCATAAAGCCGTGGCAGCTTGGGTCGCCACGGGGAATTCTTGAAACAAATCCAACTGGCCAAGAAATCGCTCCCGCAACTCCTGACCGCAAAACGTTTTTCGTTCTCGTACGCTACAGTAATAATTAACCCAAGGCTTAGGTTTTTTCATAAGTTCCGGGGGCAGTAAGAGTTCGGCCGGGTTAATCCGGGACAGTTCGGCGAGAAGAACTTCGAGTTCCGGGGTTTGAAAAATCGTAAATTCACCCGTGGATAAATCGAGAAAAGCAAGTCCCCAAAGTTCATCATGATACACACTGGCTAAGTAATGATTAGTACGTTCAGAGACGGACTCCGTCAGAGTGCCTGGAGAAACAATCCGGATAATATCACGCTTGACAATTCCTTTAGCAGTTTTAGCGTCTTCCACTTGTTCGCAAATGGCAACTTTATGGCCGGCCTTGACAAGCTTTGACAAATAATTATCTAAAGCATGATAAGGGACGCCACACATGGCGATGCGATTCCCTTCCCCTGCATCTCGCCCAGTTAAGGCTATTTGCAAAATGGGGGCAGCTAATTCTGCATCTTCCCCAAACATTTCATAAAAATCACCTAGTCGGTAAAAAAGAATTGCATCAGGTGCTTTCGCTTTAATACCTCGATATTGAAGCATCATCGGGGTGCTCATACCTTGTAGTCTCCCTTTAACAAATTAGTTCAAACCAAGTTTTCTTCTACCAGTCAGGATAGTAGGGGCAATTCATGAATTGCCCCTACTGGCAGGTTTTCTATAAATCCTAAAAGGGAAGAGCTACAGATTTAGCCCTTCCCTTCTTTACACTATCAGAAAGTATAATTTTATTGGGGTTTTCTTTATACTTTCTTGTACTTCGTCTAAGGTTAGCGAGCTCCGCAACCGCAGCCTCCGCTACCACATCCACCAGTATCACACCCGCCGCTTTCACAACCATCGTCCCCACAGGAACAACCGTCTGAAGAGCTGGCAATAGCTCCGGCTAGAATGGAATTGACACTATCCAACATTTCTGTGAAATTATCTTGCGCACTCATATAAGCGGCAATAGCAGCATTCGCCTCTACTTTGGATTCGATCTCATCAACCAGATTTTTATCGGCTTCAGAAGGCTCACTACCATCTTGTTGACTCTTCATAAACCGTTCTTGAGCTTTCTGTAGTTCTGCAATTAATTGTTGGGCTGACCCGTCAGCCGCCATCGCATCTTCCGCGCTACGTAGTTCGGCAAGCTCCGTGCTTCGGGCAATGGCATCCGCCAAAAACCCAGCTTTTTCAGTAATTTCATTTGTCATTATCAACACCTCCAGATATTACATTCTACATAAAACTCTTAATTCCTGCCTCAAATTCAAACTTAAAGGATTCTTTAAGATCTTTCAATATCTCCAACTAAGGTCCACGAGCCTGCTTCAGTGATCCGTACGTTCACCAAAGACCCAATAATCTCCGGATTTCCACTAAAAGCGACAAGTTCATTTCCACGGGTTCGTCCGGCTAAACGCTGAGCATTCGTTTTGCTGGGGCCTTCAACAAGAACTTCATACACTTTCCCGATCATATGTTGCCGCCATTTCAGGCTTTCTTGGTTTTGCACACTCATCAATCTCTGTAACCGTCGTTTCTTAGTGTCTAGAGGAATCTGGTCTTCCATAATGGCGGCAAGCGTTCCTGAACGTTTAGAATACATAAAGGTGAAGGCCTGACTGTAATGGACAGATTCCATCATAGCGAGGGTTTGTTCAAACTCTTCTTCCGATTCCCCAGGAAAACCGACAATAATATCCGTAGTCAAACTTGCCTGTGGAAGAAGTTCACGAATTTTTTGAACTCGACTTAAATAGTATTCCCTTGTGTATTTCCGATTCATACGTTGTAAAATAATATTACTGCCTGATTGAATCGGGAGATGAAAGTGCTCACAAAGTTTCTCTCCCTCAGCAACTGTTACAATCAACTTATCTGATAAATCCTTGGGATGAGAAGTGATATAACGTATCCGTAAAAGGAGCGGAATTTGATCCACCTTATGAAGTAAATCCGCAAAGTCATAGGCGGGTGAAAACTCCTTACCGTAGGAATTTACATTCTGTCCTAATAACGTGACTTCGCGGCAGCCACTGGCAACAAGGTACTGGATTTCTTGAATAATTTCTTCGGGGTTACGGCTCCGTTCCCTACCTCGTACATGTGGGACAATGCAATAGGAGCAGAAATTATCACAACCATACATGATATTAACATTTGCGTGCAGTTTACCTTTCTCTGCGCGCGGAGTAGATTCTAGCGTCAATTTAGGTTCTTGCCAAACTTCTGCCACTTTTCCTCCCTGTTCCGCTCGCTGCAACAGAACAGAGAAATCGTGTAAATTATGAGTTCCGGCCCAGATGTCTACATGGGGTGCTCGTTTTTGCAACCGTTCTAAAGCGCCCGGTTGTTGAACCATACAGCCACTAATGGCAATCTTCAAATTAGGGTTTCTTTCCTTAAGCTTCTTAAGTTCACCGATTTTCCCGAGTATTTTATTTTCTGCACTTTCTCTTACGCAACAGGTATTAACAACCACTAAATCTGCGGTTTCAAGTTCATCTGAACTGGTATAACCAGCCTGTCTGGTGATCTCTGTCAATGTTTCGGCATCACGTTCCGACATCTGACAACCATAGACTAGGGTTACAACCTTTTTACCCTTCTCCAAGAAATGTCAACTCCTAAAATGTCTCCTTAGTTCTTTATGAACTCATTATAAGATAAACAACGTTGAAAAGCCAAATGACAGCCTGTCTATTTAGAGATTGCGGAAAACTCCGGCCTTTCGTAACGCTTGATAGGCGATAAGAATAAAGGGGCCTAAGATCAACCCGATTACCCCAGTGGATGCCAAGCCGATATACATGCTCATGAGAACGAAAAGCGGGTCGAGTCCTACGTTGTCACCAAGAATCTTCGGCTCAATAATATGTCTCATAATCGTAATAAAAGTCGTCAATAGTAAGAGCTCGATGGCCAGCAAGCTATGTCCACTGATAAAGGCTAATATCGACCAAGGTAGAAGAATGATACCTACCCCCAGCACTGGCAGTATGCCAAAAATCCCCGTTATAGTTCCAATGACAATCGCATATTTGGCATGAATCATTATTAACCCGGCGATCGAAAAAAACATTGTAATCAGGAAAACAATAAATTCTGCCCGGATAAACCCCGCAAAGGCGCGGGAAAAGTCTTGTCCTAATTCACTAAGATGCTCACGCCATTCTAAGGGAAAGATCTGCAAGAAGTCCCTAAGATAGCGCTTCGAGTTGCTGGACATAAAAAAAGTCGCAACGACGGCAATGACAATCACAATCACGACTTCTGGAATTTTGGCCGCGAACGATAATATATAGGCTAAATCCGCAGGAATAGTGTTAGTGAAGCCTTTGACTGTATTGTTGATAGTGTCTATATTATTTCCGGGTAGTTTTAAGTAATAAATTTCTACTTTGGCCAGCCAATGAGCAAAAAAGTGTTGTAACATCTCGTTATAAACGGGCCAGTGAATGTAGATATCCTGAATTTCTCGAATCAGTCGTATAACAACGAGAACAATTATAACCCCTAAACCGCCGATTTCAACCAACATTGCGGTTAAAACAGCAACTCGTTGGGGGAGATGAACTTTACGAACAAGAAAATTTCTCAAGGGATTGATCGTTGCTGTCATGATAAACGCGAGGATAAAGGGCAAGAACAAATAGATAAAGTGACCGAGCAGGAAAATGAGGCCACCGACCACAACCCAAAAAGAAATGAACTTTAGGCTACGATTTAAGAATGTCTTCGTTATGTGATTCACGAGTTGGACTCCCTTCTTCTAGCAAGCCGTACTTGTCTTCGATAAAGACGATTTGCCTTTAATCTTAAGCCAAGGGTGAATGACATAGCGACTCCCAAGCAGAGCATTATTCCACCAATCCAGAGCAGATAATTTAAAATACCGGTCTTTTTTTGTGTTTGTGGCTGAATCGTCTTGGCAGATTTTAATGGAAAAGTATCTAAGAGGGTGTTACCATCCAGAACCTTGACCTGGGCAACCACCTGGCCCTCTTTTACTGAAACAAGTGGACTAGTAGACGTCGGCATAACTTGCAAATTCAGAGTCGAACTCTGATCGTCAAGTTTTTGAGTTATATAAATCGGGCGATCGAGAATTAAATTCACGGGTTCATTATCTACCGTAATCGTAGATAGTACCGCGCCGGAAGGCTTTAAGACAGTTTCTTTAAACTGAGTAAAACCATACTCAAACATATCCTGCATATCTGTGTAAATCTCGCGACCTGGAGATTTAAGGATCACGCCAATGAATTGTCGGCCATCCTTAGTCACCGACGCCACAAGACAATTCTCGGCTGCAGCCGTATACCCAGTCTTAATGCCATCCACTGAGGAGTCTTTCCATAACAGTTTGTTTTCATTAACCATCAATGCCGGAAGATCTGGTTTTGATCTAGAAATGGCCTGTGATTTGGTACGAACATACTGAGCAAACAAGGGATTTTGATAAGCGACACGTGCAATAAGAGCAAGGTCATGCGCCGTTGTAACGTGCCCAGCCTGTGTTAAACCACTTGCATTGAGAAAATTGGTATGGGTAGCCCCTATTTCAAGGGCACGTTGATTCATCATAGTGACAAAATGGGGTAAATCACCACCAATATGTTCAGCAATTGTGACCGCGGCATCATTGGCAGAGTTCAAGAACATTGCATAGAGTAGGTCTTTTAATTGCATTTTTTCTCCGGGCATAAGGTAAATTTGTGTCCCATAAACAAGTTTATTATTAAGCATCGTAGAACTCACTGTGACAGTGTCGTTCAAGTTTCCATTTTCAAGGGCTAAAAGTCCGGTCATAATTTTCGTGGTGCTGGCAGGTGCCAGTGGTTCATCGGGATTTTTAATAAAGAGGGTTTGGCCGGACTTTACATCGATCAAGTAGGCGGCTTCGCCGTGTACTTGGGGCAGTGATTCTATTGAGGCCGCATATCCTGTGGTTGTACCATTCAATATTAAAATAATCGCAAGCAGAAAGGCAGATATGAATTTCAAGCAAGTGTAACCCCCTATACCATTAGTGCTTTAAGCCTCATTATAACAAGCTGAAAGGGAAATTCCAAGCACTGACTGTTCAGGATATGCTATTTCTTGCTTTAGGCACATTCAAGCAACTAACCAAAATAATCAAAAAAATAAATGCCCATCATTTCGATGGACATTTTGTCAATATATAAATCCTAGAAATGGCTGAACTATTAACATATTTTCCAGCATACATGGTGTATTAAGACGCCACTTTTTGGATAATTGCATGTTTGCCTAGTGCAGCAGTTGCCATCAGGGTCGAAAGTTCCTGCTTCTTTACGAGCCGATAATTAACTTCTTCGCCTTCGATCCAAGTTATTAGAAACATAAAATCCCTTCTCTCTTTGTATTATGTATACATAATACCATAAGGCGTGAAGCAACACAATAGATATATTGTAAAGTATATCTCTCCATAAATATATCGTATTGTCGAACGTAAGACTATTAGTTCTTGGCGAGAATTGGTTGTAACTCCTGCCAGATTGCGTACTTCTTAACGTCTGCGGGACGACCGTCTTTGTTCACAAACACGTGAACTGTTTTGCCTTCTGCCAAAAGGATTTCTTCACGGTAAACACGATAAGAAAAACTTGCTCCCCGCGCAGACATGTGATCTATTTCAGTAATAATAACCAGCTCATCATCATACCTAGCTGGTTTGCGGTAACGGCAACTGGCTTCGATGACGGCTAAACCTAAACCTTGTTTCTCAAATTGTGTATACGGGAGATTTAATTCCCGAAAGAGTTCGGATCTACCCACTTCAAACCAGACAAGATAATTGGCATGATATACAATTCCCATCTGATCTGTTTCAGAATAGCGAACACGGAAACTTGTTTTTGAAGATAATTTCATAACAGTCCCTCCCCTGCACTGGTACTTTTCTCTTGATCTTGACATCAAACGCTGACAAGACGAATTTTTCATTAGTTAACAATTATGTTATAATATAAGGCAAAAAATGAATTAATACAATCTGGTAAAAGAGTTTGATGAAAGGGGAATCTTGTGTTGAGTACTTCACCCATTAATATAATTATTGAACGCATCAACGAACTGGCAAGAAAGAAAAAGTCCGATGGCCTAGAAGAATGGGAGCGCGATGAACAAGAGGCCTTGCGCCAAGAGTATTTGTCCTTCATTCGTGGACAAGTCCATGATGCCCTGAGCAAAGTTCAGATCACAGAGGATCCTCCCATACATTAAATCGTTAGTGAAGTGATAATCCGATAGTAAAAGCGCTGTCTGTTCTTTCCCTTAATGGTCAGAACAGGCAGCACTTTTACTGTCTTTCTCTTCTTTAAATTATTGTTCAACAGTAAAATATAACCTAAAATCCCGCATTTTTTTATACCTACAAGGAAAAACACAGTAAATACGCCTTGGGGAATTCTGAACGGGGAACCACAGATTACACATGAAAAGAACGATAAGAGAAACCACAGATTAACACAGATTTCACAGATTAAGAAGGATTAAGTATAGAAAAATGGCGAATATGTGAGTCAATGAAGAAACGATAATTATCAATTATCTCAAAGCTACAGGATTAAATCGGGCTTTTATCAACTTTGGCGAATATCAATTGCGTTACAAG
>JARLHU010000142.1 GCA_031292095.1 Desulfosporosinus sp.
ATACAATATCCCAATTAATATTTGAACAATCAATCTGAATCTTTAAACTCATCATTTTTCCTCCTAGCCATTTGACTAGATGCCCTAACTTCCAATGGTAGAGTTACTAATAACCTAGATATATGCAAACGTACCTGTTAGAGAAGACAGCCAACCCGGCGGGGCTACAGTGGGTTAAGTATTCCGAGATACTGTGTTCTAATTAATGGGGCAACACGTTGTATCCAATTATTGTGAAATTCACGAAGCGTCTTCGAATGATTACCAAGTCCAGCCGCCTGTCGAGGGTGAACCAATGGAAGAAAGTTATATTCTGTTCCTTCTAAAACAAAGCGATGAACCCTACCATATAAGTCATTCGTATAACCAAAGTGTTCGAGTCTTTTATATTGTTTCAAGTAATTAGCCAAAAACCATCTAATGGGTTCGTCCCCCAATAGAATAATAAGTTTTGGTTTGGCCGCAGTGATTTCCAGCATAATTTCCTGCCGCCTCCGTTCGTTTGCTAATTCCTTAGGAACTGACGGAATATTAACCAATGGTAAATTATACTCTTTGATTAGAGGATTATAATGTCGTTGAATAGCTTTGAATTGATTAGAGTTTAAACAACTGTGAGGAACTAGATCACATAACCAAGAATTAGACCTGTCACACCCCAAAGGATTAAGATACATTTGATCTAAGGCTTTACCAGAAGGTCCATTAAGATTACTATTTGCTGCCACGAGCTTCCCCAGTTCTTTAGGAATCTTAATATCTGCGACGATATTATCTGCCATTCCCCCATGCCAGAAAATATATGGTTCACTAGCAACAGCCAATGCCTGAACAACGACCCTATTATTAAAATCAAGCCATTTTGCATGCACTGCACTTGCATATACACCAAGCACAAAAATATCCTTTTGCTCTTGCTCAACCTGAACGACCTCTTTTAACTCTTGCCCAAAAGGGAAAACATAATTCATGACCCCACACCTCTCTCAGATATTCAAAATTTCACATATAACTACTGGAGCAATGACACTTGTTCAGATTACTTATTTAAGACTTATTAATAGCATTGACGACCACAGCATACTTTTTTGGATTTTACCATTCTCCATATACTAGTCGAGCAGTTTCCAACAAGAATCCCAATTCCACTAGCAGCCTCTATAATGTAAATTGCCTTTATTCTTTCTTGACTGTCAACTTACGCTCGCTTGTAATTTTGCCATTTCCTAAATAAATCTTTCTATCTCCATAGACTACATAACGAACGCCTTTTCCTGGCATTATTACGTTTAAGTGCTCATCAATAATGCCCCACTGCCCACCCTTTTTCACTACATAGAATTCATCGATACCCCACCCAAAGGAACCTTCATCTTGAACATCATTGAATTGCAATGCAACCGCAAAAGCTCCGTTACTGTCAATAAACCCCCACAATCCATAGATCATGACAGGTGCATAACCCTTCCACCAGAATTTCCTCGCATCATTCAAGTTGGGTTCAAAGATATACTGTCCATTGGCATCTATATATCCATATTTTCCATCTTTCTTCACGAGAGCTCCATAGATCTCTTTCTTAATTATCTCAAATTGTTCTGCAATCTCAAAACTCGGCTCAACAACTACTGTACCGTTTTTATCCACATATCCCCACAACAAGCCTCGTTTTACTGGGCACAATCCTGCGCGGAAAGAACGCCCGCAGTCATCCCAAATTAAATCGATTACCATGCTACCATCAGGAGCAAGAAAACCATATTTGCCGTCCTTTTCAACTCGTCCACGGTCTCCATAAAAAGGAATAGCATTATCATAAATAGGTGGAACTACAATTTCACCATCAGACAAGTGAATATAGCCCCATTTTGAGGTGTCTTTATAATCATCCAAATAAATCTCACTATAATATCCGACATAAAATTGAGCCATGTCAAAACTAATATATTCACAAAGATAGTCTTTAGCAGGCACTGGAGCATTATTATTGTCAAGTGCATACACTTTGTTGTTAATAATCACTCCTTTAACGTAGCGACCATATTCACAATCATATATTGTACAAGGCGTTTGATGCATTATATCATCCTCTCATATACCCATAAATTCCGCGTCAGTTATAGTAAAGGGCATCTCATTGGGTGAACTATAGTAACCTTGTTAACAAATTGCCTTTACCATATAGTTTTCCTCTATCATCGCGAGTTTCATTTATTTTCGCGTCATACCTTCCTTTTACACGACCAGTATTATCTCGAATTTCGAACTTTCCAATCGTAATTTCTTTAATTTTACCAATTATTCTACCACGGTCATCTTTCAATATATGATCCATTCTTGTAACCTCCTTTCTTTTGTCAAATCACACAGATTTTTTAATACTTCCATATCAACAATTGTTTCGATCATTAAATCGAATTACTACTTTCATGCTTATTAAATTATCAAAGACCATACTGCCCAAGAAAAGTATACTCGATATCCCAGACAAAAAATTGTCCCTAACCTAAATCATCCAATTGCTAATTAGCTACATCATAACAAATATCACCGTTCAGTTTCTACAAGGTCAAGGGTTCGTCGACAGATGTTACTCTATTTCGACATTTAGTTCATCCCACTCTCCTACCTCGAAAAACAAAATGCGTTGGTGTGAGAATTTCTATCTTCCCAACCAACGCATTTTGTTTATCAAATTTTTCAGAGAGTAAAACGGCCTAATATGTTCCCGTGCGCGTAGGTGGTCCTATTGAATTGATACACAATTTACACCCAATCTCTGAAACCCTTGCTACAAGTGGCTTTCAGACTGTGCATTTTTCAAGACTTACTACCGTCTCCACGTGCGCGGAGTGCTCGATTAGTCTGATTAGCAAACAGGTTGAGTGCTTGAAATGACGGTTTAGAAAACGGTTGACAAGTTAATTATTATATGCTTATGGTCAAAAGTTGATACGTTATTGTGTTCAATCCTTGCTTGTCTCATCCTGAAAAGTGCTGTTAAAATGACATGGGAATGTCTACGTATCTTCCTCGAATCCGTTCCGTGTAATGTTTCAATAATGTGGCTACGATCAACGGTTTTAGCCATTGATGGTGTCCGAGGGGTAAATGATATTTATGTCTGGGCAATTTCGCAAGAAGTAACATCAATGACGGCTCACGTATGGGTTACAGAATTAAGCAAAGAGGAAACGTTGGAACTATTACACCCCATTCAACACACTTGCTTCGAAAAATTCGGGATCGCACATACAACAATACAATTTGAGTATTGTGCATGTAGCAGCTGTTTTCACAATAAGATTGACCACCAAAAGCAATGTCCGTTGTGCATAGACTTGTGTCCTACGGCTTAGTGCTCATCCATCTGGTGTCTGATTCTTGGAAGTATCTAATAAGGAAAAGTCTGATACCACTGCCAAGATACAGGAATGATGCCATCTGAGTTGGGGCATATCCAAACAATCTGCTCATTTTTACCCCTCCCCCATTTGGTCCTACGGAATTTACTCCCACAATTCCCGCAAAACAGCTTCCTAGAAAAGGCATAATCAATTGTAAACTTACTTTTCCCCGTTTAAGAATAACCGCGCATATTCGCTCGTCTTTCAAATTCTGCTTGCACCGCAGCAAACTCTTACTTACTATCTTACTTACTAACAATGCCAGGGTGGCTATCCTCAACATAATGTGTGGCATGTCCAGCATTTTAAACACGCTTTTTGCTTAGAAAATCTACGGTGTACGTTTTCTGTAGTAACTCATCCCCTTGATACTTCTCGTTCCGTAAAATTTTATTGACTGTGCTTGTCATACCATCGAGAACCTCCTGAGCCAGTGATTATCCCATCCCTTTGCAAATTCCTAGCTATTTCATAGTAGGTGTTTGTCTGAAATATGAAGCTGTAGTCGCGAGTCCAATCTTATCGACATGTTGAATCACTTCTTGTGATTATGGTATTTTTCCTGTATAGGGTGTGGCCTTATTTAGCCATGATGATACTTTCAATTTAGTCTTTTTAGTCATAAATGACAAGTCGGTTTTCCTTTTAAGTAGGAAAAACCAACTTGCAACAATTAAAATGCGATTGCGAATATCAGCCAAAATATTGGTGGGATCTTATCATTTTTTAAGAAGCCCTAGTCCTAGTAATACGCGGATCTTGGTATGTGACAGGTGTATTTTTCTGAGTTCCAAGTTCCAGAATATCTTGAGGGGAAGTTTGAGAAGTTGCATTACTGCCGTTAGCTTTTTGTCCATGTTTTTTAACAGTATTTACTTGGTTTGCTTGTTGTAATTGGTTGGTCTGTTGTGAAACAATAGGGTTAATACTATTAATACTCATTTATCTAGCTCCTTTCGTTTTTGGGTAACCATAATATATATCGACATTTTTTTATATAATATTACACTTTCGTAAAAGCTTCACGAAATCTTCATAATAATTATGGCGAACAATGGCGATATAAGTAACTATAAGAGAGAACGCCAACCATCGCCTTATAATCCACAGACTATTTAATAAATAAACAAAAATTATTTAACTCAGACATGTTTACTTAGTACAAATGACATTTAAACTCGAATGGAGGTTACTATGAAACAATCGATTTGCTACGATTTCTCAAGCATGGACACTTTGGTTGAAGTTCAGGCCCTTGGAGAGGAACTAAATGAACAATTTGTGGCCGCATTGAAACGTTTGCCCAATTGGTTTGACCAGGTAGAAGAAGCAGTAAGCAGGTTTAATCCGGCAAGTGAACTAAGCAAGTTAAACGGCTCAAACGGTGGTACTATTAACGTTTCGCACCTGTTATTAACGTTAATAGAGCAAGCATTGGCCGCTGCAAAGAATACTGGGGGCATTTTTGACCCGACTGTGCTGAATAGTCTCGTCCAGTCCGGCTATGACAAATCATTTGGGGAACTGGCCGCGGCCGAGGATCAATCAGATTTAAGGAAAAACATAACTCATACGACCCGACCTGACAAAAAACTGTTACATCTTGATTACTACAGGGAGATCAAAATTGACCTCCGGCGCTCTGCGGTTACCTTGCCGCCAGGATTAGGAATTGATCTCGGAGGGATCGCCAAGGGATGGGCGGTTGATCAAGCCATGGAGTATGTGCAGAAATGGGAAAGCGATGCTGAGGTTTGTATTAATGCCGGTGGAGATTTACGTTTGCATGTTCCAGCGGGTGGGGAGCCCTGGAAGGTGGCCGTGCAGAATCCTTTTGATCAAGATCAGGATTTAGGCTTTATCATCTTAACAAGCGCCGCTGTGGCGACTTCTTCGGTGCTAAAGCGGCGTTGGCAAACCAAGGGCAGAGTCCAGCACCACATAATTGACCCGCGCCTGAGTGAACCTTCCCATAGTGACATGGTGGCGGCTACCGTAGTTGCCCCAACGGCGGCGGAAGCCGAGGTGTGGACGAAGACTTTATGCATTTTGGGCAAGGAAGAAGGCTTTGCCTTGTTGGCCCGCCAGGCCGGCCGGGCAGCCCTTGGCTTTTTAAACGACGGCAGCCTTGTTGTAAACAAACAAATGAAGGAACTCATCATTTTTCAACCTTTTAGAATTCTAGAGTATACCACGATTTAAACTGCTATGGTAGTTGTTTGCCATTTTGAAGGTCTTCAGTGCTCAATCCAAAAGTATATTGATAATGCGGTAAGCGGTAAATCAACATCTAAGTTGTTTGATTCAGCTGCAGGAAAGTCTCAATATTATTATTTGTCCAACTGTTACCATAGTAATCCCAATAAACGAGTAATATTCACCAAGAAGAAACAAATAGAGTAGGTGCGAGTAAATCGCCCCTACTCTATTGTCATGAGTGTGCTTCTATTTTGTATTTTACTAAGCGGACCGTAAACTGAGCTCCCTTTCCGACATCACTCACTAAACTGACTTCCCCCTTGTACGCCTGAACGAGACTATTTACGATCGCCAAACCAAGACCGGAGCCACTACTGTCCGATTTAGGTCGGTGTTGTCCACGTTCAAAACGATTCCAAATGACCATCTGATCCTCCATGGGTATGCCTGGCCCCTGGTCGTGGACTGTAATCTCAATCCAGGGGTGATGATCTTTGGCAGCAATCCAGATTACCCCACCCTGGGGAGAGAAACGAAGGGCATTGTCTGTGAGGTTTAGAAGGATTTGCTTCAGCCGATCCGTCCCACAATCGACTGGGGCAAGGTTTGGGTCCATCTCGACGCAGAATGTCACTTGTTTCTGCATTGCTGCTGGGGTGACTTGCTCTTTGATACTTGTAATAAGGTCTGGGACAAAAACAGCTTCATGCGGGAGTTCTAATGCTCCACCGTATTCAATTCGGTCCAAATCCAGCAAGTGATTGACAAGGCGGCGCAGTCTTAGCGTTTCCCGCAAAATTGTTTCCAAATAACGCCGTTGCTGTTCCTTGGAAGGAATGATATCGTCCAGGAGCGCTTCGGAGTACCCTTGCAGATAAGATAAAGGGGTTCGAAGTTCATGTGAAACATTGGTAATAAATTCACGCCGTAACCCCTCAATCTGACGATCTTTTGTCACATCGTGCCATACGGCCACTAACCCCTGACCCTCTTGCTCTGTCAGTAAGGGAGAGGTTTCTACACGGAAAACTCTGTCATCGATTTTAAATTCTCCATAATGCGGGATGGGCTGGGTGATAGAGTTCTGAAGTAGAGAACGTAAATCTTCTGGTAGATCTTGAAGGGTAATCCGCGTCTTCGCTCGAGGTCCGCCAAAGAGTTGGACAGCAACCCGATTGGCCATGACAATTTCTTTGGACGGTGAGATTGAAATGACTCCGTCATCAATACTAGCCAAAATGTTCGAAAGTTGTTGGCGTTCGCGGGTGATTTCCAACAATTTATGCTGGATTTCTTCGGATAACGTATTGACAGATTGTCCCAGAGAAGCCAGCTCATCGGTTGAACTCCGAGGAAGAATACGCGTGTAATTGCCAGTGGCGATGTCTTTTATGGCGCGGTCCATTTCGACAACCGGGTGGGCCACTTGCCGGGCTAAAATCAGGCCTAAAGGAATAGATAATAAAAAAGAAAAAGCCAATCCCCAACCGATCGAGCTATTGACGGATTGCCCCACCGTCTCTAGATAAGTCAAAGGTTCTAGGACAAAAACGGCACCCGTAATTTTTTTCTCTCGAATAACAGGGGTTGCAACCTTTAAGATTCGTTGACTAGCGTAGGGAGTATTGCCTTCGAAGGAGACATTCCTTCCCTGTTTTAATTGCGCCATATCTTGGGAAGGCATAACAACTCCATGCCAGTCTTGTAAGCGATGTGTCCCTAGTATGACGTTTCCGTCAAGATCTGTAACAATCAAATCATATTTAAAAATACTTCCTAAAAGATTAAAGGGTTCTGCTGCTGCTTGGAAATTAGGCAGTGAAGATAAATAGGAAGAGATGTTTAACGCTGTATCGGTTAATTCTTCGTTTTCTTCAGACGCATAGCCATAGTAAAAGTCATGGGTCGACTTCGCAAGAATTCCCCCGAAAATAAGGAGCACGAGAAAAACCCAGGAAACAATGATGACCCATATCTTTCCTGCAAAACTGCGAAATATCATGAGCTTACCTCAAAACGATAACCAATTCCCCGTATGGTTTGGAGGTGATGAAAAGGGTGAAGGGCATTAAATTTTTCTCGTAAATTTTTCACGTGTACATCAACAATCCGGGGTTCCGCAAAATAATCTTCTCCCCAAGCTTGTGACATAATTTGTTCTCTGGAGAAAACCTGGCGAGGAGATTTAGCCAGTATATATAAAAGCTTGAACTCCTTAGGTGTTAAAGAAATTTCAGTTCCATACCATTCTACGCTGTGGCTCACTGGGTCAATAAGGAGATGGGCGACTCGAATTTCAGAGGGTTGAAACTGTAATGTTACAGAACGCCGTAACATAGCTTTGGCGCGGGCGCATAATTCCCGGGGACTGAATGGTTTTACAACATAATCGTCAACACCGTGTTCAAATCCAAGTAATCGATCATTCTCTTCTCCCTTGGCAGTTAAAAGTAAAATGGGCAAATCGTTGCGGGTTGATCGAATTCGCTTACAAAGGGTCAATCCATCGAGCTTAGGCATCATGACATCCAGAATCAGTAGGTCGAAGTGCTCCGCTTCCAGCGCTTGCTCAGCTTCCCAACCGTCGCCGGCTTCGGTTACCTCAAAATTGGATTTTTCTAGATAAACCCGAACAAGTTCTCTTAAACCAGCTTCATCATCGACTAATAGTACCTTTGGTTTTGTGTCTGACATCACCGAAACACCTCAAGATGTATTATATGCAAAAAAAATGATATTCGCATGTTTATACTGAAAACTTCACCAAAACTTCATAAATTATTTATTAAAACTTTAAAAAGTAAAGGTAAAATATATAATGAATTGAATAAGTCAATCCATAAAAGGAGGGGTACCGGGTATCCGGGAAAAAATGAAGACAAGAGTTTGGTTTAATATGATTATTTCGGTTGGAGTAACTATAGGTTTCATAATGTTATTATCGTGGCTTGTTTTGAATCCATCAACTAAACAAGCGGGTATTCCCAACCCAAGCTCTCCGGGCAAAGTGAGTGTTACTTCCCCAACTAATAGCGCACCTATTATCGGCCAAACAGATTTTATACAGAATTGCAGCAGTTGTCATCAAAATGTTCCGAGTAGTAAGAATCTTAACAAAGTCATTCAAATCATTAGTCAAGGCAAAGGCAGAATGCCAGCATTTAAGGGGCAATTAGCTGATAGTGTAATTTCAAATATTGCAAACTATGTCATTTCCCAAAATTAAGTTATATCTGAAGATTCGTTCTGAGGGAGGAAAAATCATGTCATATAAAATGAATTCTGGTACATCTTATCGTTGGCTAAGTGGAAAAACAGTAACTTTACCTGTAAACAAAACACGTATTATTGCCCTTTTCCTGGCTCTCAACTATCTTATAATTTTGTTAGACATAACTACTGCTCATATTGGTAACCATTTTAGTAATAGCTTTGAGTGGATTCCAATTATTTTTTCACCCATTGCGATTGTAACGAGTCTAATTCTATTTCTTAAAGACAAATCAGCTTGGTCTATGAAGTTACACATGTGGGTTAATGCAATTGGTGTTTTGATCGGTATTTTCGGATTTATTTTCCATATTAGTGGGTTGATGGACAGAGCTTCTTTTACTTTAAGCAACTTAGTCGGTGGAAACAACCCTGTATTTGCTCCGCTTGCTTTTGTCGGCACAGGTATTATAGGCGTGATCATAGCTCAAAAGGACAAACCGTTGGCTAACAACTCTAGCAAAAATATACTGTCTGTTAAGACACGCCAACTTCTCCTGGCGATATCATTTTGGTTTTTTACCACGGGACTAGACGCATTTTTTGAACATGCTCAAACAAGTTTTACCAATTTATTAACTTGGGTTCCCATTATTATTGGTCTCTTTGGAGCTATGGTATGCTTAATGCAAGTCTTTACTCCGAGTACTGATACGGCATCCATCACATTGCTGACAGTAACTATGATACTCTGTTTTATCATAGGGCTCCTGGGTTTTTTCTTCCATATTTCCTCAGATTTGTCCAATGCTTGGAGTTGGAATAGTCTTTTCTATCAAGCACCATGGTTAGCCCCACTTCTATTCAGCGATTTAGGTATTTGGGGGATGATTGTCATTTTGGAACCTATAGAAAGCTATTAATATTACAAATCCCCTGTCGGCCACTTCCGACGTGGCTACTCGGTCTGATCCTGACTCGTAATTCATAATTATCGTTTAACTATCCCGAAATCTCTGGCGCTTCAACCAGGCTTGAAGCGTCAGGCATGATATACAATGATTACACTGCCACTCGGGATATCCTACTCGTTCTTTCGTAAGAGAGTATGACAACAGCCGATTAAGGGAGAATGTCATACTATAGGTAGGAAGTCGGATATTCACGTGGTACAAAACGGGATTTCCACCCGTTAAATTACACGACCTATGCTCGGTCGCGACCGAAACTTAAGAAACAATTACTAGGTACTTTGATTTTGCACTTTGGCAATTTCTATATACTTTGATTTTCAAGAATATTTGGCAACGTATATGTGCATTTTAAATACAGATTACGATTAGGAGGAATAATACATATGAGTCGACGGAAATCAATCGCTGTAATTCCTTTTCTATGTCTTTTGCTCTTGGTAGGGTGCAGTAAACAACAACCCACTCCAGCCGTTCCATCTACCCCTTCTGCTCCACCCACTTCTCAAACTCCTACGCAAACGCCGCCCACTACAAATCCGCCTGCGGGCACAGCACCCACTGCAACCCAAGTAGGCGGTGCAGCTTTGTATACAACAAATTGCGTGGGATGTCACGGCATTAATGGAGCTGGGGGGAGCGCCGGGCCTGCTATAAATACTGATGAGTGGAAGAATAATTCTTCAAAGGTTCAAGCTATTATCAAAAAGGGCCAAGGCAAAATGCCTGCTTTTGCTGGCAACCTTACTGACACCCAGATAAAAGATATTGGAGATTATGTCGCATCGTTAAAAAAATAAGGTGTATATTCAGAAAGCCCTCTATGCTAAATATCCTATCTTTACATAGAGGGCTTAGGTTCCCACAGTTTTTCTTAATATTTTTTTATTCTCATCTACCTCAATATCCGATCGACAAAACTAAAACTCTCCAATTTCACGCCCCTTCAATTGCTCTCAAACTGAACAATTCTTGCTTTGCGTATGAGCTTTTACACTCCTTTTTGATTAAACCCCGCAAGAACAAGTTGCATATACTAATATCAGTGGCAGGAAAGCATTTATGAGACCTTAAAGCGTCCTTTCGAAACAGGACGCTTTTGTACTATACATTCTGATTTTAGTTATTACCTCACAACACCGCCGTCACCTCAACGCCCGACTTTAATACAAACACAACCTCAAGCATCGACTGAACCTTGACCTTTTCAATCAATCTTCGGAATAAATTCTCATCAAACTTATCAAGCTGCGAATCCTGCGCTGCCAGATACGCTTTGAAATCTTCTCCCTTTCTATCCCTCCACACCCTCTTAACTTCGTCAGCCTTCAACCTCTGTTTATTATCTCGTAATATTTCAATCTCAGCGGCTATAGTTGTATAGTCCTTATTATCCCCCCCCCGTCTTTTGCACCAAGTTCATCAATTCCTGCTGAAGTTCCGTTAATCTGGCATCGATGTCCTCAATGGCTGATTGGCTCACCTCACTCGCATTCCCCTCACTCTTAAAGGTGTCTTTACCACCAATAAGTCTGTTCATAACCCGTAAGAAAGCCTGCTCAACTGCTTTCTCCTTAACCGTCTTCATATCACAGGCTCCAGTTATTTGATGGTTGATACATATCCAAACTATCTGCTCATTCTTCCCCTTCCCCCATTTGGTCCTACGGAATTTACTACCACAATTCCCACAGAATAGCTTCCCCGAAAAGGCATAGTCACTTGTAAACTTGCTCTTACCTGTTTTAGAATAACCGCGCATATTCGCTCGTCTTTCAAATTCAATCTGTACCGCTGCGAATTCCTCCTTGGAAACAATCGGCGGGTGGCTGTTCTCAACATAATACTGAGCGGCGTGCCCATTGTTCTTAACCCTCCTTTTACTCAAGAAATCCACTGTGAAGGTTTTTTGAAGTAATGCCTCGCCCATATACTTCTCGTTCTTCAAAATCTTATTGACGGTGCTATCATACCAGCGGGAACCACCTGAGCCTGTGATTATACCATCCCTTTGTAAATTGGTTGCTATTTTATAGGGACTCTTCCCCTCAAGGAACTCTCGATAGATCCTATTTATTATTTCAGCCTCCTCTGGCACTATGACCAACTCACCATTTTCATCTTTCGTATAGCCAAGAAACCTATTGTGATTAACAATGACCTTACCCTCCTGAAAACGGTATGCAATCCCCATGCGAGTGGCCTGTGATAACGAATTACTTTCTTCTTGAGCCAAACTTCCGAGCAATGTAATCAGGAACTCCCCCTTGGAATCAAGGGTGTTCACGTTCTCCTTTTCAAAAAATATAGCGATCCCCTTTTCTTTTAACTGTCTTACATATTGCAAAGTATCCAGTGTATTTCTGGCAAATCGACTGATGGATTTGGTGATCACCATGTCGATTTTGCCAGCCATACAATCATCAATCATTCGGTTGAACTCCACGCGTTTCTTAGTATTGGTGCCGCTGATACCTTCGTCAGCAAAGATTCCACCGAAGGCCCAATCTTGATTACGTTTTATATAGTCTGTGTAGTGTGAGACCTGAGCCTCATAGCTTGATAATTGCTCCTCATTATCGGTCGACACGCGACAATACGCGCAAACCCTAAGCTTTGATGTTGCCTCAAGTCCCTGTAATTCTTGTCTCGGCTTTGCTGGAATCACTGTTACATTCGCCATTTTCAAAAACCTCCCTAAAATAAATCACGGCCTCGTTTTAAGGTGTAATGCTCCTCAAAACGAAGGCCGTTTTTCAAATGAAACTCTAAATTGGTGCGTTCCTTTACTACTATCTTTTCGATGATCGCGGTATATAAATCTTCGCTGAACTCTAAAATTGTGCCGCTTAGGGATTCGAGAATGGCTTCAAATTCTAATGTTCTGGCGATGCGGCTGTCTCGCTTTGCCAGTTCTGCCATCCATGTGGCCCGTTCCTTTTGGAGTTGGATAAGTTTCCGGACCAGTTCATCGTGTTCTGTTTTCAGGTCGGCATTTTCTTCTATTAAAAAGAGCGCTCGTTCTTGTTGAATGAGACTTTCAATCTCTTCATCCAACTTCTCGATGCGCTCATGGTCAATCTCCATAAATTTTTCAAGTTCCAACTTTGTCTTATATTCGCCTAACATCTTGGTCCGATCACAATAAAGCCGATTGAACACCCTCACGAACAGGCCTTTTATAGTCTCTTCTTTGACCCTGCCGACATTACATGAAATTTTCCTTCCTATTATATAGGTACTACACACCCAACAAACCGACTCTGCAACATTCCCGCAATTATCCAAATGTCGTTTATAGGATTTGCCACAATGGCCACATTCGATGGTACTGGTGAAGGCGTACCGTTTAAGGTATTTCTCTCGGTTGCCCTCCGTATTCCCTTTGGACTTGGCTCTCTCCACCATCAATTCCTGGGCCTTCTCAAAATCCTTTCTTGATACTATGGCTGGATGGGTGTCCTTCACATAGTACATTGGAACCTCACCTTTGTTTCTCTTCTTCTTAAAATCTTTAGTGATCGTCTTCTGAAGAAGCGCATCCCCAACATACTTTTCATTCTTTATGATATCTCTCACCGTTGACTCGGCCCATTTTACCTTCCCGGAAATGGTTTTAATACCGTCAAGTCCTTTGGCTATCAGCGAAATACCCAATCCTGAAAGGTAATCCTTAAATATCCGCCTGACAATCGCGGCTTGCTCTTCGTTGATAATCAGGTTTCCGTTCCGATCCTTGTCGTACCCCAAAAATCTTGTAGCATTGATCATGACCTTACCCTGCTTGAAGCGACGTTGGTAGGCCCAGTGCATGTTTTGAGATATGGAGTTCAACTCTTCCTCGGCCACCGAGCTTAGAATGGATAGCATTAGCTCACTCTCGGCGTTTAGGGTATTTATGTTTTCCTTTTCAAAGAAAATATTTATTCCAAGGGGTTTAAGCTTTCTTACAGTTTCCAGACAGTCGGACGTATTCCGAGCAAAGCGGCTAATGGACTTTGTGATGATGAGATCAAATTTCTTATTCTCGGCATCGGTTACCATCCGCATGAACTCTGGTCGTTTGGCTGCGTTTTTACCAGATAGGGCTTGATCAGCGTAAATTCCGGCAAAGTTCCATGCTGGATTGTTTTTGATGTAAGCGGTGTAATGTTCCATTTGCGCTGAGAAACTATTTTTCTGCTCGGTCTGATCAGTAGAAACCCTAACGTACGCGCAAACTTTAAGTTCCTTTTCTTCAAGAAATGCTGCTTGAATTGTTCGTATTTTTTTCATATGTGACTCCTTTCTGTAGGATGCTGGAACATATTTCTAATAAAAAAACATCGCTACACCCGAGATATTGTCTCGGTGTAGTGATGTTAGCTCTGTGTGGGGTGGATTGCAAGTTAATTGTTTTTAGAGGGCTGGTAATTGATCTTTCGTTAAATGCTCTTAGTCCAGACTACTGCACATTATCAGAATGATGCGTAATATCACTAGTTCACAACGACATGCTAAAATTTACTGATGTATGTCATTCTAAAGGTTAATCAACTTCTTGAGATTTTAAATACAATCTATTTAGTTCCTTTTATCTTCTTCCATAAATTCTCAAAAAATCCTACAAAATCTATACCAAAATGATATATTACATTCATAATAATCTTCATAATCACTGCACTTATTGATAATGCGACTGCAATTTTTAAAGCGTCATTCATATTCATGATGACAAAACCTCTACTTTCCTTTATTAGCTTAATCAAAGCCATAACCTTTGAGTTGCACATAATTTTACAGATGCGTCTCAACATAAGAATGATGCGACATATTTATTGATTCGATAACACTCTAACCCTTAATTTCTTTAGCAGATACCCAAGCAAGTACCCGATAGCGCCTGCTAACCAAGATAAGATTATACACATTACCCCATAAAAAGCTTCATGTGAGCCTGTATTTATGAAATATTTAAGCCCATAAGTCGGAGCTAAGGTAAGTATCATTACAGGAATAGCTAAAATTGCTAGTTTTCCAATAGGTAAAATAAAATAAGCAATTGAACCACTAATTCCCAATAGAATGATATAAATTTGATAAATTTCTTTTTCTTCATATATCCCATAACCATTCCGTAGAATAGCCAAACTACTAAAAAGACTACGGCTACTACTGCAGTACTGAATGTAGGTATATTCCCCATAAAAAATATATTGAGATTAGAGCTGATAATTAGTAGTACTGAAATTGAAATTGCGATTGCAATGAGTATATTTAGTACTATAAATTTACTTTTTTTATCTACAATTTCTCTTTCTCTTTCCATATTTTAGCTTTAGTTGTTTGCGCTAGCGCAAACAGTCCAAAAGCTGACGGGATTGCCTGACAGAAAATTGCCAGATATAATGACCATATCATAGTAAAGGAAAAAGATGTCTCCATATAACGTGATCCTGCTCTAACAGGTTCACCGGAGACAT
>JARLHU010000143.1 GCA_031292095.1 Desulfosporosinus sp.
CAAGCCTTTACAAGCGTGAGTGACGGACAAATTAATTTGCCTCCATCAGCGTCCGCCATACGTGCCGCTCAAGAGGCGGAAAGTGGTGTGGACCCTTCTGGAGGAGCACTATTCTTTTTTAATCCAGCCAAAACGACCAATAAATTCCTTTGGTCACTGCAAGAGATTAAACAAATCGGAAATCATATCTTCGCAAAATAATGGAAGGAATGTATATAAAATTTTGGATTTTTCATATCTATAAAGTAATGGTTAGACTTAATTCAATAAAGGCTAAGAAATACACCTAGCAGAACTTATCTGCTAGGTGTATTTCTTGCATATACTGTTCCCCTCTAAGCCGTTATACCCTTCCCCATTCTAAAATGATCCTGTGGCGTTTGATGGGTGTGTAATTGAAGTTTTCCAAGGTGAGGTCCCGATCAAAGAAATCGATGACCTAGAGATGGCCCTTAGATTATGCCCGTTGATATTATTTGATTGTACAGTTCCGTATTCTGAACTAAGTACGCAACAATTAGACAATATTATTAAGAATCTAAACAAACGACTATTGTTTCAATTTCTTTGATGAGATAAATTGAAGCTCCATCCCATCCAGAACATACCTTAAATTGAATACTCTAAATAATTTTGACTTTCGCCATGAATTCATACCAGCTGGGCGCGGCATCTTTTTCAAAGTCATAACTTACCACTTTGCCTTGATGGTCCAGTGAGAGCCACAAATGAAAAAGCGCAATACCAATATCAATGTAAAAAGAAAGTTTACATACAGTTGCGCAAAAAATTAGAAATAGAGTAATTTTAATAAAAGCGATTTAATACTACGTATTACACTATTCATTAAGTATAGTTTGTAAAACGTCCACAATCACAGGGTCAAACTGTTTTCCGGCTTGCATTTTTATTTCATAAATGGCTTCTGCTACGCTCTTTCGACTGCGGTAAGGCCAATCACTTGTCATGTAGATGTATGCCTCAGCAGTGGCAATAATTCTCGCCGCTAAGGGAATGCCATCGCCCTTGAGACCAGCGGGATAGCCTGTGCCATCATAACACTCATGGTGAGCTAAAACGAATTCTGCCAAACCTGCATACTTGTTGACTGAACTGAGAATCTTATATCCATTCTCTGCATGTCTTTTGATTTCTTGCCACTCGTCAGGACTTAACGGTTGGGTTTTCTCAAGTGTTGTCTTTTTAATAGTTATCTTGCCAATATCATGCAGATTGCTGGCAATCTGCAGCTCACGAAGCCGTTCCGAACTAAGTTTGAGCGCTTCCCCTAGCTTAACGCTGAGTTCACTCACCTGCTCGGCATGCTGCTGTTCGCGAGGGTTATTGCCATAGAAAGATGTCTTGATGGTTTCAAGGATATGCTGCCGTATGCGACCTCTTTCTGACGATACAATACCCTTGATGTAACAAAGGGCCACGGTAGTTTTGCTAATAGCTCCAACTTCGAGTAACTCAACTTTTAACCTACTGGATTTTATCCTCCTGCGTATTAAGGATAGATTAGTTTTGTAATCTTCTACAAAGCCGTCTCTGGGACCTCTTACGACAGGTTCTGTTACTGGTTCCTCAATTGACCTACCTGGAGAGCCACCGACAAAACAAATAAGGGCACGGGGCGAACCATCGATTACGATTGCAACTCCCCCTTTAAGAACAAAATCCACCAATTCGAGAAAGTCGTTGGTGTCTTTTGTGCTCATTGTGGTCAACAAGCGATCTTGGAGTATCTGATGGGCATTCGATTTTGTGATCTGTACATTATCTGGCAAAGAGGTGGTCTCTTGCATGATGGCTTTTAGAATAGTCTCGCTACCAATTTTTTCATCAATCATACTATCGGTATATACCGCGACAGCATTTATGGACGGTTCACAATTAAGCGTGAACTTTCTAAAGACTATATCTGCGCATAAATCAAAGATTTTTTGTAATTCCGTTAAATTTTGTTCGAGAGAAGTTGCTAGTGGGTGTTTTTCCGGGGGCGCTTGGGCTGGCTTTTTTAACAATTTTTCTCCGGAAAAGCCAAGAGTCTTTTTAAGCAACGACTTTAACTTTATTGGTGAGCCCCCCTTACCTGTGATAAGAACTTGTCTATTAATATGCCTACTTTTATTAAATTTATCAAAAGGGGTATACCAGTTATAATTAGTGGCCTCACTTTATTAATACCAATCAGACCCTCATGCCGCTGCCAAACGGGACGACTTTTTCAAAACGTTCAACATAAATAGCACCAGCGTCCTTTTTGGACTTGCTGGTGTTATTTGTCATAACCGTAATTTCTGGGGCCCAAGCAAACTACCGACCTAGAGACATTACCAAAATTTCATTTATTTGCCAGATATCTTATAGCTTTTAGTTCTGGCATCGTCTAGGCTAATGCAGCTTGACCGGCCTTTCACCTTAAAATATTGCCCTCACTTCAACCCCCGTCTTAAACACAAACACCGCTTCGACCATCGACTGTACCTTGACCTTCTCAATCAGCCTACGAAATATTTCCTCATCAAATTTAGTAACCTTAACTCCCTGCTCTCTGTTCATAACCTGTACGAAGGCCTGTTCTAAATCCTTCTCCTTGACCGTTTTTGTGCTGCATTTATCAATTCCGTTTTGTTCTCGATTAATACATCGCCACACATACTGCTTATTTTTCCCAGTGCCCCAAGATGCTCTTCTAAACTTTGAACCGCAGTTTTGGCAGAAGAGCTTCCCTGAGAATGCATATTCGCTCGTAAAGGCACTTTTGCCCGTCCGTGAATATCCCCGCATATTCGATCGTCTTTCAAACTCAGCCTGTACCTCCGCAAACTCTTCCTTATTGATAATTGCTGGGTGCCAGTCCTCCACGTAGTATTGCTGAACAATCCCATTATTTTTCACCCGTTTCTTTGTCAAGAAGTCAACCGTATGAGTCTTTTGAAGCAGAGCCTCACCCATATATTTTTCGTTCTTTAATATTGACTTTACAGTGCTTGCCCACCATGTTGCCTTTCCAGCACCAGTAATTATACCATCGTGTTCTAAGCCTTTAGCGATCTTCAAGTCAGACCTACCCTCCAGGAACTCTCTATAAATCCGACGAATAACCTCTGCCTCCTCTGCCACGATAACCAGCTCGCCATTTTCGTCTTTCGTATAACCAAGGAATCTATTGTGATTAACAATGACCTTCCCCTCCTGAAAGCGGTAGGCAATCCCCATCCTTGTAATTTGCGATATATTTGAACTTTCCTCCTGTGCCAAACTCCCGAGCAATGTAATCAGAAACTCACCCTTGGAATCGAGCGTGTTGACGCACTCTTTCTCAAAAAATATTGCAATATTCTTCTCTTTGAGTTGGCGTACATATTGCAAAGTATCGAGTGTATTCCGAGTAAATCGACTAATGGATTTGGTGATCACCATGTCGATTTTACCAGCCATACAATCCTCCAACACTCCGGAAGCCGCCGGGTGTGACCGGAACAGAAAGCGGAATGAAAGGAAGCAAAAGTTATACTGTAACCTATCTAATTCACGTAAAGTCTCCATCGGGTGCGGAATTGTTCTTGGCTTTTAAGGATGATAAACCATTCCATTAACTTCATATGAAGAATATGTTAACCTATATAATAAAAAATAGGCCCAGCGAAGTTATACCACTGAACCTGTTTTTCATACCCCCACCTCACCCAAGACACCATTCAAAGCCGCTGGGTGACGGATCAGTGTATATTGGGAGCAGTGAAATTAAACTTTCTTCGGATCGGTTTATCCACATCAATTCTCGTTTATTCACAGTTTTAGCCCAGTTATGCACAGACTTATCCACAGTTTTAGTCTTGAATGCCGCCTGGCTTCAAAACATCTGTCTAAGTATTCCTTAATCACCTTTTCTAACTGGGTATAAATAACTTTTGAACAAATCAGATCTAGTCTCCGCGGTTGCAGAGAAGGTGGATATGTCCAAAAAAGATGCCGAAAAAGTGGTTACACAAGTTTTAAGGTAATTGAGGAATCATTGGCTGCAAACGAAAAGGTTCAACTTGTTGGTTTTGGTACGTTCGAAGTAAAAGAACGAGCAGAACGTATAGGAAGAAATCTGCAAACCAAAGAAAGTATCACAATTCCAGCCTCGAAAGTTCCTGGTTTTAAAGCCGGAAAGACACTTAAAGATGCAGTTCAATAATAAAGAAAGATAGGCTCAGCAGAATTTACTGCTGAGCCTATCTTCGTATCCCAGAATCTTAATAGTATAGCCACACCCTCTTAACAGCTTTCTAAAGATTGAAGTATATTCTTTTCAATAAGGGGGTGTGATAAATGGACGATGATTTATCTTTAACCGGGATACCGCTGAAAAACTTCCCGCAGAGGCAATACCTACAGTTTATTCTCATAGGAAGCCTCAACGCTCTCATTAATCTTGGCTTTTTGAATATTTTGTTATTTTTTTGGCCGACCACTAACGAGACAAAACTAATTATCTTTAATACAGTAGCCTATCTTTTATCTATGGTTAATAGTTATATTTGGAATTCTCGCGTTGCTTTCCGGCATCATTCCCATAAAGATCTTCACGAAAAAATTATTTTTTTTATACAAGCTGGGGTTATCTTAATAATTAGTAATTCAGCTTTTTTAGGGGGCATACATTTTTTAGCCTCGTTTCGATTATCTGTATGGCTGATTCAAAATATTTCTAAGGTTTTCTCGATGGTCATACCATCAATAGCAAGTTACTTCTCTATGAAATATTTTGTTTTTCGGAGAGTTAAAACGGTTTAATTCACACGATGATATGAAACTACGATACAATACTAGCATACGCGACGAGCACCAAGATAACGGCTCGCGTAATAGCTACTATCTAGATCTGAAATACTTACGCCACTATTGGAAGCAGCAACAAAATGTCCACCGCCTATATATACGCCGACGTGGGACGCTCCCGGAGCATACGTCGTAAAGAATACCAAATCGCCCGGTTGAAGTTGCCCTCGGCTTACTGAGGATCCCACGTTGAATTGTTCAGAAGCAGTTCTCGGCAAGGAAATACCGGAAAACCCTAATACATATTGAGAATATCCCGAACAATCAAAGCCATGGCGGCTTGTTCCGCCAAATATGTATGGAACTCCTAGTAAGCTCAGTGCGCGTTCCGCAATCTCAGAACTATTTGATCTAGAAACTAGTTTTTTAGATGCTACTGGTAATTTCATAAGCCTCGTATTATCTATTATGGATTTCATAGCATGTGTTGTATTCATGGAGTGAGCAACATCTGCGATTGGGTGACTTTGAATTACGACGGGTTTTTCCGATGCGGAAGCAATTCCCGTACCGGTCTTCACAAGACTAGCTGTCCATGACAATTGTTTACGAACAATATTTATATAGGTTCCAGTTGGTACTATGGTTGAGACCGCGAGAATTGGCTTCCCTGAACTGCAGATGGGTGCAGGTTGTGCTGAAGCCAAAACCGGAAGGCTACTTACCAAAAGTAAACCTGCCAAAGTTGCGCCTCCCATCCACTTTCGTACAGACAAGGAACTTAGCAAGAATTTGTCATATTTACTGATTCCGAAGCTGAACATACGAACTCCACCTTTCAGTATTTATTGTTTTCTGCCACACCTAATCTTGAGATATTGCTTTTCAGGATTTTGTTATAAAACTTATGACTAAATTTCTTACGAGGCTGCTTTTTTATTGACATAAGCAGACGCGATATTCAAATTTAGCAATTTCATAAATTTAGCCAAATGGACTATAATCTTCATACCGATCATTACAAGTCATAAGTCCCTCTGGATGCTATGCTAACCCTTCGTGGCTTTTGCTACCTTGGCCCGTTGTGATACATGAAGCAATACTGTTAACTTTTAGCATCGCTAGTTACTCGTTACGACATATTTTCTTTTTTATGACAATATTCGTAAACTTAGATTACCATTTGTTTCACACCAAGTCCATATCTCAGACATATGGACGCAATCAATATTTACTATGATAGTCCTTCGTTAAGTTTTGCTATTATTAATAGTAATATTAAAATAACCAGCAAAATAAAAGCCCTCCTACGCTATCGAAACAACGCGAGAGGGATCCTTGGCATGACGATATAAAACTTTAGAACCAGAGCCTCAATTTGGTTTAGAGGCTTTATCATGCACCGCCATTCAAAGCCGCCGGGTGATTGGACTGCTTCATTGAGAGCGGGGGAATTCAATATTCTTCGGATCGGTTTATCCACATTTTTTCCCACTTATCCACATGTTTTAGCCTTGTTGCCCACACACTTATCCACAATTTTAGTATTAAAGGCCGCCTGGCTTCATCAAGTAGGTGGCTTTTTATATTCCCCACCTCACCTAAGACGACCAATCCTCTAACAACCCTTTCCCGAAGCCGCCGGGTACTGCCGGGGGACTGGTTTATATGTTGCGTTAGAACAGGTTGGACCGATCATACGAGCAGTTTGGTCTTCGGAATTGTTAAATACAGGTATTAGATCAATTTTTATATTCTTTGAGATTTGCTAATCCTTCTAACACTTCATCAGTTGGCGACCTTGCTATATCTGTATGTTCAAGTTTCATGGACATGTAGGGTTCCTGTGATCCGTCATATATCCCTACGTACATGTTTACAAGACAGCCACCCCGGTAGGCTGCGCCCAGATAGGGCTTTATATCATGAGTAAAGAAAATATGCTAATTACTGATGGAGAGCCGTGTGCTTCTATAAGATGCAAGCACGGTTCGGGGGCGAGGGCCGCAAGGCCCTTAGCCTACGTTTGCCCTGA
>JARLHU010000144.1 GCA_031292095.1 Desulfosporosinus sp.
TCGGGCAGTACTCGAAGTTGCCGGAGTTCATGATATTTTGACGAAGTCTCTAGGCTCGGCGAACGCGCATAATATGGTCAATGCGACGATGGCGGCGTTAAAATCTCTCAAGCGACCGGAAGAGATTGCCAAACTCCGAGGGAAGACCGTAGGAGAAATTCTAGGTTAAGGAGGGTTGGTCATGAAAGTAAAAGTGACACTAACAAAGAGTCCGATTGGTTATTCCAAAGCACAACACAAAGTGTTGCAAGCACTTGGCTTAGGTAAAGTTGGATCAAGTGCAGTTCATGAAGACACCCCTGGGATTCTAGGGATGGTTCATAAATGCATGCACTTGGTTACTGTAGAAACACAAGCTCAATAGAAGGAGGTGTGGGCGAGCATGAAATTGCATGAACTAAAGCCTGCTGAAGGATCAACACATGCACCCAAGCGGTTGGGTCGTGGAGTCGGTTCCGGACATGGTAAAACTTCCGGTAAAGGACACAAAGGACAAAACTCGCGAGCGGGCGGCGGTGTTCGGCCAGGTTTTGAAGGCGGACAAAATCCACTGTTCCGCAGGATGCCTAAGCGCGGTTTTAATAATATCTCCAGAAAAGAGATTGTTGCCTTGAATGTTCGTGATTTGGAACGTTTTGAGAACGGCACTGAAATTACGATCGAAAGCCTCTTGGAAAGCGGCCTCATTAAAGCTGTAAAAGATGGCGTCAAGATTCTAGCAACGGGTGAATTGACCAAAGCACTGACTGTCAAAATTGACAAAGTCAGCCCAGCCGCGGCAAAGAAGATTGTTGCGGCGGGTGGAAAAGTAGAGGTGGAATAGGATGATCGTCGATTCCCTGAAGAATGCGTGGAATGTAGCGGATCTCAGGAAAAAAATCGGTTATACCCTGTTGATGTTTCTAATCTTTCGTATTGGAGCACATATTCCGATCCCCTTTGTCGATCATGCCGTATTGAAGAAGATGTTGGGTTCCGGGGGTATGTTTGATTTTATGGACACACTCTCCGGAGGTTCCTTTAAGAATCTGACGGTTTTTGCCTTAAGTATTACGCCCTATGTTACAGCGTCCATTATTCTTCAGCTTCTGACAATTGTTCTCCCCTCGTTAGAACGGTTGTCCAAAGAGGGTGACTATGGACGGAAAAAAATTACACAGTATACTCGGTATGGCACGGTGGGCTTGGGCTTTATTCAAGCCTTCGGCTTGACTTATGGAATTCGTGCCTCTTTAACAATCCCTAGCCCTGGCTTGAGATGGCCAATCTATTTCCTAGTTGCACTCATTTTGACAGCCGGAACTGCATTCCTAATGTGGCTTGGTGAGGCAATCACGGAAAAAGGAATTGGAAATGGCATTTCGCTGATCATCTTTGCTGGAATAGTTTCGCGTATCCCAGGTGCAATAAGCTCTCTATGGGCTATGTTCATAGTTCATGAGATCAGCATTTTTTCTATCATTGGATTGTTTATCATCGTGGCGTTCATTACCGCAGGGGTCATTTATGTTCAAGAAGGACAACGACGTGTGTCGGTCCAATATGCAAAACGGGTAGTTGGGCGGCGGGTATATGGCGGGCAAAGCAGTCATATCCCCCTGAAAGTGAACCAAGCGGGGGTAATTCCTGTTATTTTTGCGATATCCTTACTCGCTTTCCCCCAGACGATTGCATCCTGGATACCAACGTCTGCCTTCGCAAGATTTGTGACCACCTGGTTTAGTATGAATGGTACCCTCAAGTCGATTCCTTATTTACTGGTCTATGGTGTGCTCATTATATTCTTTACTTACTTCTATACAGCGGTTACGTTTAATCCGATTGATGTAGCTGATAACCTGAAGAAGTATGGCGGATTTATTCCGGGCCTTCGTCCTGGGCGCCCAACGGCTGAATATTTGTCTAAAATATTGAGTCGGATTACGCTAGCCGGTGGTTTATTTCTAGCTTTGATCGCAGTCCTACCGACACTAGTTATTGGACTCACTGGACTCAAGAACATCTATTTTGGTGGTACATCCCTACTAATTGTGGTTGGGGTTGCGCTCGAGACGATGAAACAAATTGAATCCCAACTTATGTCGAGGCATTATCAAGGTTTTATGAAATAAAGGAGGAAGAGTTATGAGATTAATATTAATGGGTGGCCCTGGAGCAGGTAAAGGAACACAAGCAAGTCCTTTGGTAGAGAAATTTAAAATTCCACATATTTCCACAGGAGATATGTTCAGAGCCGCAATCAAAGAGGGAACAGCTATGGGTCTAAAGGCTAAATCGTTTATGGATGCCGGGGGACTGGTTCCTGATGAAGTAACCATCGGGATTGTAGCGGATCGTTTAGCCATGCCGGATTGTGCTGCCGGATTTCTGCTTGATGGGTTCCCACGAACTTTAGCTCAAGGCAGTGCCTTAGCTGGTATTTTGGATAGTCTTGGTATGAAACTCGATGCTGTAGTTAATATTGAAGTCGCGCATGAGGTTTTAATCCCTCGTTTAACTGGACGACGGATCTGTCGGACGTGTGGAGCCTCCTATCATATGGTTTTCAACAAACCTGAAAAAGAAGGGGTTTGTCAATGTGGAGGAGAGTTATATCAGCGTTCAGATGACACTGTTGAAACGGCCGAGAATCGTTTGAGCGTCTATAATAAGCAAACAGAACCGTTGATTGCTTTCTATCAGGAAAAAGGATTGGTTAAGCTCATTAACGGGGACCAACCCATTGATAAGGTATTCCAGGATATCCTTCAGGCCTTGGTCTAAACGACATGATCGAGCTAAAAAATGCGAACCAATTGAACCGGATGCGCAATGCGGGTCGAATCGTCGGTGAAACCCTTGCACTTATGCGTGAGCTCGCAAAGCCCGGTGTCACAACCATCGAATTGGATCGCATGGCTGAGGAATATATCCGCGCGCAGGGGGCTATACCGGCGTTTAAAGGGTACAATGGTTTCCCGGCAACGCTCTGTACCTCTGTAAATGAACAAGTAGTTCATGGAATACCCGGTTTAAGGTGTTTGAATTCTGGGGATATTATTAGTATAGATTGTGGTGCGGTCATAGACGGGTATTTTGGTGATGCAGCTGTGACCTTACCTATCGGAGAAGTAGGTCAAGATCTCCAGAAACTATTAAGGGTGACTGAAGAGTCCCTGATGTTGGGTATTGCGCAGGCTAAGATAGGTAATCGTCTTTATGACGTCTCTTATGCGGTCCAAACGCACGTAGAAGCTAACGGTTTTTCCGTGGTGCGTGATTATGTTGGGCACGGGATTGGTAGAGCCATGCATGAGGATCCTCAGATCCCGAATTTTGGCAAACCCGGCCGGGGACCACGACTCGAGGTAGGTATGGCCTTGGCTATTGAGCCCATGGTGAACATGGGTACGTATGAAGTGCAGACGTTAAAGGATCACTGGACTGTAGTGACGAAGGATAACCGGGCATCGGCCCATTTCGAACACACGGTTGCGATTACGGAAAATGGCCTGGAAATTCTAACTCGATGTTAGGTACGTGCCAGAGGATTGTCAGAGGAGGGGTAATTGATGTCAAAAGAGGATGTTATTGAAGTTGAAGGTAAAGTCTTGGAGCCACTGCCGAACGCTATGTTCCAAGTTGAGTTAGCGAATGGACACAAGGTTTTGGCACATGTTTCAGGGAAGATTCGCATGAACTTTATCCGGATTCTTCCAGGAGATCGAGTTACGGTGGAGCTTTCCCCCTACGACTTGTCAAGAGGACGAATCACATACAGGTTTAAGTAAGACCAAAGGGAGGGATTACGGTGAAAGTAAAGCCTTCTGTTAAAAAGATCTGTGAAAAATGTAAAATTATTCGTCGCCATGGTATAGTCATGGTCATTTGTGAAAACCCGAAACACAAGCAAAGACAAGGCTAAGAGTTTCGGTTGCGCGGCTGATTGGAGTATAAACTTCAATGCACCGATTTTATATTGATACAGAACTTAAATAGTTGGAGGTGTAAATTTTAGATGGCACGTATCGCTGGAGTTGACTTACCGCGCGAGAAACGTTTAGAGGTTGCCTTAACCTATATTTTTGGAATTGGGCTACCGACTTCACATAAGATCCTCGCTAAAACGGGCGTAAGCCCGGATGTCAGAGTGCGTGACTTGTCAGAAGACGAAGTCAGCAAGCTTCGAGAGTGTATTGATAAAGAGTTTAAGATTGAAGGCGACCTGCGCCGCGAAGTTTCCCTCAATATCAAGCGTCTTATGGAAATTGGTTCCTATCGTGGCCTGCGCCA
>JARLHU010000018.1 GCA_031292095.1 Desulfosporosinus sp.
GGCGGCCGTGGAAAACGGCGCGGATGCAGTTTACCTCGGAGGGAAAAGCTTTAGTGCTAGGGCGAGTGCAGCGAATTTTGACTTAGAAGAGCTGCATAAGGCGGTTCGTTATGCCCATGAACGACAGGTTAAAGTATATCTGACCGTAAATATTCTTATTGCCGACCAAGAGTTCCCGGAATTGTTGGACTATCTTTACGCCCTGCACGAAATCGGTGTCGATGCCGTGATTTTGCAAGATGTGGGAGTCGCGGAGTTAATCCATACTATTCTTCCGGAAATGGAAACTCATGCCAGCACTCAAATGACGGTCAATACAAGTTGGGGTGTTCAGCACCTGCAAACGCTTGGCTTTTGCCGAGTTGTGTTGGCAAGGGAGACCTCAGCAGATGAGATGAAAACGATTGCGGAAAAGACGCCGCTTGATCTTGAAGTGTTTGTGCACGGCGCACTTTGTGTTGGTTATTCCGGACAATGTCTGATGTCGAGCTTTATCGGGGGACGGAGTGGAAACCGTGGCACGTGTGCGCAACCTTGTCGAATGACGTATCAGCTCGTGAATGAGGAGCAGGAGAACCTTTTAGTACAAAAAAACACGGGGGAACACTTGTTAAGCCCTCGGGATTTAAACTTAGCTGAGGAACTAGCGGAGTTGCAACGAATCGGTATTCGTTCCCTTAAAGTAGAGGGAAGGATGAAGCGCCCTGAATATGTAGCAACCGTGATCCGTCTCTATCGGCAAGCTATAAAGCGGATGGAAGATCCGCTGGAAGGCAGTGCAGTTAGCGCCTTGCTTACACCGGGCGAACATCAGGAATTGTTACAGGTTTTCAATCGGGATTTTACAAGCGGGTACTTCAGAGAAAATCTCGGTGCAGAACTTATGAGCTATAGTCGTCCGAATAACCGAGGGACGCGTCTTGGGCGAGTGGCTCGACTAGAACCAGGGCGATTATCTCTTAAACTAGAGGCGGCATTACACCCTGGTGATGGGATCGAATTTTGGACAGGTCGTGGACGTGAAGGAATCACGGTGGGGTCAATTTGGAAGGAACAGACAGAGGTCGAGGGAGGAGTTCAGGGTGAAACCGTGCAGATCGAGTTTTTTGGCATGGCCCAGCCAGGGGACCGAATCTTCAAGACCAATGATGCCTTGTTGATGGAAAAGGCTCGAGAAAGTTTTCAAGAGGGACGGGAGCAACGCAAAGCTCCGCTGACCATGCGTTTATCGGGGCAGGTAGGAGATAACTTGTGCTTAGAGGTCATGGAGAGCGAGCGTAGGGTTACCGTTTTTTCGGCGAGTGCGGCTCAAAAAGCGTTGAAAAGGCCGCTGACGTTGGATTATGCTGTCCAGCAGTTAGGGCGATTAGGAACAACACCCTTTTGGCTAGATAAGTTGGATATGGAGATTGATGAGGGCATTATGCTGCCGGTCAGTGACCTTAATGAAATGCGCCGTTTAGCGGTTGAAGAATTACTAAAAGGAGCGCCCCGGCTTAAGGTCGATCGCCAAACGTATAGGCAGAGAATAGAGCGCTGGAAACAGCGTCAGGCCGAAGAACGGGCAAGCGCAATGGGTAGAGTTGGTAGCGTCATCCCCCAAATTTCTGTGGCGGTAAGTGATAAAGAAACGCTCCTAGCCGCCCTAAAGGCGGGCGCTAATCGAGTGCTTATCGGAGGGGAACATTGGCGCTCTCGGCGCGGTTTTTCGCTGGAGGAGATTCGGAGTAGTTTCGAGATCTGCAGGAAGCAGGGAATTGATTGTGTTTGGCGTTTACCACGTATTTTAAATCAGGCACAGAGTGCAAGTCTTTTGCTGGATCTGCAAAAGGCGGTGGAGTGGGAAGAAAAACCGAAACTGATGATTTCGAATCTTGGCGAGTTGGAAATAATGCGCGCTGTTGATGTGAATTGGCCGTTTGAGGTGGATTATTCCTTAAATGTCTTTAACGAAGCCAACCTAGCCTATTTCTTGCGCCTGGGTGCTCAGAAGGTGACTCTTTCGCCCGAACTTCACCACGAACAACTCGCCCATTTAGCGAAATGGCCGGGAGTGGAGCTCCTGGCGTTTGGAGATCTTGAAATGATGGTGAGCGAATACTGCCCAATTGGGGCAACTTTGGGCGGGAAAAAAGGGGAACACTGTGCAGGAACGTGCGTGAAAGAACCGCATTACTTGCGCGATCGTATGCGCTATGATTTCCCAGTCGAGACGGATCAGGAGTGTCGGATGCATCTTTTTAATGTTAAGACACTTAACCTTTATGAAGAGCTTGCCCAAATTCGGCGCATAGGGGTTTCAACCATTCGCCTACAATTGACTCGCCAATCTCCTGGGCAAGTTCGGCAGATTGTTCGTTTATTTGTTGAGGCTTGGGAGACATTGTATGAAGGCAAGAAGCCCTCATGGACGTCGGATGAGGGGATGACGGAGTTAACTTCCCTTTTCCCGGCGGGATTTACGAAAGGGCATTTCTTCCGCGGCGTGTTGTAGATATAGAGGAGGAACTATGGGAATCGAAGCTAAAGTCCTAAATAAACTGGACTTTCCAAAGGTATTGTCACGTTTAGCTGAATATTGTATCCTGCCGCGAGCAAAGGAACTGGCGGTGGGTTTAATACCTCATATTGATTGGGAATCGGTTCGTTTGGCGTTGCAAGAAACGGAAGAAGGAAAAAATCTCTTGCGAGGAAATCCTCTTTTTTCCGTCCGCGGGGCTAAAGAAATTCGCGCCTATATCGAGCGTTGTTTACGAGGTGGGGTGATCCACGGAGAGGAACTGCTCGAGATTCGTGATACCTTGCGAGTAGGGCGGAAAATAAAACTACTCCTTCTGGAATTTAAAGAGGAGTTTCCTGGGTTATGGGAGATCGCCTTACCCATCGAAGCGCAGAAGGAGCTAGAAGATGAAATCTCCCGCTGTATTTCGGAAGATGGGAAGGTGGCGGACAACGCTTCCTCGGAGCTCTCAGACTTAAGGCGCGCCCTAAATCGCCTGCAGCACCGTATTCGGGAAAGTCTAGAAGGGACTTTGCGGAATTCTAGCTATCAGAAGATGCTCCAGGATCCTATTATTACTCAACGTTCGGATCGTTATGTGCTCCCTATAAAACAGGAATACCGCACAGCATTTCCCGGTATTGTGCACGATCAATCAGCGAGTGGAGCGACCCTTTTTATTGAACCCATGCCCGTAGTACATCTAGGTAATGAACTACGGGAAGTGATTTTGAAGGAACAACGTGAAGTCCTGCGCATTCTCCAAATGCTATCAGCCCAAATTGAAGTGCGTGCGGATGTGCTGGCAGAGCTTCATGAAGCCCTGGCCAACATAGATCTTGTGGTGGCCAAGGCACATTTAAGTGTGGATATGAATGCCGGTGCGCCGGAATTGGTCTTAGGTCAACACGTGAAGCTTGTTCAGGCTAGGCATCCGTTGATTTCAGGAAAGGTTGTCCCTCTTTCTGTGGAATTAGGGATTGATTTTGATACGTTAGTGATTACCGGCCCCAATACCGGGGGGAAAACGGTGGCTCTAAAAGTTGTTGGGCTGATGGCGGCCATGACTCAGTCGGGTCTTCACATTCCTGCAGAAAGTGACTCTCGAATGGGAGTTTTTACTCAAATTTTTGCCGACATAGGGGACGAACAAAGTGTTGAGCAATCTTTAAGTACCTTCTCAGGGCATATGAAAAATATCGTGGAGATTATTGACCACTCTGACGGACGTTCTTTGGTTTTGCTTGATGAGGTTGGGGCTGGGACAGACCCGACTGAAGGGGCAGCTCTCGCTATGGGCATTTTAGCCGAACTTCATGAACGCGGCTGTCGAACGGTATCCACAACTCACTATGGAGCACTCAAGACATTTGCCTATGAAACTGCGCGCGTTAAAAACGCCTCAGTGGAATTTGATACAGAGACCTTGCGTCCAACGTATCGATTGTTAATAGGGATTCCCGGTAAAAGTAACGCCTTTACGATCGCCGGACGACTGGGTTTAAGTGAACAGGTCTTGGCTAGAGCTAATACCTTTGTGACGGAACGAGAAATGCAAGTGGCAGATCTCATCGAAAACTTAGGAGAAACCCACCGCGAGATCGAATTGGAAAAACAAAAAGCTAAAACAGGGCGCCAAGCAGTAGAGCGGCAAAGTAAGGCTTTGGAAGAAAAGACGATACTCTTAGATGAGGAATATGAAATACTCTTGGCCTTGGCAAAAGATGAGGCCAGCGAGCTTGTTCGCCAAGCTAAACGGGAAGCCGATGCCATAATTGAGCAATTAAAAGAGGCCCTTAAAAAGGATAATAAACAACAACAAGATATCGAAAAGGCCCGTCAAGGATTTCATCGTATCTCAGCTAAGCTTGATAAGGGGCGGAAAATACAACGCTCTGGGAGTGGACTAACTGCAGATCAGCTTAAGTTAGGGCAGACGGTTCAGATGACGAAACTTAGACAGAAAGGGCAAGTCATAAAGCTTCCAAATTCAAATGGTGAAGTCCTGGTTCAAGCGGGTATTATGAAAGTCATGGTTCCGCTGGCTGAATTAAAGTTAGCCAGTGAGGAGAAGAAAATTCCACCCAGAAATTCACGAGAAGCGAGCATCGGGTTTCGAAAAGCTGAGGAGATTCGTAGTGAGATTGATTTAAGAGGGATGCTCGTGCAGGAGGGAACGCAGGCTCTCGACAAATATTTGGATGATGCTGTTCTTGGTGGAATCGGTCTGCTTTACGTTATTCATGGCAAAGGGACCGGGGCCATGCGTGCAGGTATTCAGGATTTCCTCAAAGGGCATCCGCATGTACGAAGTTTCAGGATAGGGGAATATGGAGAAGGGGACTCTGGAGTTACGGTTGTTGAGTTAAAGTAAGCAAAAACAATGAGCTGAAAGAGTAGAAGGGTTTTGGCAAGAATTAAAACAGCACTGAAAACCTTTGGTTTACAGTGCTGTTTGTCTTTTAGAAATGGGAGGGTTAAGCCCTTCTTTTTGCTGCTAGTCGGTTATTGTTAACTTGACACTTCCAGATGCCGGCCCGACTCCTGATCCATTGCGGTTTTTAAAAGCAGCCCAGAAGACATAATCGCCAGGAATGGGAGGGTTGCCTTTCTCAGCAAGTGAAATAGTGATGGAGGTGGATGTTGAGTGTGAAGCCTCAATGGAGAAGCTTTCTATAGCGGTTTGGCCTGTACGCTGAAGGTAGAAAACAGTAGAATCGCCCTTATTTTCTATTGGGACAGTCATGGGGATAACCACCTTAAAAGTTTTTGGATTATAAGCGAGTTGGCCAAGTGTGGGCGAGGGAAGCGTGGGATCCACTTGTGGAGGAGTATTTACCGGGGGAGTAGTTATTGGAGGGCTATTTGTTGGAGGTTGCGTCGTCGGATCTTGACCAGAAGTCGGATCGGATGCTGGTCCAGAAACCGTCTCAGTAGGTGGTCTGTAGGGAGCCTCACTGGGCGGCCATGTCCATGAGGGATCGCGGCCGGGTAGGTTCAAGAATGTTTTGGTGAAAGTATCCCTTGATCTTGAAGATGCTAACATGTTTGGATTATCAGCGTCTACATTTCTTTGAATCCATACATCGCTGGTTCGAGTGGGAAGATCTCCTTGGGCGGCGATCTCGGTCCCTATAAACTTGTCGGGAGTTAAACTACTGGGGAGTAACCCTGATTTCATATCAAAAGGACCACTCACAATGCCCGAAGGTTTTACAAATGTCGACTGGACTGGGAGATCTTGAAGGGCAACGGTCATGACGTTCTTCCAGATTTGGGCAGGGAAGCTTCCACCATGAACTTGCCGTAAATAATAGGGTCCTGGAGTTCCTTTTTTATCAAGGTCCGGGTTAGAGTCGTAGCCCATCCATACAACCCCTGTGTAATTAGGAGTATATCCGGCAAACCAGGCATCCGTATTACCCGCCCTATTGCTAAGATTATCAGGTAACGAAGAGGTACCGGTTTTTCCAGCAACAGCCCAGTCTCCAATTTGGGCACTGATTCCTGTTCCGTCGGTCACTACACTTCGTAACATATCGTTGATAATATAGGCTGTCGTTTCCTTCATCACCCTATTTTTGGTTATTTTAGGGGAAATAACGAGGTTCCCCTTGGCATCTAAGACTTTCACAACGGTATGACTAGTGACACTAACGCCGTCGTTGGCATATACCCCGTATGCGGTCGCCATATCCAACGTGGATAAAGAGGGAGTGCCTAAGGCCAAGCTCAAAACCTTATCTCTATCTTTTAGAGGGAGACCAAGATTATTTTTACCAAACGTCCAGCCGTAATCGACTCCGATGAGATTAAGCAATTTGACGGCATAGACATTAACAGAATCTTCGAGGGCATAGCGCATAGTGATAAGGCCTTTCCAGCCGCTGTCTATTGTATCAAAGTCAGTAGGTGAATAGGAACCGTTTCCTGATTTGTAGCTTACAGGCATATCGTCAAGAACGGTACCCGGGAAATAGCCACCTTTCTCAATGGCCGGTCCATAGACGACCAATGGTTTGATCGTTGATCCAGGCTGTCGATCAGATTGCCAAGACCTGTTCCACCCACCGGCCGTATAGTCTCGACCGCCAGACATTGCCTGAATGGCTCCGGTCGAAGGCTCAATGACAGTCATGGCGCCTTCGACCTTTGTATTATTGATTCCTTTAGGAAAATTGGCTGGGTCAGCAAACTCGGCTTCAACAGCACTTTGGATTTTCGGATTGACTGTCGTATATATCTGATAACCACCGGTGTAGATTTGATCTTCGGTAAGGTTATAGGTGTTCTCTAGTTCATAAATGACTCTATCTACAAAAGCTGGATATTTGGTGCTGGATAATGTTGTCTTCTGAGTGCCACCAAGGGTTTTTTTCATAGTATCAACATAGGTGAAAGGGGTATCTTTGTCGCTATCATACTCAGAGGAGGAGATGAGCCCGGCGTCTCGCATTACTCCTAAGACGATGGTGCGACGGTTTTTGGCATCATCAGGGTGAACATAAGGATTATATTGACTTGGGGCTTGTGGTAACCCTGCCAATAAAGCGATCTGATCTGGCGTTAAATTCTTAACGTCTACGCCAAAGTATGTTTTGGCAGCGGATTCAATTCCAAATGACGATTCTCCAAGGAAGATTTTGTTGAGGTAAAACGTAAGGATTTCATCTTTTGTGTATTCGTGTTCAAGTTGGACGGCAATTATTGCTTCCTGAATCTTACGTGTCAAAGTTTTTGCAGTGGGATCTTTAATAAAAGCATTTCGGGCAAGTTGAATGCTAATGGTACTCGCCCCTTCTTTAGTACTCCCCGAGCGAATGTCGTTTAGCGCGGATCCTATAATCCGGATGGGATCGACACCAAAGTGTTCATAAAAGCGTTTGTCCTCAACTGCTACAAATGTTTTTTTAAGAAGATCTGGAATCTGCGAAGACTCGACAACGGTGCGGTTTTCCCCACGACTTAACTGAGCAAATGAGGTGTTGTTCATGTCAAGAAGATTGGAGTTTTGTTTTTGGTCATTAAGTACACTAGGATCCCATTTAGGAGTACCCGCAGCAGCAATTCCAACAAAAATTACTACGCCAATCATAGTAAGCACAAAAAAACTCGCCAGGGACAAGAAAACGATCCGGCCTTTTGATGAGCGTTTTCGATGCCGCGGTTCCGTGGGTTTCCGAGATGATGGCATAATTAGTACCTCCTAATTTAAGTAAAAAATGAGGGGAGTAAAATTATTATTTCTCGAATTATATCATACTTCTTCAATTACAAGGAAATCCTTAAAAGAATGAGTCAAGGAAAGCATCAGATTAGTTGCGAGCTCGACTTAGACACGATATAATAAATAATAACACAAGGAAGTTTATGTACATATAGTGAATGGTATGACTGAGAAGAAACTTGGCAGAAGGTAGCAGAGAGTCGGTGTGAGGTGAAAACCGACCCAGAAACCAAGAGATACAGCTCAGGACTGGAGCTAACAACTCTCGGATAAGCTCGTTACTGCTGATTAAGCTGGACGTTCGTTTTAATAATATCGGCGTCAATGTGGGTGGTACCGCGGAAATATTTTCGTCCCTCAACCTTGAGTTGGGGGATTACTTGTTTTACGCAGATTTAAGAATTTTGCGACTATTGGTAAAGTGACGGGTGCGGGATTGTAAATAATATGAAGGAGGACTAGAGGTATGGATATTTTCAGGGAACTGCAAGATCGAGGACTCGTATATCAACATACAGACGAGTTGGCGTTGCGTAAAAGATTGGAAGGGGGTCCGCTTACATTGTATTGCGGATTCGACCCAACTGCGGATAGCTTACATATCGGAAGTTTGCTACCCATTTTAGTTTTAAAGCGATTTCAACTAGCAGGACACAAACCTATTGCCTTGGTGGGCGGAGGAACTGGGTTAATTGGTGATCCTAGCGGTAAAGCATCCGAGCGGACCCTGAATCCCAAAGAAGTTGTAGATCAGTGGGCCCGTAAGATTAAAGACCAGCTTGAACATTTTTTGGATTTTGAAACCAAAGAAAACCCGGCAATTGTAGCCAACAATTATGAGTGGTTAGGTTCTCTTCAGGTTATTGAATTCTTAAGAGACATCGGTAAGAACTTTCCCTTGGGAACCATGTTAGCGAAAGACTCGGTAGAAGCACGTATGAGCAAAGGGATATCTTATACCGAATTCAGTTATATGATTTTGCAATCTTACGATTACCTGAAGCTGAATGAGGTGTATGGTTGTGAGATGCAGGTGGGCGGAAGTGACCAGTGGGGCAATATTACAGTAGGTATCGACTTAATTCGACGGATGTCGGTCAGTCAGGTGAAGGAAATGCATGGACTAACAATGCCTCTCGTTACAAAAAGTGATGGGGTAAAATTCGGAAAGACAGAATCGGGGACAGTTTGGTTAGATGCAGAAAAGACGTCACCGTATAAATTTTATCAATTCTGGATGAACACCGATGACCGAGACGTGATCAAATTCCTCAAATACTTTACCTTTATATCGATAAAAGAAATTAATGAATTGGCGGAAGAGGTAGAAAAAGAGCCCGAAAAGAGAAGGGCCCAACGGGTATTGGCTACAGAAGTGACAAAGTTAGTTCACGGACAAGACGCCCTTGAGCGGGCAGAAAAAATCTCAAGTGCACTTTTTGGCGGAGGCCTCAGAAATCTGTCGGCTGCAGAGATTGAAGAGGGGTTTAGTGATGTGCCTTCGGCTACGATCGAAAACCCTGAAACTGGGCTGGTTGAGTTGTTGGTCGAAGGTGGAGTTGTCACTTCGAAACGCCTCGCCAGGGAGGCCATTGAGAATGGAGCAATTTATATCAACGATGTTCGTCATACAAATTTAGAAACTAAAGTTCCACAGCTGGAGCGACTAGACGGAAAGTATCTGGTTATTCGTCGGGGTAAGAAAAACTATTATCTCATAAAGTTTAATTAAATGTCGGAGAATGCAGGTATAGAACTGCTGCCAATTGTCAGTAGTTCTATACTTTCATTCGTCAATAATTTTGAAGAAAACCAAAACCATCCCTTAACATAAATTGCATCACGGAAATTTGGCTCGTCGCATCTCCTAATATGCCTAAAAATTAGTTGACAAGTCAATAATCAAATGTTAATATAGCTAAGTGCCGCGAAATACACTGCTGATGTGCGAAACGAAGTATCAATAGTACATAATGCAAAGAAAATTAGTTATTGACAATGTAAGTTGAAAATGCTAAGATGTAGATCCGGCCCAAGTGGCTAAAGATTATTCTGATCTTTGAAAACTAAACAACAAGGACAGCCAATGAGAGAAACTCGCAAGAGTTTCAAAGAAACAATGAGCGAATCATCTTCTTCAATGAAGTTGAAATAACTTTTTATGGAGAGTTTGATCCTGGCTCAGGACGAAC
>JARLHU010000019.1 GCA_031292095.1 Desulfosporosinus sp.
GAGCTAAAGTCCGTTTCGAAGATGGGAGTCAATGAAGAGGCACAAATTACAAATTATCTGAAAGCCACAGAGTTAAAACGAGGCCTTTTAATCAACTTTGGCGATCATCAATTGAGTTACAAGCGATTTGTAGTTTAGAGCTAAAATGTATTTAATCTGTGTTAATCTGTGTAATCTGTGGTTGATAACTGAGTACCTGAATAGTCACAAAAATAATGATTCGTAATTCAATTTGTAGGTATAATTTTTATACCTACAAAAACACCAAAATGCCTGTAAAATCAGGGTTTATTAATGCAGGTATAATTTTTCACGGGAATCAAGGTTACATTGTTTTATTGAAATATGATAAGATAATTCCTAATAAGGAACAAAACAGACCTAGAAATTAAAACAAATGGCTGTGGAGACTGGCAGAAGATCCGGAGCTGAATTTAGAGGAGAGAGAAGGTGTCCAATGCCTACGAAAAGAGATGTGGAACGAATCTTACAGAACCGGGATTGGAAGCAACTATTCGCTTGGGGTGACGAAAATAAGAGTCTCTATCGACAACTGATGGCGCGAATTTATGTTAAAGACGGCATCATCTTTTGGCGAGCGGTAGAAGCTTTAGGGGTTTTTGCTCACTATATCGAGCAGAAAGAGCGGAACTATGCGCTGGAACTAGTGCGACGTTATTTTTGGATGCTTAATGAAGAATCAGGAGGGACGGCCTGGAATGCGTCTGAGGCCATAGGCAGTCTGATCGCCCAGTGTCCGAAGACGTGTGGACAGTTTAACTGGATGCTTTCAGGGTTACTGGAAGATGAAAGCTTGAGAGATGGTGCGCTATGGGGGTTAGCGCAATTGGCTCAGGTTAGTCCACACTTAGTGGACCCACTGGAAGAACGAATAAGACCTTTCTTAGAGTCTGATGAATCTCTAGCTCGGGGGCTAGCCGCCTTGATTTATACACTAGTGAGAATACCTCCTGATGACTTTGCTCTCTATCGTGCCGAAGGGCCTAAATGGAGCGTCCCCCCAGAGTTGGACCAGCGTTTGAAAAATGATCAAAGTCCACTCGAAATCTATCAAGATGGGGAACTGCGCAGCTACCTTGTACAGGAACTTTGGCAGGCTCAGACCGTTGCTTTCTGGACAGAAAAGCTAATGATTCATGACCTTGAGGTCGAATTAACGGTTGCCTCCACTGCGGTGGGGTTGTGCTGGTTGGGACTCGGTCCATCGGTTGAGGAGGAACAATCCTTACGGACTTGGGCGTCACGCTGGTTGCCAAAAGGGTTTCTAATTCCGAAGCGCGAACCGAATGGTGAAGCTATTCGTCAGTTTCAAGAGTATCTAGCTGGAAACCGCAAGGAGTTTACGATTCCGCTTCATCAGCTCGGTACACCGTTTCAACTTTTAGTTTGGGAAGAACTTCTGCGTATTCCTTACGGAGAGACACGTACTTATGGTGATATCGCTACAAAGGTGGAAAATCTGAAAGGGCAAAGAGCAGTGGGTATGGCAAATCATAGAAATCCAATTGCAGTTATGGTCCCTTGTCATCGAGTCATTGGTAAAAACGGAAATTTGACGGGTTACGCCGGAGGTTTGGACATTAAGCAAAGACTATTAGAGTTGGAGGGTGCTATCCTGCCCTTAATCAGCGAAAAAACCGAGGAAAAGAGTCAGGGGAGGGAAAATATGGAAAAGATAGAAAACGGATCCCTTTTTAGGGGAGTCCAACACATTGGGATTAAGGCTGTGGATCTGGAGAAGGCTCTTCGGTTCTACCAAGAGGTACTTGGCTTTAAGTTTTTATATCGGATTAAACCAGGAGATGTGGAACTGGTTTTTTTGGAATTAGGGGGTACCGTCGTAGAGCTCGTTGAAGTGGTCGATGGTCAACGTTATGAAGATGGTGTTGTCAATCACTTAGCTCTGAGTGTAGCGGATATTTTTAAGGCCGTTGAGCATTTACAAGCACATCAGGTGGAGTTGATCTCTTCAGAGCCCATGGCTTTAGGCGAAGGACAATATAATTTCTTTTTCCGTGGTCCTAGTGGAGAAAAACTTGAATTATATCAGGTGTAGCATCAAAGCTCTGTGTAGTAATGTCTTCACACATAGCACGTGGGTATTATCTCATTATACTTTTTTTACTTTCAGAAGAGCATCTGCCGGAGGCAGGTGCTTTTTAATTTAGACCAAAGATAAGAGCGAATTTTCTAAAAGATCGGTGTAGTATACCTTTCAGACTTTTATTATGTATTCCTACAGCTTATTGAAGGTTTTTTATCGAGCGATGCCGAAACGTAAGACATTACCCAACGTATAGGAGTTAATTCTCAGTAGCTATGCAAATCCTGAATCTGGTCCGGATATAGTAATGGTTTTTTTTGAAATGACTCTCGTTAACAAGGAGGAGATGAATATATGGGTATGACAGAGTCCTTTTTGTTGTTCTGCATGGAAGAAAGAAGGTACGCGCTGGACGTGACAGATGTGGAACGAATTGTACGTGCAGGTGAAGTGACCATCGTACCTGATGTGCCCGATTTTATTCGAGGACTTATTAATGTTGCAGGGAATATTATTCCGGTCATTGACATGCGTCGGCGGTTGGGTTTACCTATTCGGGACATGGTGTTGAGTGACCGATTCATTCTAATTAACGTGGCGAGCAGGTTGAGGGCGCTACTGGTGGACGGGGTGGAAGGGGTTGTTGAGCTGCCTACACCTTCAGTAACAAGTTTGAAGACCGAAGTCAAAGAGGCTATACCTACAGCTACGATGGTCGATGGAAATATAGTTCTGATACAATCTATAGAAGCGTTTGTTTTTGAGACTGCTCCATTTCAGGTCTAGGACATTCATAGGGAGGATTCAAATGACTGAAGATTATGTAGATGTTGCCGACACTAAATCGGCGGTGGGGATGAACCAACTTGTCACCCTGATCGCTGAGAAAATGGGTTTGCATTTCTCGGCAAATAGGCGGCAAGATCTTAAGCAGACCGTCCAAGCTCTTGCTAGAGAGCATGGTCAGGAAGATACTGCTTTGTTTATTCAGTCTCTGATCGCATCCTCGCTGTCTGAACAGCAAGTAAAGAGCTTGTCCAGCCACCTTACGGTCGGTGAGACATACTTTTTCCGAGAGATGAAGAGCCTGAAGGCGTTCCAGGATTATGCTGTTTCAGGATTGATTAAGCACCGGTCAGGGCAGGAACGTCGTCTCAGGGTCTGGAGTGCAGGGTGCAGTTCGGGCGAGGAGCCCTACACTGTGGCGATGCTGATTGACCAAATGCTTCCCGAGGTTAAGAACTGGGATATACGTATTTACGGCACGGATATCAATCTGCAAGCTCTTGAAAAAGCTCGGCGTGGGGTTTACACAAAATGGTCGTTTCGCGGAACCTCGGATGCCCTGCGGGATCGATACTTCGAACCAGCCGGACAGGGAACGTACGCGGTAAAAGCTCGATTCAAGGACATGGTTTCTTTTTCCTACCTCAATTTGGCTACAGATGATTACTCTTCGATTTTAAACACTCAGGAGATGGATGTAATCTTCTGTCGGAACGTCATGATGTATTTCACGCCCCGGATGATTCAGCAGGTCATTCAGCGAATGCATCACTACTTGGTGGAGGGGGGGTGGCTCATCGTAGCTCCTAGCGAGACATCAACGCTACTTTCTTCCGAGTTCTCAGCGGTTCAGTTCGAAGGGGCGACCCTTTATAGAAAGGCCCCTCAAGAGCCGCCAGATTACAAGGTATGGGCTCCGGTGGCGCCTACAGTGTCGGAATCGTTTCTACATACGCCTTCAATTTGGACCGAAACCGTAAAGGTAATTCCGACTGTACCCCTTAGGGTATCCCCGGCGCCTGAGCCCAAGTATACTAGGCGAAGATATGAAGAGGCGTTGGCGGCTTACCAAGGCAGACGTTACGAGGAGGCTATTGCACTCCTACTGACGATTCTCTCAGTGAAGGGATACGGAGAACATCCGTGGGAGGCTGATGGCAGCGTAGCTGCCCTAATGGCCCGAGTCTTAGCGAATCAGGGGAATCTTGAACAGGCTGTTAAATGGTGTGAAAAAGCCATTGCTGAGAACAAGATCAATTCGGATTACTATTTTCTTCTCGCCATGATCCTTTTGGAGCAGGGGCAAGAAAAGGCTGTTGTTCAAGCACTCATGCGTTCCTTGTATCTCAATCCAGATTTCATTGCCGCCTATTACATGTTGGGAACGCTTGCAGTCCGCGAGAACAGACCTAAAGATGCCAACCGATATTTCCGGCAGGCGATATCGTTACTTTTAGATGTGCCAAAGGAAAATAGTTTGCAGGAGTTGGACGGGATCACTGCCGGTAGGCTGATGGAAAATATTCAAACGGCAATGATTGAAGGAGCTATCAATTGATGAGCATGTCTATAGAACAAACGAAAAAAATATTGATGGATAGGGCTAAGGTTCTGGCACTCGAAGGCAAAGATGAAACCGCCAGTGGTGAGAGAATCCAGATCATAGAGTTCAGACTGTCAAACGAAAAGTATGCCATCGAGTCTGTTTATATACGGGAAGTCCTTCCATTGAAAGAGCTGGCAGTTGTACCCTGTACTCCACCCTACATACTTGGGGTCATTAATGTACGTGGACAAATCCTTTCCATCATTGACTTAAGGGTCTTTTTTGAGTTGCCGCGGGAAACGGCAACCCGTGCCACCAAAATTATTGTACTGAGTTCGAATGAGATGGAGCTGGGAATTGTAGCAGATGCAGTAACCGGGGCGCGTTCTATTCCGCTGGACCAAGTGCATGTGGGACTGCCGACATTGATAGGTATCCGTGAAATCTATCTGCGTGGCGTGGTTGGAGATGATCTTGTGTTTCTCGATGCGGCAAAGCTACTGGCGGATAAGTTGATTGTGGTGGATGAAGAAGTCGAGGAGTAGTAGAAGGTGAAGGAGAATGATGATGTTTAACCTTAAGAATATAAACATAGGAAAGAAGCTCGGGTTGGGGTTTGGGATTATCGCATTTATTGTTATGATCGTCGGTGCCATTGGGTGTTATGAAATAGCACATATATCACAAGAACTGGGTTATATTGGCCAGAATCGTATTATTGACCTTCAAAACCTTTCTACCCTTAATTATCAACGCGTACTGATACGTGCCGATTCATTCAATGTGGAGACGTTAGAGTCTCAAGACAATTCGGATGATACCCTGCAGCGTATCTTGGCTAGTCGCAAAAAAAGCTGGGAAATAGTGGACCGGGCGTATGCCTCTCTTTTAAGCACCCCGCGGGCGTCTGATCAAGGTAGGGCGCTGATTACGCAGCTTGAAGGGGAATACACGGCTTGGCGAACCCTGTATGTTGATCTTGACAAGGCTATTGAGCAGATTGCCCTAAACAACAATACCGACCAAAAACAGGCGCTATTTGCCAAATATAGGGGACTCATCACGCGTATGGTTCCGATATCAGATACTATGGGTGCGACATTCGACAGCATAACGGCAAACAATGTGGCGAACACCAATCAAATAATCCAAGCAAATATTGTAGAAGCTCATTCTCTCGAATTATGGAGCCTGATCGTTATAGTTTTGAGCATCGTGATAGTAATTATTCTGTCGGTGATCATTACACGCAGTGTGAGTGTTCCGATCATGGCGTCTGTGGGGTTTATCACCTGTATCAGTCAAGGGGATCTGAGTCAAGAGGTCCCCAAGATACTCTGCGATCGAAAAGATGAGAACGGAGAGCTTGCGCGGTCCATGCAGACTATGGCTGAAAACCTTCGTGCGCAGATCCGTGATATTTCCCAGGTCTCTAATGGTCTTGTTCTTTCGGCTAGTGAGATAGCAGCATCAGTATCACAGGTGACCTCCGGAACCCAGGAAAACTCGGCGGCAGTGATGGAGACGACGACTACAGTAGAGGAAGTCAAGCAAACGGTAAATGTGACGAGCCATAAGGCCAGGGAGGTGGCGGACAAAGCCCAGCAAGGGCTTCAGGTGGCCCATGACGGGCGGCAGACGTCTGAAAAGCTGGCAGTCGGGATGCAGCGTATCCGTGATCAAATGACCATAGTGGGCGACACAATTATGAAGCTCAGCGAACAAAGTCAGGCGATCATTGAGATTACCACGACAGTCGAGGATTTGGCTGATCAGTCCAATATCCTTGCGGTCAACGCAGCAATAGAAGCGGCAAAGGCAGGAGAACACGGCAAGGGTTTTGCGGTGGTGGCGCACGAGATCAAAAGCCTTGCGGAACAATCTAAACATGCTACCAAGCAGGTACGAGGCATCCTGAGCGATATTCAGAAGGCTACAGGGGCAGCCGTAATGGCTACGGAACAGGGAAGTAAGGCGGTGGACGAGGGGGTTAAAGAAGCTACAAGAGCAAGTGAATCAATCCAAGCACTCAGTAGGAATTTTTCAGAATCGACTCAATCTGCCGCGCAAATTGCAGCTGCCAATAAGGAACAACTCATGGCAATCGATCAGGTTACGACGGCGATGCAGAATATCGAAGAGGTTACCACTCAAAATGTATCTAGTATGAGACAACTGGAAATCGCAGTGCAGAGCCTGAAAAACATGGCTCAAAATCTGACCAGCACAGTAGCACGCTATAAGGTTTAGGGCATATGAAAGAAAATGACAAGTCAAAGATGCCAATGTGCCAAAGTCCATTGATGTTGGAGGTAAAGCATCTATGAGTAAATCTGAACTGGAATTTCTAATTGAGTTGCGAAAAGTCTTTGCTATTGAGGCTGAGGAGCATCTGCAAACTATTGTTGCTGGTCTGATCGATATCGAGAAAAATAAAGAGCCGGCTGAATATAAAAATATTATCGAAGCAATATACCGAGCGGCGCATAGTCTCAAAGGTGCCTCGCGTACTGTGAACATGACCGGCATTGGGATTGTCTGTCAGTCTCTGGAGAGTGTCTTCTCAGCAATGAAAAATGGTACTCTGAAGCTCGGCTTCGGAGATTTTGACATGATTCATCGTGCGGTGGACGGTATCTCACGCATGTTAGCTGTAACTGCGCCTTTAGGTGAAGGAGATGGGGCAGTCGACGCTCTTATCGGACCACTTGATCGAATGATGAATCTCAATAAAAACTTTTCCAAGCATCAAGATTCAGCAAAACAAAAGTCATCCCTTCCTCATGCGGATCCTATAGTGTTTGAGCCTTTTGTAGATCGCACGATCGCCCCGGAAAGGCCAGAGAAATCATACTTTTCATTTGTCGTGGAGGAACCATTACTGGACTCTGAAGGTAATGGAACGGAACAAACATTGATAGAACCGGTACAGAAGATTTCAACAGAGAAGATTTCTGCAGAGAAGACATCTACAGCTCTTGCTAGGGGTATGCCGGCGATGTCGGAGACCATCCGGGTTGAGGTACCCAAACTCGACGCCATCCTGCTGCAGGCAGAAGAACTGATTTCGATAAAACTCGCTGGGGAACAGCGTATTTCAGAACTCGGGGATATTCTAAGCCTATTCGGACCATGGAAAAAGGAATGGGAGAAGGCGGGGATGAGTGACTGGAACTACTCTCGCATGCTTGAGGTTGAAGCCAAGATTGAGGATTTGAGAAAAGTTCTGTACTCCGATCTTCGAACTAATGGAATGTTGGTTGATCGTTTGTTGGAAGGCACAAAAACCGTGTTGATGCTACCCTTCTCAACTATGCTGAAGGCGTTACCGAAAATGGTGCGTGATATCTCCCGTCAACAGAATAAAGAGGCTGATCTGGTGGTTAGTGGTGGAGACATTAAAGTTGATAAACGTATTTTGGAACGGATTAAGGACCCCTTGGTCCATCTTGTACGCAACAGCATTGACCATGGTATTGAGAAGACGGATACGCGTCTGGCGAACAACAAGCCTGTGGTTGGCACTATCTCAATTAGCATATCTCAGGTAGAGGGTACAAAGATTCAGGTACTGGTTGCCGATGACGGGAGCGGTATTGATCTGGTTCATGTGTTGAGGAATGCAGTAAAACGCGGTTTGGTATCTGAAGAGGGCGCAAACGTGTTGGACGAGCAGTCGGCTTTGCAATTGATCTTCCAATCCGGAGTTTCTAGTAGTGACATCATTACGGACATTTCTGGCCGTGGGCTTGGAATGGCGATTGTGAAGGAGGCCGTTGATAAACTAGGCGGTAGCATATCAATTGAAACTCGTAAGGAGAAAGGCACTACATTCAGGATCTGCCTTCCCTTGACCTTGGCCACATTCCGAGGAATTCAGGTCAAAGAATACGGGCACATTTTTACCCTGCCAACGTCGAGTGTTGAACGTGTGGTAAGAATTCGGAAGGATGAGGTTAAGAGTGTAGAAAATCGAGAAATCGTTGCGGTAGAAGGGGTTCCCCTTTCCCTAGTGCGACTCGGCGCTGTTCTGGAACTTGATCCGGTAGCCGATGGAGCGGAAGAGCGGAATTTGATGACTGTCGTAATATTGAAATCTGGTCAGAGTCGCATGGCTTTTGTAGTCGATAGGCTTTTAAATGAACAGGAAATTCTGATTAAAGGTCTTGGCAAACAACTTGTACGCGTAAGGAACATTGCAGGAGCCACAGTATTGGGTTCGGGGCAGGTTGTCCTTGTCTTAAATGTTGTCGACCTGATGCGGTCTGCTATTCGCGCTGCCAAGACAGCTACGACTGTTCCTCTGGTGGCAAAAGCAGAGGCAACACGAAAAGTAGTCCTCGTCGTGGAGGATTCGATCACTTCACGGACATTGTTTAAGAACATTCTTGCCTCTGCAGGGTATAATGTTCATACTGTAGTAGATGGGATGGAAGCTTGGGGTGTGCTTAAGGAGAAACCCTTTGACATTGTAATATCGGATGTGGAAATGCCGAGAATGAACGGCTTTGACCTGACGGCCAAAATCCGAGGGGAAACAAAATTGGCCGAGCTTCCCGTTATATTGGTAACTTCACTGATATCGAAGCAGGATCGAGAGCGGGGTGTCGATGTCGGAGCAAATGCCTACATTGTGAAAAGTAATTTTGATCAGAGCAATCTTCTTGAGGTCGTTCGACGACTGGTCGGATAATATATAGGTTAAAGCAGAGGAGATGTCATCGTCATGTTAGGGGTAATTTTTTATATATTGTGATGGAGGATATAAGGCATGATTGAGGTTCTTATAGTTGATGATTCCGCAGTATATCGGGATTATTTGACATATATCTTAAGCTCCGATTCTGAAATCCAAGTGGTGGGGCAGGCAGCTAACGGCAAGGAAGCCTTGGATTTCCTTAAGTTTCATCAACCTGATGTCATAACGATGGATATTTATATGCCGGAAATGGATGGGTTCGAGGTGACTCGACGGATTATGGAAGATAAGCCAATACCTATCGTGATTGTTAGTGCCGTTTGGGATGTTATGGAGGTGGAAAAAACATTTAAGGCTATGGAAGTAGGGGCTGTCTCACTTTTTGAGAAACCTGCAGGTATAGGCAGTCCCAATTCTGAGAGCAGTGCTGCAGAATTAATTGCCATAGTCAAGCAGGCAGCGGTGGCCAAAGTGGCTCGAATCCGGTCGCGGCGTGTCTCAGCGTCCGCACCTGTGACGATTCCACCGTCTCAGATAATACGGTGGGGGATTGAGGTTGTTGTGCTGGGCGCTTCGACAGGTGGACCAGCGGCAATTCAGCAATTTCTTTCAGGGTTACCCCGGGATTTCCCTTCGCCTATCTTGATGGTCCAACATATTAGCAGCGGCTTTACCCGGGGATTTGTGGAATGGCTGAATGAATCATCCCCCCTTCAAGTATATGTTGCCACTCAAGGTGAACATATTCGGAGAGGTCATGTCTATGTAGCGCCGGAAGAGTTTCAGATGGGTGTAAATGATAGAGGGATTATCAAACTCAGAGAGGATCCTCCGGAGCATTTTATGCGACCTGCAGCGTCTTACCTTTTCCGGTCGGCACTGAAAGCCTTCTCGAAGGCCACCGCTGGTATACTCCTAACTGGGATGGGAGTAGACGGAGCGGCTGAACTCAAATCGATCAAGGATGCAGGTGGGGTTACTTTCGCCCAAGACCACGATAGTTCGATCATACATGGCATGCCTGGGGAAGCCATAAGGTTGGGTGGGGCTGACTATGTGTTGCCACCTAGGGATATTGCGTCAGTATTGGCCAGCGTGGTTTCAAAAAACTATAATTGACGGATGCATCGAGGAGGGGAAAATCTATGAAAAAAGGAGATAAAATCTTAATCGTGGAGGATAGTTTAACTCAAGCTATGCGCCTTCAGTATCTCCTGATGGAAAACGGTTATGATGTACGTGTGGCAAGTGATGGAGTCAAGGGCTTGGCGGCGGCAAAGGTAGAGAAACCGACGATTATTATTACGGACGTTATGATGCCTGAAATGGATGGGTACGAGTTGTGTAGTAGGATCAAGCAGGATGAAACTCTTAAGGATATCCACGTGGTGCTACTGACATCGCTTTCCGATCCCCGTGATGTCATCAAGGGGCTACAGTGCGGAGCGGACAATTTTCTTACGAAACCATACGACAATGAACAACTGCTTCGTCGGGTGCATCACGTTTTGGTGAATATAGCAATGCGCAAAGATGGTAATCCACAAATGTCTGTCGAGGTATTCTTTGGTGGTCAGCGACACACGCTAACCTCGGACCGCATACAGATCATCGACTTACTGTTGTCCACGTTCGAGTTAGCAGTGCTTCAGAACACCCATCTGGAGAAGGTTAGTGCGGACTATCGCAACGCCTTGGAAGATGTCAAACGTGCGGAAACTAATTTAAGAACCCTGATGGATATGAACGGGGACGCTATTGTGGTAGTTGACGGCAGGCAACTCGTCAGGTATGTGAACCTAGCGGCTGAGGGTATTTTTGGCCGAAAGGTAGATGAAATCCTACATAAGACCTTTGATTTTCCGATGGAAATAGGACTGCAGGAAATTACGATCAAGGGCGCCGGTGAGCAGCGGCTGATTGCCGAAATGCGCGTCGTGAACTCTAAGTGGGACGGTGAAGATGTGCTTCTGGCCACGATTAGGGATATTACCGAAACGGTTATTTTACGCGAACGTTTGCGGACAGAATCTATTACCGACTCACTTACGGGGCTTTACAATCGTCGGGGGTTAATGACGCTTGGCGAAAATCAGCTTAAACTGGCCAATCGGATGAAAAAGCAACTTGTTTGCCTATTTGTCGACTTGGATGGATTCAAGATAATCAATGATATGCTTGGTCATGAAGAGGGCGACAAGGTGCTTCGAGATGCTGCTCAAATCCTGAAACAGGTTTTTAGGGAAACAGATCTCATCGCACGGGTTGGAGGGGATGAATTTGCTGTATTAGCTTTAGTGTCAGGGACGGAATCTTCGGAAGAGCTGGTCGCTCGTTTGCAGCAGAATATTGCCCGGTATAACGCGAATGGTTGCCGACCGTATCCCCTAGCTATGAGTATCGGAACCAAGTTCAGTGACTTTGAAGCACCAAGTTCAGTACCCGAGTTGATGACTGGGGCGGATAAACGGATGTATGAGCAGAAATCAGGAAGGAAATCCCTATCTCAATCTATCCAATGATTAATACTTACTATAAAGAATGGAAGCAATTATGCAACAGAAACGATATCACACCTTTAATGAACATTTGCGGGAAAGGTTCGGAGGGAAAATCTTTAAGGTTTCCTTGGACGCAGGATTTACATGCCCTAACCGAGATGGAACGTTGGGGTGGGGTGGGTGTGTCTACTGCAGTGAACGGGGGTCCGGGGATTTTGCCGGAGAACAGGGGTTATCTCTGCATGATCAGTTTATTGAAGTGACGGCACGGATGGAGAAAAAATGGCCCAATGCCAACTATATTGCTTATTTTCAAGCCTATACGAATACTTATGCCCCTGCAAAGAGGTTGCGTGAGGTCTATGAAGAAGCCTTGGCGGAGGAGCAGGTTGTAGGGCTAGCCATCTCAACCAGGCCGGACTGTTTGCCGGAGAATGTATTGGATTATTTGGAGGAACTGAATCAGAGAACCTATTTATGGGTTGAACTGGGGTTGCAAAGTATTCATGATCGAACCATGCACTGGATCGAAAGGGGTCATAATTATGCCCAATTCCTGAAGGGCCTTGAGATGTTGCGCTCACGAGGAATCCGGGTTTGTGTTCATATAATCCTCGGCTTGCCTGGGGAAACAAAAACTGAGATGATGGCTACTGCACAAGCGGTCGCTAAGATGCCTCTCCAAGGGATCAAGATTCATTTGCTCCACGTGTTGAGAGGAACCCCTTTGGCGGCAATTTATCAGCGCGAACCGTTTGAGCTTATGACGAAAGATGACTATGTTTCGCTCGTGGTCGACATTTTAGAGATTTTACCCCCCGAAATCGTAATTCAGCGTCTAACCGGAGATGGACCCCCGGATGATCTCATCGGGCCGCTCTGGAGCCTTAAAAAATGGGAGGTTCTCAATGCAATTGATGCGGAGTTCGTGCGACGAGATACCTGGCAAGGGAAAAGGGCGAAGAAATAGCGACCCCGAAGGGTCGCATATGAAAAAGGAAAGAGGATTAGAATAAGACGGTCACTAAGGTCTTAAAATTGGCTTGGGAAACAGGGGTGGGAGAATCGAACATTGGGAATATTCAGTAGGGGTTTTAGGTTGGGTTAGTGTCGTATGAAGGCCCGGCGCTAAGTTCAAGTACCGTTTCAGGTCTGAATTGGCATCTGTGATCCGTTGGATAATTTGATCGTTATTAAGACGTTCAGTCATTTACACCGCCCCCTTATAAGATTAAATAAACCAACTATGTAGTGCGGCTGCAATAAGCTTGTCAGCCGTTCTTTTTATGTCTTTGAGTACTTTTTAGGGGTAACTAAACCATTCCTATCTGACAACCTTATATTAACACGTGGGTTGTTTGATGTCAATAGGATGATGCCTCCTGAAGTTGGCTATGTTATAATAGGATAAATAAGTAAGGGGTTGAAGGTATTGGACCAAGCACGTTACCAGGAAATTGCCCTAGATTTGGCTCACGCCATCATGATGGGAGAATACCATGAAGGAGAAAAAATTCATGGTCGTTCTACTTTGGCAGGGCGGTATAATGTCTCGCCGGAAACCATTCGCCGTGCCATTGCAATTTTGCAAAATATCGGTGTTGTTGTGGTTAATCAAGGGGTAGGGATTACTGTAACATCGAAAGCCATGGCAGAAAAATTTATAAAATCGTTTAATCAAAAAGGAGAAATTCAGATCTTTCTAGAAGATTTAAAAAGTCTTATGGATCAAAGACGTGAAAATGATTTAAAGATTGAAAGCCATATGAACAAATTGCGGGGATATGCCGATCGAATAATGTCTCGGTGGCTGGATGTCGGAGAAATCGAAATCGGAAAGACCTCTCCAGCAATTGGGAAGACCTTGCGGGAATTAAAGATTCGAGAGCGTACTGGGACAACGATTATCGCTGTGGTTCGAGATGGCTTTGAACAATTTTCTCCGGAAGCTGGTTTCGTCCTGCGGGGAGAAGATGTCCTTTTGGCGGCGGGGTCATCCGAGGGACAGGAAAAGTTGCAACAATTAATTTTATGATTTGGAGCGGGCAGCATGTATCCTGGCATTGATATCATCGAAATAGAACGCTTTGTTATGGCGTTTAAACGGCAACCTAAGTTATCTGAACGTCTTTTCACGACGCGGGAACTAGAGAACTTAACCGGGAAAGGCTTTCAGAGTTATGCGGCTCGTTTCGCAGGAAAAGAGGCAGTTCTAAAAACATTGGGTACTGGTTTGCGCGGGTTGTCTTGGCATGATATAGAAATTTTGAGTGTTTTAAGTGGTGAACCCTTGGTTTATCTCAGCCCTAGAGCCATGGAGTTGGCCAAGGCTCGGGGTGGATCTCAAGTTCGCATAAGTTTAACCCATAATCGCACACAGGCGATGGCTTTGGCGATTTTAAGCTGAAATGGGATGAATGCAAATGAAATTGCACGTTCACCAAAGCTCCGGACCGGCTCGTTTGTTGCCGAAGCTAACGCACATAACCATGGGGTTGTTCTGCATGTGAACCAATGTGCGTCTTCACGCTTCGCCAACTGCACTCGCACGCTCCTCCCGCTTGATGGTTCTCTTTGCAATATCATTTCATTCATTGGCTAGGGACGACGGGGGACGAGTTTCAAGTGATTTTAGTTATAAGATAAGATAGAATAAAAGAATAAAAGAGAGAACTGGGGTGGGGAGCATGCGTGTAGTCAGCGCGGAACAGATGCGACAGATTGAGGAAAGAGCCATTCATCAGTATGGCATTCCAAGTTTGCTCCTTATGGAAAATGCAGCTTGGGCTGTCGTTGAAGAAATTCGGCGTCATCTCCATAAAGAAGGAATGGCCGATGTCAGCGGCAGAAAAGCAGTGATCTTAGTTGGCAGGGGAAATAATGGCGGAGATGGCTTGGCCGTGGCTCGACATTTAGTTTTCCAAGGTATGGATGTAACTGTCTTTTTATTTGCCGGACTTGAGGAACTAAAAGGAGATGCAGCTTTAAATTTGCGGCTTTTTCAAGGAACGGCTGGAAAGTGTTTTGTAATAGAAGGCGAGAAACAACGTCGTTTGACACGTTTAGCTCTAGCTCAAGCAGATATTGTGGTGGATGCACTTTACGGAATTGGTTTGCGTGGTGCTTTGCCCAGTTTAATTGAGGAATATGTTGATGAGGTGAACGGTTCTTCTAGATGGGTGATCTCGATTGACATTCCCAGTGGAGTGGAAGCCAATACGGGTAAAGTTTACCGAACTGCGATCCGCGCCCGAACTACGGTGACGTTCGGACTCCCTAAATGGGGACTTTTTCTCGGCGAAGGGCCAAACTACAGCGGACGGGTTGTTGTGGATCCTATTTCTATTCCCGAAGCATATTTTATAGATGAAGGGATTTCCACGTTTGTGTTAACCGATGAGGATGCGTACAATATGCTCCCTGTTCGCCAACTTAAGGGTCACAAAGGAACCCATGGCAAAGGAATTCTTGTGGCAGGGTCTAAAGGAATGAGTGGGGCCGCTGTCCTAGCCGGACGGGGTGCCTTACGGAGTGGCATTGGACTGTTACAAATCGTTACCCCTCAAGGAATTGCCAAGGAAGTGGATGCCTGCATCACGGAGGCGACTGTTTGGTCCGCTCCAGGGGACGATTGCTTGAACGGAGAAGCTTGGCCGGTAATCTTAAAGCAAGCTGAAAAGGCTCAAGCTCTGGCAGTGGGTCCTGGCTTAGCCCAGAATCCCCAGTTTGTCACGGTCTTAGAAGAAATTCTGGGGAACATCGGTTGCCCAGTCGTCTTGGATGCAGATGCGCTTAATTTAGCAGCGTTAGACCCAGGCTTACTGGGTTTGAGAAATGGTCTTGGTCCGTTGATCCTTACCCCTCATCCGGGTGAAATGGCCCGGCTTTGCGGGTGTAGTGTCGAAGATATTGAGAGCAATCGCTTGGACATCGCGGTGGCAAAAGCTGTGGAGTGGGCAGCAGTGGTTGTCTTAAAAGGTTCTGTGACAATTATTGCTTCTCCGGACGGTCGAGCCTTTTTCAACCCCACCGGAAATCCGGGACTTGGGACAGGTGGGACGGGAGATGTACTAACAGGCAGCATTCTCGCTTGGTTGGCCCAAGGAGTTACGCCTCTTGAAGCTGCGTGTTTGGGCGTATATTTACATGGGAAAGCTGCAGATGACTTAGCGACAGAGTATGGCTGGTCAGGATTCACGGCCTTGGAAGTGGCAGATCGGCTGCCTAAAGTTCGGCGCGAGGTGGAACAGAAGAAAGAGAGGAGAGGAAAATGGGGTTGCGACAAGTTTGGGCTGAGGTAAATCTACAAACGTTGAGAGAGAATTTTTTCAAACTACAGGCGTATACCCGCAGCGAAATGATGCCAATCGTCAAGGCAGATGCTTATGGACATGGGGTGATCCCTGTTGTGAAGACGCTCCAGGCGTGTGGGGTAAAGCGTTTTGGGGTTGCTCTCTTACAAGAGGCACTAGAGATTAAAGCGGTGTATCCTGAGCTTACAGTCATGGTGATCGGGGCTACAGAGTTAGAGCAGATGGATGATTTAGTTAAGGAGGAGATCATCCCCACCATTTTTCACTTGTCCCAAGCTCAGGCGCTTTCTGAGGCGGCCGTGAAACAAAACAAAACGGTGAGATTACATATCAAATTAGATACGGGTATGAACCGGATCGGATTTCATGAGGAAGACTTTGCAGAAATTATGAAAATTTCAGCATTGCCGAAGCTCTTTGTTGAAGGGATCTTCACACACTTTGCCACGTCCGATATTAGAGATCTGTCCTTTGCTCGGGACCAGTTAAAGCGCTTTCAAGCTGTCTATGACAATTTGAAGGCGGCAGGACTTACAATTCCGATTCGCCATGCGGCCAATAGCGCAGCGATCATCCAATTCCCGGAATCCCATTTCGAGCTGGTCCGTCCGGGAATTAGCTTGTATGGCTTGACGCCATCTGCACAGATCGGTGGAAATGTCGGTTTAGAACCGGTGATGTCTTGGAAAGCGAAAGTGTCCCAAGTCAAAAGTATTAAGACCGGTGAAACCGTAAGTTATGGTCGTACTTTCCAAGCGGCTTACCCTACACGTATTGCCACCATTCCGGTGGGTTATGCAGATGGGTTGCGGAGGGCTCTCTCCAATCAGGGTGAAATGCTTGTCCAAGGGGCACGCTCCACGATGATTGGGCGGGTCTGTATGGATCAGACCTTACTTGAAGTAACTAAGATTCCAGGTGTACAAGTGGGGGATGTCGTAACGATTTTAGGCAAAGATGGTTATGATCAAATCACGGCGACAGAAATGGCAGAGTGGATCGGAACCATCAGTTATGAAGTGGTTTGCGGAATCTCCAGACGAGTTCCCCGGGTCTATCTTGATGATGCCGAGTAAGAAGGTAGGTAGTAATTATTGATGATTCTAAACAATTAAAATCAACAGCTAAGTTTAATATTCTTTGGTTAATCCTATTTATGGTAAAAATTAAATATATTTTAAATGTCTTTGGTACAGCTAGTGTCATAAATACGACGACAGGTCGTATTTATGGTACGCTTGGTATGCTTCTGATCGTTTTCTCTTTCTCCTTTTTGCTTAAAAGAAATGTAGGTAGAATTTACTTAATAACTTGTGACATTGTTATGACAGGTTTGTTTTTAGTCGATTTAATATCCTACAGGTGTTATTACGATATTATATCCTTGCGCACCCTAGCTACAGCTTGGCGATTTATCCTAATTAATACCTATTGGTGGACGTATCTTAGACCTGCGGATATTATTCTAGGTGCTGACTTTGTGGTATTAGTCGTTATATTTGCCTGCAAAGTTCGTTTTCCACTGCCTAAAAGAACGTTCTCTGTGCGACTTGTCGTTTTTATTTTGACCCTTTTAATAGGATGTAGCGCTTCTTGGAAAGCTTATAAACTGTTAGAAGCTGATCAACCCGGAATCACTGGAACCTTCTATTCGAAACTTTATATAACACAAAGTGTCGGCAATTTGGAATTTCGTGTTTTAGACGCCTTAAGATTAGCTAAGATTAGCCTTGATACAGCTGCCCCCAGTTCTCAAGGAATTCAGTCTTTATCCCAATGGTTTAAGACCAATCATCCAAGTGCAGTAAGTACTAACAATCAGTTAGGGGTAGCAAAAGGCAAAAACTTAATTATGTTACAGGTAGAGTCTTTGCAACAATTTGTCATAGGCAAAACGATCAACGGTCAAGAAATCACGCCAAATTTAAACCGTTTTCTACAACAAAGTATGTACTTTGAAAATTATTACGGAGAAACCTGGAATGGTGGTACCTCAGATGGGGCCTTTATGTCCAATGTTTCTTTATACCCGGTTTCCAAAGGAAGCGCTTATATCGATTACCCGATGAACCATTATGCAAGCATCGCTAATACTCTGAGTGCCAAAGGGTATCAAACCCTTTCCATCGAGGCCACACCTTCGGGATTTTGGGGTAGTGATTTAATGAACCCGGCCTTGGGATTTCAAAAGACCCTCCATGGTGAGGACTTGGTTCAAAATGAGACGATTGGCATGGGAGTATCCGATCAATCGATGTTACAGCAGGGTGCAGAACACATTGAACAGCTGAAAGAGCCTTTCTATTCTATGCTCATCACCTTATCAAGTCATTTTCCGTTTGAGATTCCGGAAAAAGATAAAACCATTAATGTCGCTCCCTATGACAACACGCTCTTCGGAAATTATTTGCAAGCTGTACATTATACGGATCAAGCGATCGGCGCTTATCTCGATCGGTTAGCAAAAGATGGTTTGCTTGATCGCTCGGTCGTGGTAATTTATGGTGACCATCCCGCTCCCTTGGGTAATAACAATCGGGAATTAGCTAAATTCTTAGGCTATGGCCAAAGTGCGATTGACGATTATCATTGGCAAGCTCTGCAAAAGGTCCCCCTCGTGGTGCATCTTCCAGGTGGAACGAGCAAAGGAACCATCAGCAAAATTAGTGGACAAGTAGACTTATTTCCTACTCTTTTAGGCCTTTGGGGTGAGGATGCAAGCCAATATCCACTCATGGGGCATGACTTGCTTAACTCTCCGGCCGCTGGGTTAGCCATTTCCCGCAACGGTGTTATGTATTATCAAGATCGACTGTATAATGTACCCGGAAAAACAGTCTATGATTTTAATTCAGGCAAACTGCTTCCTTGGTCGGATTCTGATCCCGCCTTAGTACTATACCAAGAGTATCTGAAAAACAGCGATTTGATATTTCAGTATGACTTACAACATAAATTAGGTTAGTCTAAAAATACAAAATACTTTTAGAGTTTTAGTTATCATAAATCCGCGAATATGTTAGAATGAAAATGATAATCCGTAGGCGAGTATGTCGAAAAGACAAATAATTCATTATAAGTTGTAAAATCAGTTAGTCAATCAAATATTTATGTTATGATTTTTAGCATAAAAAACTGTAGACTCTAATAAAGGGTGTGTATTATGCAAAGTTATGGTTTACCAAAGAAACAGGGCCTTTACGATCCAGCTTTAGAACATGATGCTTGCGGTATGGGATTTGTTGTTAATATCAAGGGAGAGAAGTCTCATGACATTATTGATGAAGCCTTAACTGTACTGGAAAACTTAAGCCACAGAGGGGCAAGCGGAGCCGATGAAAATACAGGCGACGGTGCGGGAATCCTAATCCAGATACCTTATGATTTCTTCAAAAGGGAATGTGATGTGCTGGGTTTTGATTTACCGGAAAAAGGGAGCTACGGCGTGGGGATGGTCTTTGCCCACAAGTATGATGACTTCAGAAAAACGCAGATGGAAACCTTTGAAAGGATCGTTCGGGAGGAAGGTCAGAGTGTCCTCGGTTGGAGAGAAGTTCCGATCGACAAGACAACCATCGGCGAGACTGCCATCGCTGCCATGCCTAGATTTATCCAGGTTTTTATCAAAAAAGATGCCGCCCTAGCGGATGAGATGGATTTTGAAAGAAAGCTTTATATAATAAGAAAAAGAGCAGAAAAAGTTATCGCTCCGATCAGCGAGGACAAAGGGGGCACTTTCTATATCTCCAGCCTTTCCTCAAAAACCATCGTGTATAAAGGCATGCTTACAGCAGAACAACTTAGAAATTTCTATCTTGACCTAGCAGACCTGGATTTCACTTCCGCACTGGCGATGGTTCATTCCAGGTTCAGCACCAACACCTTCCCAAGCTGGGAGAGAGCACATCCCAACCGCTATATCGTTCACAACGGCGAAATTAATACCATTCGAGGGAACGTCAACTGGATGAAGGCGAGACAGAAGTGTATCGACTCACCGCTTTTTGAGGATCTCACAAAAGTATATCCGATCGTCGACGAGTCGGGTAGCGACTCGGCAATGTTCGACAATAGTCTTGAATTCCTTCACCTCACGGGCAGATCACTTCCTCATGCTGTGATGATGATGATTCCTGAACCTTGGGAAAAAAATGAGCTGATGTCTAAGGAGAAAAAAGATTTTTACAAATTCCATGATTATTTAATGGAGCCTTGGGATGGCCCGGCCGCGATGGGTTTCTCTGACGGTGTGGTCATCGGCGGAGTGTTGGACAGGAACGGACTCCGACCTTCCCGGTATTATGTAACCAAAGATGACAAAGTTATCATGGCTTCAGAAGTTGGGGTTTTGGATATTAAACCTGAAAATGTAAAATATAAAGGTCGGCTGGAACCGGGCAAAATGTTGTTGATCGATACCGAAGCGCAGAGAATTATCTCTGACGAAGAACTTAAGGAAAGTGTCTCGAGCGTACATCCCTATGCAGAATGGAATCATCGGCACATCGTTTATCTTAACGATATACCTGTTGAGAAAGTGCCGGAAGTGGAAGTACCGGAGGACTTGATTAAGCAGCAGAAAGCCTTTGGCTATACGTTTGAGGATATCACGAAAACAATTCAACCGATGGTAAAAGATGGCATTGATCCTGTGGGAGCCATGGGTATGGATTCGCCGCTCGCAGTCTTATCTGAGAAACCGCAGATGCTGTACCTATATTTCAAACAGCTTTTTGCTCAGGTCACCAATCCCCCGATCGACGGAATCAGAGAAGAACTCATCACTTCCAGCAGCATACTCCTTGGGGATACTGGGAACCTGCTGGATCCCGATCAAAGTAATTCCGCCAGTATTTTCCTGGAACATCCGATCCTGACCAATGAACAGCTGAATACAATTAAGCATCTCAATAATGACAAGTTTAAAACAGCCACCTTATCCATCCTTTATCAAGTTTCTAAAGGGGTAAAAGCGATGGAAAAGGCCTTGGATAGGATTTTTAGAGAAACAGATCAAGCGATCAGCGCAGGCGCTAATATCATTATCCTTTCGGACCGTGGTGTCAATGAAGATTATGCAGCCATCCCTGCCCTTTTGGCGTGCTCAGGTCTTCACCAGCACTTGATCAGAAAAGAGATCAGGACCAATCTTGGTATCGTTCTGGAATCAGGAGAACCAAGGGAAGTGCACCATTTCTGTGCCCTGATTGGCTATGGAGTCACAGCCATTAATCCGTATCTGGCCTTTGAAACGATTAAGGATCTTGCCGCAAAAGCGTTTCTAGACGGGCTATCTTATGAAGAGGGTAAAAAGAATTTCATTAAGGCTTCGGTCAAAGGGATGCTAAAAGTTCTCACTAAAATGGGTATTTCTACTGTGCGTAGCTATCACGGGGCCCAAATTTTTGAGGCAGTTGGTCTTAAAAAGGATCTTATCGACAAATATTTCACTAAGACCCCATCTAGAGTGGAAGGGATTGGACTCGAAGAAATTGCTCTAGAAAATCAGATGCGGCATGAAAGCGCCTATCTTGAAAATTCACCCTATACAGACACCCTTGAAGTGGGCGGTTGCTTCCAGTGCAAAGAGGGCGGGGAACTCCATCTCTACAACCCTGAAAGCATCTATATGCTGCAAAAAGCCTGTCGGGAAGGAAATTACTCTCTGTATAAAGATTTCTCTAAAAAGGTTAATGAAGAACTATGCACCTTAAGGAGTATGCTGGATTTCAAATACCAGGCAGGGGATACGATTCCCCTTGAAGAAGTCGAATCGGTTGATTCCATCGTTCGAACGTTTAAGACCGGGGCCATGTCTTATGGCTCAATCAGTAAAGAGGCCCATGAATGTATGGCGATCGCTATGAATAGACTGGGCGGAAAAAGCAACACGGGTGAAGGTGGAGAAGACACCGAACGATTCACAGTCATGCCTAACGGGGACTCTAAGAACAGTGCTATTAAGCAGGTGGCGTCAGGACGCTTCGGCGTGACCAGCAACTACTTGGTGAATGCTAAAGAGATCCAGATAAAAATGGCTCAGGGAGCAAAACCGGGTGAAGGTGGCCAGCTCCCAGGGCGGAAGGTGTATCCGGAAGTTGCCAAAGTAAGGCATTCCACGCCTGGTGTCGATCTGATTTCGCCACCGCCGCATCATGATATCTATTCGATTGAAGATTTGGCGGAACTGATTCACGATCTAAAAAATGCCAACAAAGAGGCTCGGATTAGCGTCAAGCTCGTTTCTGAAGTGGGTGTCGGGACCATCGCTGCAGGGGTGGCCAAAGGAAAAGCGGACGTCATCCTGATCAGCGGCTACGACGGAGGGACCGGAGCGTCTCCGAGTACGAGCATTAGAAATGCAGGCCTTCCTTGGGAACTGGGGCTTGCCGAAACTCATCAGACTCTGGTGCTTAACAAGTTAAGAGACAGAGTGGTCGTGGAAACCGATGGCAAGTTACTTTCAGGTAGGGACGTTGTGATTGCGGCAATGCTGGGGGCCGAGGAATTCGGCTTTGCTACAACCCCTTTGATCGTTATTGGCTGTGTCATGATGAGGGTTTGTAACCTCAACACCTGTCCGGTAGGGATTGCCACTCAAAATAAAACCTTAAGAAAAAACTTTGCCGGTAAACCTGAATATGTTGAAAACTACATGCGCTTTGTCGCACAGGAAATACGTGAAATTATGGCGAAGCTGGGCTTTAGGACCATCCATGAAATGGTCGGAAGAACAGATCGGCTTAAAACCAAAGAGAAAATTAAGCACTGGAAGGCAATGAATCTCGATCTGTCTCAGATTCTGTATCAACCGTATGCGGGTGCCGATGTCAGTCGCTTCAACACTCAGTCCCAAAACCATATGCTGGAAAAATCACTGGATATGAAAAAGCTGCTGAGGATGTGCCAGCCGGCGCTTGAGGACCAGAAGCCCATAAGGGCGAAACTGAAGATCAATAATGTCGACAGGGTAGTCGGAACTATCGTCGGTAGCGAGATTTCGAAGCGCTACGGCACAGCTGGACTTCCCGAGGACACGATCAAACTCACCTTTGTAGGCTCAGCAGGACAGAGCTTTGGAGCCTTTATTCCCAAAGGAATGTCTCTTGAACTAGAAGGAGATTCCAATGATTATTTAGGGAAAGGCCTTTCCGGTGGCAAAATTGTGGTTTATCCTCCTAAAACATCTGATTTTGTGCCTGAGAAAAATATCCTGATCGGAAATGTTGCCTTTTACGGGGCAACGTCAGGAGAAGCTTATATCAACGGAATTGCAGGGGAGCGTTTCTGCGTCAGGAATAGCGGAGTTAATGCCGTTGTTGAGGGCGTGGGTGACCATGGCTGTGAGTATATGACAGGTGGTAAAGTGGTTATCTTGGGTAAAACCGGAAGAAACTTTGCAGCAGGAATGTCAGGTGGTATAGCCTATATTCTGGACTTTGACGAAATATACTGCAACAAGTCCCTGGTGTTACTGGAAAAAATCGAATCGGCAGAAGAGCTGAATGAAATCAAGGTCATGATTGAAAAACATGTCGGGCATACCGACAGCCCTCAGGGCAAGAAGGTTCTCAAAGACTGGAACAGCTTTGGGCTGAGATTCACCAAGGTTATTCCTAAAGATTACAAACGGATGCTTGCCAACATTGCTAAGGCTTACAAGGCAGGTTTCAGTGGTGAAGAAGCCTTGATGGTAGCGTTCGAAGACAAGTCTTAAGAATTAAGGGACTATAGAGTTTACGATGAATCCACCTCCCACTTAGAGAAGTGAGAGTCTTGAAAATTGGATTAAGGTGGGACTTGAATGGGAAAAGTGACTGGATTTTTAGAGTATGAAAGAATCAATCCAAAGAAACGTCCTCCTGAGGAAAGAATTAAAGACTGGAATGAACTAAGGCTTCCCCAGGATCTTGAGGCCGTAAAAACTCAGGGTGCGAGATGTATGAACTGCGGAGTCCCATTTTGCCAAGGCGGGATTCTATTAAACGGCATGGCATCAGGCTGTCCAGTTCACAATCTTATTCCTGAGTGGAATGAGCTGGTTTATAAGGGGCAGTGGGAAGAGGCTTACAAAAGGCTGATTAGAACCAACCCCTTCCCGGAATTTACGGGAAGAGTCTGTCCGGCGCCCTGTGAAGGTTCCTGTACAGAAGGCTATATTATGGAGTCGGTTACAGTTAACAGTCTTGAATATGAAATTATTGAGAAAGCCTTTGCCGAAGGCTGGGTAGTACCGAAAAAAGCTAAAGCCAGTGGCAAGAAAATTGCGGTCGTCGGTTCAGGCCCAGCAGGGTTATCAGCAGCCTATTATTTAAATGTCGTCGGGCATGCGGTAACGGTTTATGAGAGAGACGATCGAGCCGGGGGGCTGCTGATGTACGGTATTCCCAATATGAAGCTCGAAAAACGATTCGTGGAAAGGCGCCTCGAGCTGATGAAGGCATCTGGAATCCAATTCGTGTTCAATACAGAGGTGGGCAAAGACATTCTTACTCAGGAACTGGTGGACCAATATGATGCGGTTGTGCTGTGTGCAGGTGCAACTAAGTCAAGGGGTCTGGAGGTTGAAGGTAAAGAACTGAAGGGTGTTCACTTTGCGATCGATTTTTTGAAGGCGAATACTAAAAGCCTCCTGGATTCTGAGCTTAAGGACGGCAACTATATTAGTGCCAAGGGCAAGAATGTCATTGTCATTGGGGGCGGGGATACAGGAACTGACTGTGTCGCCACATCCCTACGCCATGGTTGCGTGAGCGTCTACCAGTTTGAAATCATGCCTGAAGCGCCTAAGCAGAGAAGTGAAGAGTCTAATCCATGGCCGGAATGGCCACTGAAGCATAAAGTGGACTACGGTCAGGAGGAGGCAATCAGCCTCTACGGCAAGGATCCGAGAAATTACCTCATCTCCACTAAAAAGATCGTAGGAAATGAGGGTGGTGAGGTCAAGGAGGTTCAAACCGTAGAAATCACTTGGGTTAAGAACTCCTCTGGAAGAATGGTTCCTCAAGAAGTTCCGGGTAGCGAAAAAGTTTGGCAAGCTGATCTTGTGTTACTGGCCATGGGATTTTTAGGTCCGGAGGATACGATCCCGAATGAGCTCAACCTGGAGCGAGATTTACGGAGCAATGTTCAAGCGGAGTACGAGGTTTTCGAAACCAATGTGGAGAAGGTCTTTACCGCAGGCGACATGAGAAGAGGGCAAAGTCTTGTTGTTTGGGCTATCCAAGAAGGAAAGCTTGCTGCTCGCGAAGTTGATAAATTCCTGATGGGTAAAAGCGTGATTTAATAGGAGACCTCGCATTAGCACCGCTCATCCGGGCGCTCGTGGACCTAACTAATTGTTCAATTGCTAATGGATGAGGGCGGAGTCCCCGCCAAATTCGCCATCCGACGGCCATGGATGGTCTAGTGTCGCCGGAGCCAAGGATGGCGGGAGGCGACCTTGGCTCAGTTGGCGGCTTCGCACATCGTGTGCCCAGCCCCGCCTATGCATGACGCGCTTTCACAAAGTTTGGTAACCACTCGCTAGAAGGATTCGCTAACGCTAAAGCGAAGTCTCTGGGTAGTTAGTGAGGACTGGGGTTGTGTTTGCACCTTACTAAAATATTTTAGTTGAGTCTTTGGAAATAGAGCATAGTTTGCACATAAAACCCTCTTTTGCGTCATAAGTTTTGGCATGGGGGGAGGGTCGTGGCTGTGTTTGATCTAACCACTTGGATGACTTATGCTTTTTTTCTTTTCTGCCTGGTGCTCGGCTGGAGCGCTGCGGGAGCCCTTGATTTCGATGGGATTTTACGTCATTCGACAACTTGCGGCGGGCGTCTTTTACTCCGCGTCGGCGTGGCTCTTGTTTTGGCTGAGGGATTTCGACTTTTTTTAAGCTTTGTGTTCGGTCCGGTGCTGGATATGTTTGTTAATCAAAGTATTAATGGTTTTAAAGCCTTTTAATTTTAATAGTATATAAGAGCCGAAAGCCTTTTCGCATTAATGCGTGAGGGCTTTCGCTTTTTCACAGCAAAGTCGGAAGCAGAGGGAGGGGGCTCTTAATAAGAAAGAACAAGGCTATTGAAAATATACCATATTTAGGATAAAATGATATACCATGAAGGGGGCGGGTCCTATGGACTATAATCCATTATCATTACAGAGCAAAAAAGAATTTTATCAGAGACATAAAAACACTCTTTCAGATTTTGTTGTACGAAATTACGAACAAGCCTTTGAAATAGAATATACCCATAATTCTACAGCTATTGAGGGAAACACTCTAAGCCTGATTGAAACAAAGGTCTTACTGGAGGACAATATCTCAATTGGAGGAAAGGAATTAAGAGAAATCTACGAGATTATCAACCACAACAAGGCCTATCGATACATAAAAGGGTGCATCCGTGAAAGGAAACCTCTTGATGAACATCGAGTCAAGGATATTCATGCCATTTTAATGGAAAATATTATGATAGGCGGTATATATCGTAATGTCGATGTTTACATTTCTGGAGCAAGACATACTCCGCCACCACCGAATGAAGCCTACAATAAGATAAAAAACTTCTATATTGATCTAACGTGCGAGACCGAAATGAACGGTATTGAGCTTGCAGCTTGGAGTCATGCGGAGTTTGTGAAGATACATCCCTTTGTTGATGGCAACGGTAGAACTTCACGGTTGATTATGAACTATCAGTTGATGGTTGATGGGTTCCTGCCAATTTCCATTGCTAAAGAAAGTAGACTGGAATATTTTAATGCTCTAGAGAGCTATGCTGTGGATGCAGATTTGAAACCGTTTGTTGATTTTATAGCAGTCTTGGAAGAAAAGAAGCTTGATTTATATATAAGGGCTATTGAGCAACAGCAAAAAGATACATAACGTATCTAATCCTGAAGTGGAGGACTGGGGTCCGTCCACGTAGAAAAAGTCTTCATACTAACTGTGTGAGGGCTTTTCCGTTTGTCATTTAGATCAGTTCTATTCGATTCCTGAGGTAACGCATTGATAACCGGCTAGACGATGATATTCTGATAAGGGGGTTTGTTTCGGAGCGGTTTTGGTTGATAATATAAATAAGAGTGCTACAATTAATAGGACTACGACTAAAGGAGTAAACATGAAGCGAACGTTGCGTTTTTGGGCCGCCTTATGGGCGGGTAAAATAATAACTATGGCTCTGTTAGTCACCGGAAAAAAAGGGACAACCTTACCTGGAAAAATCGCTAACTGGATTGATCCCGAGATTATGAGACATTTGAGTTTGGCTTACACGGACGGGATTATTATGGTCACTGGGACCAATGGGAAAACGACCACAGCCAATCTCCTGGCAAGCATATTGCGTGGGGCTGAAAAATGTTTCGCGTTTAACCAGGCCGGGGCGAACCTTGTGACTGGGATTACAGGGGCATTGATTCAAAATACTCGCTGGAGTGGACGATCACGGGCGAGCTTAGCTTTGTTGGAAGTGGATGAAGCTACAGTGCCAAAGTTCTGCGCACAAGTGAAGCCCAGTTTAGCGATTGTCACTAATTTCTTTCGTGATCAGCTTGATCGCTATGGTGAGTTAGATACGACAGTCCGTATGGTTAGAGAGTCAATACCTAAAGAAACAGTGTTAGTGTTAAATGCGGATGATCCCTTAGTTGCCCAATTTGGTACAAACCATGCTGAAGTCGTTTACTATGGGGTGGAACGCACCCCAGATAGCGTGAGTGAGAGCCAGGAAACGCGGGAAGCGAGGTTTTGTCCGTTATGCGGTGCTGAACTTGATTATACGCTTTTCCATTACGGACAATTGGGTATTTTTAATTGCTTAAGCTGCGGATTTCACCGCCCTGAGCCTGAAATATTGGCCCAAGACGTCCGTCCGGAGGAAGGCTTACTGCAGTTTCGGGTGGATGTTAGCTCATTCGCGATAGCTTTGCAAGGGTACTATAATTTATACAATGCTTTAGCAGCACTGACTGCAGCTCGCCACCTTGGCGTAAATGACGGTTTGATTAATAAAGGGTTACGTGGGTTTATTCCGCAAGCCGGGCGGATGGAACGTTTTTATTTGCCGGAAGGAGAAATCACCTTAACTCTTGTTAAAAATCCCACTGGGTTCGATCAAGTCATTCAGACAATGCTTGGCGCTGATAAACCGCTGCGCATTTTGATTGGAATTAATGATTTGGCCGCCGATGGACGGGATATTTCATGGCTTTGGGATGTCAATTTTGAACGCTTAGGAACCTATGAGGCACGCATACATCAAGTGATATGTACAGGACTTCGCGCCGAAGACATAGCGTTGAGGCTTAAATATGCTGGGGTTTCCGAAGGAAAACTCATCCTCGAACACACATTGACGGAGGCTCTTGATTTGTTGCAAACGAATCGGGGGGAGGACGAGGTTGCCTTTATCCTGCCCACCTATACTTTGCTTTTCCCGCTGCGTGAAATTCTGGAAAATCGCCAAAAGAAGGCAGGAAGAGAGGGGGCAACTACGTGAAGCTGAATATTTGCCATCTTTATCCGGATTTACTCGATCTTTACGGGGATCGAGGTAATATATTAGCGTTGGCTTCACGTTGCCGTTGGCGGGGGATTGAGCCGATAATCAGACAAGCCTCGTTAGGTGAAGATTTAGACTTTATGGGGATGGATATTCTGTTTCTCGGTGGGGGTTCTGACCGTGAACAAGGTCTGCTGGTGCAAGATCTAATGCGTCGAGAAAGGGAACTTCGCAATGCCATAGAAAATGGACTTGTAGTTCTTGGCATTTGTGGGGGCTATCAAATGTTGGGAAAATTCTATCAAATGGTCGGCGGGGAAAAGATTCAGGGGCTAGGCATTTTAGATGTCTGGACCATCGCCGGAGCGAGGCGCTTAATCGGAAATGTTGTTGTGGAACTTAATGAACAGGTGCTTGGCGTTAACTCGAAATTCAAGACGTTGGTCGGGTTCGAGAATCACTCGGGTAAAACGTATTTGGGTGAAGGGGTTATCCCTTTGGGTAAAGTCTTGTTTGGAAATGGAAATAACGGCGATGACCATCAAGAAGGGGTACGGTATCGCAATGTCTTCGGAACGTATTTACACGGTCCGCTCCTTCCGAAAAACCCACACTTTGCCGATTTGTTGTTGGAACTAGCGATTTTAAGACGTGGAACGGACACTCGCTTAATGAAACTCGACGACCGTTTGGAAGAGTTAGCTCATGAGGTTATGGTTAAAAGGCTATTGAAGCAAGCCTAAATTTGATTCGACCGTGGGTTTAGTATAAAAAACAGTATATCAAGCGTGATATATGTTATACTATCATTATTGGACGTTGTTGTAGCAAAATCTGTAGCAAAATTTGTAGCGATATTTATAGTCTGCCATAATTTACATGTTTAAAAAGCCGCGTTTTTAAGAAGTTCAGGCTTATTTGCTGTTATAGTTCGTTGACACTTTTTTGTCTTATTGTCTATAATAGAGTATAGCTTCGGCTAAATGACTGGGGGTGCTTAATGTGGCAGAAAGTAAGCGAATTATGATCAGTTTGCCGGAGAGTTTGCTTGCCGAAGTGGACGGGATCGTCACAGTAGAAAAACGCAATCGTAGCGAATTTATTCGAGAAGCCCTAAACAGCATTCTTCACGAACGTCGGAAAAAGGGAATCCACGAGCAAATGCGTAATGGATACTTGGAAATGGCGTCACTCAATTTATCCATAGCTAGGGAGTTGTTTTCAACAGAACAAGAAGTATTATTGTACTATGAAGAAACGATGGTGGAGAGTCGGAGATGAACATAAAACGCGGGGAAATTTATTATGCAGAACTTAACCCCGTTGTCGGCTCTGAACAGGGAGGAACTCGTCCAGTCCTTGTGATTCAAAACGACATAGGGAATCAATTTAGTCCGACGACAATAATTGCTGCGATCACATCACAGATTGCGAAAGCAAAATTACCGACTCACGTCGAAGTGAGAGCTAAACGTAGCGGCTTAGAACGGGATTCCGTCATTTTAACAGAGCAGATTCGGACGATTGACAAAAGTCGCCTTAAAGAAAAAGTGGCCGTTTTGGATGAAGAAGTGATGCTTAGGGTAGACCAAGCTATCGAAATAAGTTTGGGGCTTGCGGATATTTGAAATATAGCTTCAGATGAGAGGGAGACAGCGTGGCGGGGACAAAAACCGACGCTGTTTTTGTTTGCTCTATCAGAGAGGAGCGCTGAACGGATGATAGGAAAACCAGTGATTGGAATCACAGCGGCCCATTGTTCGGAGGAACTTAAGACATTTCCAAGGCATTATTACGTTGAAAGTATTAGAAAGGCGGGTGGGATTCCGTTGATTCTCCCGCCGGTTCGGACCCAAGCGGAGGGTGATGACGTTTTAAGTGTTCTTGATGGTTTGCTCTTAACTGGCGGAGGAGATATTTCTCCGGTATATTTACGAGAGGATCCCCTTTGTGGAATCGGTAAATGTTTGCCGGAACGGGACTGGAGCGAAATCTTGCTTACCCAACTGTCTCTGCAGAAAAATCTTCCGATTCTGGGAATATGTCGGGGCGTTCAGGTTTTGGCGGTCACAGCTGGAGGGAAAATTTACCAGGACATTCTCAGTCAACATCCCAGAGCAATGGAGCATAGACAAACTGCCCCGCGTCAATACGCTTGGCATGAGGTAGAAATTGCAGAAAACTCAGTGCTTTTTCGACTTTTAGGTGAGAGAAAGGTTGGAGTCAACAGCCTTCATCATCAGGCTGTTTTAGAAATTCCACCAGGATTTATACAAAATGCCCTTGCCTCGGATGGAATTATTGAGGGAATTGAAAAAACTGGTACTGAGTTTTGCATAGGGGTTCAGTGGCACCCGGAGAGTATGGAAACGGACCTACATAGTAACGAATTATTTAGAGGATTCATTGAAGCATGTCTTCTGCAAAGGGGGGCTTGACACGGGTTGAGAGGGTTATGATGAGTATCAGGAGGTGGTCAAGATGGATGAAAAGGTAATGGAAGTGTTAGCGAAGATTCTGGAAGGGCAGAATGACCTCCGAAATGAACTTAAGCAAGAGATGAGAGTAGTTTATACAAAGGTTGATAAGCTAGAAATGCGTATGGAAAATGAAATTATCGACGTTTTGCAACTCGAAACAGCACATATTCGCAGAATAAAATAGTAAATAAGCCAAATGAAAACACCCGCCGTCCATAGCAGGTGTTTTCTGGATTTTTGGTGTTGCGCCTATCAGCGCAATCTCAATGTCAGCTCATATGTAGTTTAGAACATGAACAAATCTTTGTCAACTTAATGTCGCCCATAGGATCGTCCAGGGATTACATACATCGTTTACACATTAGAAATAATAGTAAAAATAAAAGTTTGGAGTGGTCAAGAATGGACATGAAGTTTAAAGATCTCTTAGAAGCAAAGAAATCCGCCCTATTAACAAGGTGGTTCGACGCCATCATAGAGACATATCCCACTGATACCTCGGGTTTTTTAAAAAATCAGAAAGATAGGTTTGCTAATCCAGTGGGTCATATCTTCACTCAGGGAATAGAGAAGATCTTGGCAGCGCTCATTGAGGGACGAGATTTTGCTGAGGGTTTTCCATTTCTTGATGATATTATCAAGGTGAGGGCAATTCAGGACTTTACACCGTCTAAGGCCGTGTCTTTTATTTTCGACCTTAAAAAGGTGGTTCGGAAAGAATTGGAAAAGGAAATCAGGCAGAGCCAGTTCACTGATGCTTTGTTGGAGTTTGAATTGAAAATTGATGAACTAGCTCTTTTAGCCTTTGACAAATATATAAAGTGTCGCGAGCAGATATACAAACTTAAGACGGATGAGCTGAAAAGGATGAGTTTCACGTTGCTGAAAAAAGCAAACTTGATGTCAGAGATCCCCGTACAGGAATTTGAACGCAAAGACCAAGAATAAGTTTGGGACTCTAGTACAATCAGAATTTGAAAAGTAGTTAAAAGGTTTGTCAGTGACTTTATAGTTAGAACGAAAAAGGTAGAAGTTATAAGTGACTGAGGGTAAACCCTCAGTCACTTATATTAGGAAAAATCTGTCCATTTCGACGGACATAATTAAAAATAATGGTTGTTGTTGTCTGGTATTGTAGTAGAATAGTGATTATTAAGATAATAACAAAAGGAGCGAGCAAAATGAAAATGAAAATGAAAAGAAAGGTTCGAATCAGTCTCAGCTTAGATTCTGAGGTTCTGCGGAGATTGGACAAACTTTGTGAAAATAAAAACCTAAGCCGCCCACAAGTCATCGAAATGATTTTTTCTACGGACAATGAAACGGTCGATTTTATGATGGAGCAGATTAAAAAACTTGATTTGGGAATCGGATTTTAATCGGAGGTAGAAAACAGAGATGATGAACCCTTTCTTTTTTTTGGTTGGGGGTGTAATTTTTATAATATACGGGGGACTCAATTATTACATTGGTCTGCGAGGTTGGCAGACCTTGTTTAGTTTTGTCCCTTTTCTAATACCTCAAGTATATTGGACCTTTTTTTGGCTGCTTTCTTTGTCCTATTTATTCAGTAGGTTAAGCCAAAAATTTCTTCCGACGGTGTTATACGAAGGTCTTATCCGAATAGGGGCCTACTGGCTGGCTTTTATGTTCTATTTTCTATTGGTTATCACTGCACTTGATATCCTCAGCTTGTTAGACCGTTTTCTTCACCTTGTACCAGTGGAAATTAAACAGAGCTTGAACCCCTCATTGGGATTAGTCGTTTTTATATTGGTCATTGGTATCGTTAGTTATGGGGCGTGGAACGCTCGTCATCCGCGAGTTAACCATTATGAGGTATCAATTGCCAAACAAGCTGGGTCACTAAAACAGTTACATGTTGTGATGGTTTCGGATGTCCATTTGGGAACAATTATTAATAACAGTTATCTCACGAAGATGGTCACTTCGATTAATCAACTAAAACCCGATCTGGTCTTGTTGGCGGGGGATGTTTTTGATGAGAATATTGAGACGGTCAATAAACAACAAATGGCGGATAGCTTTCGTAAACTAAGTGCCCCAAACGGTGTTTTTGCAATACTGGGTAACCATGAATACATTAGCGGTAATGCGGAGGATACGATAAAATATTTGGGTGAGGCAGGGGTAAAGGTATTGCGAGATAGTTCCCAGAAGATCGCCGGGAGCTTTTATCTTGTTGGGAGAGATGACCGGTCGGGAGCTCGTCTCAACGGGGTTAAGAGACAGGATTTAAAGACTTTGCTGCAAGGAGTAAATCATTCTTTGCCTATCTTATTAATGGATCATCAACCGCTGCAATTGGCAGAACCAGCTGAACAAGGGGTTGATTTGCAATTATCCGGCCATACGCACGCTGGACAATTGTTTCCAATTGAGTTTATTACGCAACGAATATTTGAAGATGACTGGGGATACCTTCGCAAGGGGAATTTCCAACTTATTGTTTCTTCAGGTTATGGTACTTGGGGTCCTCCAATTCGGGTAGGGAATACTCCTGAAATTGTAGATATTACGATTAAGTTTAATCAGTAGTACCAAAACTAGGACAACAATTTAGGTGCTGCCGAAGCTAAGATCAGTAGGAGCAATTCTTGAAATGCCCCAACACAAAAGGGGAAGCGCTATCGAAACGCTTCCCCTTTTGTTACCAGTCAGTAAGTTACTTTGTTTGCTTGAGAGCTTGTCCAATATTTTTTCCGAATTCCTGACACTTCATAAGGCTCTCGTCATCTGGGTTCCAGGTTACCCTTAGCCCTTCATTGAGTAGCTCGAACCCACTGTGTTCTAATTCAGCCGTAATAAGTTTATTACCTTCACCACTCCAGCCATAACTACCAAAGGCAGCCCCTTTTTTATTTTTAAAGCCTAAGCCTTTGATCATTTCTAGTATTCCAGCGACAGAAAAAGCTATGCCTTTGTTAATTGTCGGGGAACCAACAAGTATTGCTTTGGATTTAAAAACATCTGAGATGATATCGTTTTTATCCATATGGGTGGAATTAGAATTAAACAATTTGACCGTGACATCCGTATCACTCAATCTTATCCCAGTGGCTATATTTTCGGCCATCTGCCTGGTACTGTTCCACATAGTATCATAAATGATTGTAATTTGATTTTCTTGGTATTCCTTAGCCCATTCCATATATTTATTGACTATTTGCAAAGGATTATCCCGCCAAATGAGGCCATGACTTGGGCAGATCATATCAACAGGCAGGTTAAAGCTTAAGATCTCAGTAATTTTATTTTCGACAAATTTACTGAAAGGGTTTAAAATATTAGCATAATATTTCAGAGCTTCGTGATATAATTCTGATTGATCGACCAAGTCATTGAACATATGCTCAGAGGCTAGATGCTGACCAAAGCCGTCATTACTGAACAGGATATTGTCTCCGGTTAGGTAGCTGAACATCGTATCAGGCCAATGGAGCATTCTTGCTTCAATGAATATAAACTCTTTTGACCCGAGGCTCAATTTATCACCCGTTTTGACGGGTATAAAGTTCCAATCCTGATGGTACTGACCTTTTAAGGATTTGATAGCATTGGCGGTACAATAAATGGGGGTGTCAGGGATTTCCTTCATTAATTCTGGTAACGCCCCACTGTGATCAGGTTCGCCATGATTAGCAATGATATAATCGATTGTCTTTAAATCAATCTCTTTTTTTAAATTGGCGACAAATTCTTTGGCGAAAGGAGTCCAAACACAATCAATTAGGGCTATCTTTTCGTCCCGGACAAGGTAAGAATTATAGCTGGAACCGCGGTGTGTAGAAAGTTCATCTCCGTGAAACTTCTTTAATTCCCAGTCGATTTTACCGACCCATTTTACGTTTTTGTTAATTTCAAAACTCATAATTGTTACCTCCAAATAATTTGAATTGTTAAGGCTCGACAAGGTTGGGCGACTGATTAATGAAGTGCATAATTTGTATCTGCTTTATTGTAACCAACAATTTCTGTTACGATTGATGGTGCTGGAGCACTGTGTGGTTACTATAATTAGTTATTCGACATTAATTCTAGTAATCCTGCTCAAACAACAACTATCTAGTAATTAATATAAAAAATAATTTTCCTAGACGTTAAATTAAAATAACTTAATTCCTAAACAGCTAATAATCTGAATAATCTGATGAAAAAGATTACTACCTGTTTTTTACTGAAGATTAAATGAAACTTAAGTTATTATCATTCCCGATATTCGAATAATTAGTCTTGTTAAAGTCTGGAGTAATCTTAGGAAAGTCTAAACGAGGTAGAAAAGTCAGCGAAAGAGGTGTCCATGTGTGTTCTCTCAAACATCAGATTCTCATATTGCTGAGTGCGCTTGTCATATTAGTGGGTAGCTTCTTTGTGGTTCTTGGCTGGCATATGAAAGAACGCGACGTTGCTGACGCTGTAATCAAGGCACAAGCAGATTTAGCAACCTGTGGAGAAATTATTGATATAAAATATCCCGGTTCGTGGTCAGTGCGAGATGGGGAGTTATATAAAGGAACTATCAAGATTAGTCTCAATAATGACATAGTAGACCATCTGTCCCGTCTTACAGGGGATACGGTCACGATATTTCAGGGAGAGATGCGAGTAGCAACCACTGTACGGGGTTCAAATGGAGAGCGAGAGATCGGCACAAAGGTTTCTGCTAATGTTGCGAAGACCGTTCTGCAGGATGGTCAGACGTATATTGGAGAAGCGGATGTAGTGGGTCGGTGGAACCAAGCTGGTTATATTCCCTTACGAGCAGAAAGCGGTAAGGTAATTGGAATGTTTGATGTAGGAATTTCTCATGTTTACGAGCAAGAATTTTTCACAAGATCTTTGACCGCGATGGCAATATTGGGATTAACCTTATCCGTTTTGTTTGTTGTTCTCGTTTGGCTTTTCTTACGAAAAAGAATTATCTATCCTGCGCAAAATAACGTATTAAGCATTCAGGAAGTCGCAACCGGACAAGCCACCCAGATAATTAGTGTTTCCGGCGCTCAGGAAATCCAGGAAATGAAAGATGCCTTCAACCAAATGGTGGGGCAAATCCAGGCGTTAACAGAGGAACTTAATCGGGTCAGGCATAGCAATCTTGAAAATGATCTACCTGAAAAGGAAATACATGCTATTGTAGAGCTAATGAAGGATAGTGAGGCAGTCAATGAGCCAACTTTCAACCAAACGGTTGTTACCGGACTAAAGCCGGAATTCAGTTTAGATAGTCCTTGGTATAGCGGAGCAGAAGGGCTGCCTAAGGGTTTGTCTCAAGTAACTCTTGACCATATCATACAATTTCTGCAAATAACCCGCCGTCCCCTTTCTGCAGAAGAAGTCGCCGAAGGGGTTAAGTTGACGAGGGTCACAGTACGCCACTACCTCGAATTCTTAGAACAGCGCAGTGTCTTAAAATCTGAATTGAGATACGGTACAGGTGGTCGACCTGTCAAGTTATTTATCTCGTTATAAAGCCCACTGGGGGGGCTTTTTTTAATTTACGAAATCCTTTTATCATTTTCTTAATTATCAAAACATTCTACATTGACATTCTTTACTTACAAAACCCTTTCCTTACCTTCATAAACGCGACAAGTCGGGGAGATGAAAGATAAACTAAATCATAGAACCACGAGAAATAATCAGATCGGTACCCATAGATTCGAAAAGGAGGTCGGAACGTAGCCAACATTTTCTAAGTGAAGGAGGATTTCTATGTGTGACAGCGCTTCGCCGAATGAATTCGCGCAAAAGCTGGATGATTATATCGACAGCTTGCCCTACAAAAAAGAAAACCTGATTGGGATTTTACATTTCGCTCAAGAAATATATGGATACTTGCCGGATAATGTCCAGTGGCATATCGCCCAGAAACTCGGTATACCCTCTGCCACGGTTTATGGCGTTGTGAGTTTCTATTCATTTTTTACGATGATTCCCAGGGGAGAACACGTGGTCAATATATGCACGGGTACCGCCTGTTTTGTACGAGGTGCAGAAAAATTAAAAGAAGAACTTGAAAATCAGCTGAAAATTAAGGCTGGAGAAACCACTCCAGATAATCTCTTTACCTTAGAAACTCTGCGCTGCGTCGGAGCCTGTGGCCTCGCCCCAGTCATGATCGTTGATGGTAAAGTCCATGGGCGCATGCATGAGGCACAGGACATTAATGAGGTTCTGGCAAAGTACCGCCCAGAAAGTTAACTGCGATGCGCGAACGGCGAAATGCGATGCACGATGTACGATGCACGATATTTGAACCTTGACTTCGAGCTTCGAACTTCGAACCTCGAACCTCGACAAAAAGCGTCACCGAAGGAAGGGAAAAGCCATATGAAACTCAAAAATACCGATGCGTTGAATGAACTAAAGGCCCAAAGTCTTAAACTCATTGAAGCACGACGCGTTGCTGACCCTGTATCAACTAAAAACGCCCAAGGCCTAGTAAGGCATGTTATGGTTTGCGGGGGACCCGGTTGTCACTCTTCAGGTAGTCCTGGAATCGCCGAACGACTCGAAGAGGAACTGAACCGGGTAGGATTGTCTGAAAAGGTTAAAGTTTTTCAACCCGGTTGTTTTGGTTTTTGCGAAAAGGGGCCAATGATCGAGATTTACCCAGATAAAGTAACCTACTGCGAGGTTTCTGAGGATGATATAGCAACCATTGTCGAAGAACATTTCATTCAAGGAAATCAGGTAGAGCGCCTTCTCTTTATGGATCCCAACACCAAAGAGCGTTTTGCTACCAACATCCCCTTTTATGATGGTCAACTGCGCATTGCCTTACGAAACGTCGGCTATATTGCCCCTGAAAACATTCTTGAGTATATCGCCGCTGATGGCTATCAAGCTTTAGCAAAAGTTCTTTTCAGCATGACGCCTCTGGATGTCATTGACGTCCTTAAAGATAGTGGACTCCGGGGACGCGGCGGCGCTGGTTTCCCCACGGGCTTGAAATGGGAATTTACACGTAAAAGTCAGGCCGACCAACGTTATATCATTTGCAATGCTGACGAAGGAGATCCGGGTGCCTTTATGGACCGCTCTGTATTGGAGGGTGACCCACACAGTGTTTTAGAGGCGATGATCATCGCGGGCTGTGCAATTGGGGCTTCGGAGGGATTTATCTATGTTCGGGCAGAATACCCTGCGGCTATTCGCAGGTTGCAAATCGCTATCGCACAAGCCCGAGAATATGGGTTACTTGGCAAAGGTATTTTAGGTAGCGACTTCAGCTTTGACATTGAGTTGAAATACGGAGCGGGAGCTTTTGTCTGTGGTGAAGAGACGGCTCTGATCCATTCTATCGAAGGCGCTCGAGGAGAACCGACCGTCAAACCTCCGTTCCCGGCCCAAAAGGGACTGTGGGGCAAACCAACCTGTGTCAACAATGTGGAGACGTTGGCCAATATCCCCCCGATTATTTTAAAGGGAGCCGATTGGTTTTCGGCAATTGGCACAGAAAAAAGCAAAGGGACCAAAGTGTTTGCTTTAGCTGGCAAAGTCAACCATGTCGGGCTCGTGGAAGTCCCCATGGGGACAACTCTCCGCCAAATTATTTTTGACATTGGCGGGGGAATTAAACAACATAAAACGTTTAAAGCGGCACAAACCGGAGGCCCTTCTGGTGGATGTATTCCGACCAAGTATTTGGACTCTCCCATTGATTATGAGTCGTTAGCTGCCATCGGTTCTATGATGGGCTCTGGAGGCCTCATTGTCTTGGACGAAGACGATTGCATGGTCAATATCGCCAAATATTTTCAAGAGTTCACAATGGACGAATCCTGTGGTCGCTGCACAGCCTGCCGGGTCGGTACCAAACGTCTTCATGAAATCCTGACCAAGATCACGGAAGGCAAAGGTACGTTAGAGGATCTGGAAAACATGGAGAAACTGTGCCATATTATCAAGGACACGGCCCTTTGCGGTCTCGGGCAAAGTGCACCCAATCCCATCCTGTCCACCTTGAAGTATTTCCGGGATGAATATATCGCCCATATTGTCGACAAAACCTGTCCAGCTGGCGTATGTAAGAGCTTGCTAAAATATGAAATCACCGATAAGTGTGTTGGGTGTACACTTTGTGTCAAAAAATGCCCCATGTTTTGCATCACAGGTTCACCCAAAAAGCGCCACGTTATTGACCAAGAACGCTGCCTAAAGTGTGGGGCATGCATGGAGCAATGCCGCGTCGTCGGCGCCATCATCCGCCATTAAGCTACCCTTGTACCCTGCTTATTAGAATGCGTGGGCATAAGTGCAACTAGGCGGACGCTGGCCATGGATGGCCGAGTGTCCCTGTAGCCAAGGATGGCGAGAAGGGACCGCTTCGCATGCTCAGCGCCAGCCAAGTTTTCTTTAAAGGAGGACTCCATATGGATATACAGCTAACCATCAACGACATATCCCTAACAGTGCCGGAGGGAATGTCCATCTTAGACGCAGCTCGAACTGTAAATATTGACATTCCAACCCTATGCTACCTTAAACTCAATGAAATGCATTACAATAATAACATCGCTTCCTGTCGGGTCTGTGTGGTAGAAGTCGAAGGTCGCCGTAATTTAGCCTCCTCGTGTTCAACCCCTGTAGCGAGCGGCATGGTCGTGAAAACGGATTCCCTCCGTGCTATCCAGGCTCGACGGGCGATGGTTGAGCTTCTCCTTTCTGATCACCCTAAATCTTGTTTAACCTGTGCTAAAAATATGGACTGTGACCTTAGAACTCTTGCTGCGGAGTTAGGTGTGAGGGCTATCAGTTATGAAGGAGCAGAATCTGAGTTCGAAATTGATCAATCGAGCTCTTCCATTGTTCGAGATCCTAACAAATGTATTCGTTGCCGCCGCTGTGAAACAATGTGTAATGATGTTCAAACTGTGGGCGTATACTCTGCCGTGGGACGGGGCTTTGAGACGGTGATTAAAACAGCCTTTAATTTACCTCTTAACCAAACCGCCTGTACGTTCTGCGGACAGTGTTTGGCGGTATGCCCGACAGGCGCTTTAACTGAACTGGATCAAGTCGATAAAGTTTGGAAAGCCCTCAATGATCCCAACCAATTTGTTGTCGTGCAAACTGCACCTGCCGTGCGGGTCGCTCTGGGGGAAGGATTTGGTTTAGAACCGGGGACGATTGTCACAGGAAAAATGGTAGCCGCTCTTCGTCGACTGGGTTTTGACCGCGTTTTTGATACAGATTTTGCGGCTGACTTGACGATTATGGAAGAAGCAACCGAGCTAGTTCACCGCATAAAACATGGCGGACGACTGCCGCTGCTGACGAGTTGCTGTCCCGCCTGGGTCAAATTCTTCGAGCATCAATTCCCGGATCTCTTAGACATTCCTTCAACCTGTAAATCTCCCCATCAAATGTTAGGGGTTTTAATTAAAAGTTATTATGCTAAAACGTTGGGCATTGATCCTAAAAAGATTACCGTTGTTTCTGTGATGCCCTGCGTCGCGAAAAAATATGAAGCGGCTCGTCCTGAACTCGCACAAGGTTCAGAAACCGCGGATGTAGACATCGTCATCACCACACGCGAACTAGCTCGTATGATCCGAGAAGCCAGCATTCATTTTGATCATCTTAAGGATCAAGAGTTTGATCATCCCTTAGGGGAATCAACAGGCGCCGCCGTCATATTCGGAGCGACAGGTGGAGTTCTCGAAGCGGCCTTGCGGACGGCTTACGAGGTGCTAACCGGTGAAACGTTGGAAAAAGTGGAGTTTGAGGCTCTCCGAGGTATGGAGGGGATTAAGGAAGCAGTCATCCCGATCGCCGGACGGGACTATCGGATTGCTGTCATCCATGGCTTGGGTAATGCCCGTACTGTTCTGGAAAAAATCCAAGCTGGGGAAATCAATTATGATGTCATTGAGATCATGGCCTGTCCGGGTGGGTGTATCGGGGGTGGCGGACAACCCTATCACCATGGCAACATGGAGATTCTTAAAGCCCGAGCTGCCGCTATTTACCGTGAAGACCGCGCCAAGCCTTTGCGCAAGTCGCACGAAAATCTGGCGATTATAGGGCTGTATAAAGATTATTTGGGCGAGCCCTACGGCAAGAAAGCGCATCAATTGTTGCATACTAGCTATACGGGACGAAAGAAAATCTAGTTATAAATCTAGTAAGGAGCTACAATAGTCTTTGTGGTTCCTTACTGAAAATTTCATCTAGAGTGATTTATCTGTTATGCGGGAGGTACTACCCGGCATAGTGGATTCACGAAACAAAACTGTTACCTGATTGTAAGGATTATTCTGAGCAAAAGGAGAAGGGTTAATTCGCTTAGCAGCCTTCTTACTATTTTGTAGAAGGCTCTTTTATTTGGAGGAATATAAGACGTGGATAAAAGAATTGGCGTTATAGGCATTGTCATTGAAGAATTTGAAAGTGCTAATAAGGTTAATGAAACCTTGCATGAATTGGCAAGCATTATAGTTGGAAGAATGGGAATCCCACGTAAGGAAAGGGGCATAGCGATTATTTCCTTGATCGTGGAGGGGACCTCGGATGAAATTAGTGCGATGACGGGTAAATTAGGGAAAATTAAAGGGGTAAATGTTAAATCAGCCTTAACTAAAAAATTGGAGGAATGAAAATGCGAGAGTATTTGGCGAAAGAGTTCATTATTGACGAAGAAATAAAGATCTCCTTGGGCGAAGGAATTGAAAAGTCCAAGGAGAAAGACCTAGTCAGAGCAATTCTTGAAAAAGCAAAGACTTGCCAAGGCTTGACACATAGAGAAGCAGCAGTACTGTTAAATATTGATGATAAAAATGTACTGGCAGAAATGTTTAAGACCGCCAAAGAAATTAAGGAAAAAATTTACGGCAAGAGGATTGTTTTATTCGCACCACTTTACATTAGTAGTTATTGTGTCAATGGCTGTGTCTACTGCGGATATCAGGTTGGTAATAAGAGTCAGAAGAGAAGCAAACTGACGATGGAACAATTGGAACAGGAAGTGAAAATACTAGAATCGTTGGGACACAAACGAATTGTCATGGAGGCAGGCGAAGATCCTGTTAATTGCTCGTTGGATTATGTGATTGAATGTATCAAGAAAATATATTCCCTGAAGTTTGATAATGGGAGCATTAGACGAATTAATATCAACGTGGCCGCGACGACCGTTGAGGATTATAAACGCTTAAAAGAGGCTGATATTGGTACATATACACTATTCCAGGAAACGTATAATCAGGAAGTTTATGAAAAATTGCATCCATCAGGTCCTAAACATAATTACAATTGGCATACTACAGCCATGGACAGAGCGATGGAAGCTGGAATTGGAGATGTCGGGATTGGCGTATTATATGGTTTATATGACCACAAGTACGAAACCATAGCTATGCTAATGCATGCTGAACATCTCGAAGAAGCCTTCGGAGTTGGACCGCACACAATATCCGTGCCAAGACTGAGAGCGGCAGAGGGTGTGGATCTTAAAGAGCTTCCCTACCTAGTGTCAGATGATGAATTCAAGAAAATAGTGGCGATTTTGAGATTGGCGGTGCCCTATACGGGCATGATCTTATCGACGAGAGAAGAACCGAATTTTAGGGCAGAAGTCCTAGCTCTCGGAATTTCACAGTTCAGTGCGGGCTCCTGTGCAGGAGTTGGTGGATACTCGAAGGAACATGGAATTGCTGAAACGGACGAAAAACCTCAATTTGAAGTGGCAGATCATCGCTCTCCGATGGAAGTGATTAAAAGTTTATGTGAAAGTGGTTATGTGCCTAGCTACTGTACGGCCTGCTATAGAGAAGGAAGAACAGGAGATCGTTTTATGGCTTTGGCTAAGGCCGGACAAATTGGCAATGTCTGTCAACCGAATGCTTTACTAACCTTTAGGGAGTTCCTGATAGACTATGCAGATGATGAAATGAAGGAAATAGGTCAAAAAGTTATCGAAAAAGGCCTGTTGGATATTCCTAAAGAAGCGGCCAGAGAAGCGGCCAAAGAGAAACTGAAAAGAATTGAAGCAGGAGAGAGAGATCTAAGGTTCTAAATTTGCAACAAAAAATCGCTTCACTCGATGATTCTGAGGGGAGGGGGGATAAAGTGGACTATAGAATCGAAAAGGACCAAATCGGAGAAATGAAGATCCCTGAAACTAAATATTATGGAATCAACACGAGAAGAGCGCAAGAAAACTTCAATTTAGGTTCAAAAAGCGTTAATCTGAAACTGATCTCTGAAATTACTCTGATTAAAAAGGCGGCTGCCATGGTCAATAAACAATTAAAGCAATTGACGGAGGTTAAAGCAAACGCCATTATTCGGGCAAGTGAAGAAGTGATTGAAGGTAAATTTGATCAGGAATTTATAGTCAGTGTCTTCCAAGGGGGAGCCGGTACCTCCACCAATATGAATGTGAATGAAGTCATTGCTAACCGGGCTATTGAACTTTTAGGTGGAACAAAAGGCGACTATGAGGTTGTCCATCCTCTGAACGATGTGAATATGTCGCAATCGACCAATGATGTTTATCCTACAGCACTGAGAATTGCCGCGATTCATCTGCTCCGAAACTTAAGCTATTCTCTTGCGAGCCTTCAGGAAGCGTTGCAGGAGAAGGAAAATGAATTCAGTGATGTGATCAAACTTGGCAGGACCGAGCTTATGGATGCTTTGCCGATGATGCTCGGACAGGAATTTGGTGCCTATGCCAAGGCCATAGAACGAGACCGCTGGAGGGTTTACAAAGTCGAAGAACGATTGAGGCAGATTAATCTTGGCGGTACCGCCATTGGTACTGGAGTCAACGCTTCCCACAAGTATATATTTATGATCACGGATACTATTCAGGAACTAACAGGATTAGGTTTAGCTAGGTCCGACTATCCCATGGATATAACCCAAAATAATGATGTTTTTGTAGAAGTTTCAGGACTCTTAAAAGCCTGCAGCACGAACCTTCTGAAGATATCCAATGATTTGAGATTGTTATCTTCAGGTCCTAGGGGAGGGTTCGGGGAAATTGAGCTCCCTCAGATGCAGGCTGGTTCGACGATTATGCCAGGAAAGGTGAACCCGGTAATACCAGAGATGATTGGTCAGGTGGCCATGAGAGTCATGGCCAACGATTATGCCATAACGATGGCCGCCTCTGCGGGACAGCTCGAACTCAACGCCTTTATGCCGCTCATCGCGGAATGTTTGTTGGAATCACTAGAACTGCTGAATAATGGAGTCACTATCTTTAGGGAGAAGTGTATCGAAGGAATTAAACCGAATAAAGAAAAATGCCAAGCAACTCTTGAAAAATCAGCGGTCCTGGCCGCTGCTTTAGTTCATCATATTGGGTATGATCAAGCCGCCCATATAGCCGGAAGAGCCTTAAGAGAAGATAAGACAATAAGAGACGTGCTGAGGGAAGAAAAGACTTTTTCTGATTCTAGGATCGATGAGATCATGAATCCATTTGAAGTCACAAAACCAGGAATACCAAGAATGTCAGGAACGTGATTGTGGAGGGATTTGGATGAGCTTAAATGAAACACCGAGAGGCGTGAGAGTGCATTTAGCACTCTTTGGCAAGCGGAATGCAGGAAAATCGAGCGTGATCAATGCCATCACAGGACAAGAAACAGCGATCGTGTCAGCAGTGAAAGGTACAACAACGGACCCTGTTTTTAAATCAATGGAGATCTTACCCATAGGACCCTGTGTCATCATCGATACTGCAGGACTTGACGATGTCGGAGAATTAGGAGAGCTTAGGATAAAAAAGACTCTAGAGGTTCTCGAAAAAACAGATGTGGCTTTGCTCATAGTTGATGTTAGGCGAGGAATTAGTGAAGATGACCAGTTAATACTTGATAAGTTTAACGAAAAGAAGAAGCCCATTATCTTGGTTTTAAATAAGATAGATACCCTTGAAAACGAAGACCCTGAAAGCATTGCAACGGGTCTTCAAGAAACACTGAATATCCCGGTAGTTCCGGTGTCCGCTCTTAAAATGCAGGGAATCAAGGAATTAAAAAATGCCATCATCTCTGTTATCCCGGAGGATGAAGATAAGTTCAAAATTGTGGGAGATTTAATTAACCCTGGTGATTTCGTTGTTCTTGTAACTCCTATAGATAAGGCAGCGCCCAAGGGACGGCTCATCCTCCCTCAACAGCAGACCATCCGAGACATACTTGAAAGCGACGCTATGGCGATCGTCACTAAGGAATTCGAACTGAGAGAAACCTTAAGCAATCTGGTGAAAAAGCCCAAGCTAGTCATAACAGATTCACAGGTGTTTCTAAAGGTTGCTGCAGATACCCCAAAGGATATTTTAATGACGTCATTTTCAATTCTTTTTGCCAGACAAAAGGGAGATTTGACAGAATTCATTAGAGGTGCTAAAGCCATCGATAAACTTAAGGATAGAGATAAGGTTTTAATAGCAGAAGGGTGTACACATCACAGACAATCGGATGATATTGGCAAGGTGAAAATACCAAGGTGGATACGTCAGAGAACTGGTAAGCAGATTGAGTTTGAATTCTCTGCTGGAGCAACCTTCACGGATGACATCAAGAAATATGCGCTTATAGTCCACTGTGGAGCCTGTATGATGAACAGAACAGGTATGCTCAGCAGAGTAGAAGACGCAAAAAATCATAGTGTGCCCATTGTTAACTACGGAATTCTTATTGCCTATGTTCAGGGATTACTGCCGAGGGCGTTGGAACCATTCCCACTAGCCAAGTTGATCTTGGCAGAAGACCTATGCTAAATTGAGGGAGTGGTTTTGTGAGTGATATGCATAATTTACTAGAGAAGGTCTATCAGACGAACGATCTCACAAAAGAGGAAATCACCTACCTCTTAGTAAACATAACTCATGCGGATCGAGAGATCTTATATAGCAATGCTTTAAAGACGAAACAGACATATTATGGAGATAAAGTTTATTTAAGAGGACTTATCGAGTTCTCAAACATTTGCCGACAGGATTGTCTGTACTGCGGAATCAGGGCTTCCAATGCCAAGGTGGAACGCTATCGGTTATCACCAGAGGAAATCCTGGCCTGTTGTGAGCAAGGGTATCAATTAGGATATCGGACCTTCGTCCTGCAAAGCGGGGAAGATCTTTGGTATACCGAGGAGATTCTCGTTAATCTTCTCGGTGCGATCAGAAAGAGTTATCCAGAGGTAGCCATTACGTTGTCCATCGGTGAGCGGAGCACAGACACCTATCAAAGCCTCTTGGCTGCCGGTGCAGATCGCTTTTTGATGCGCCACGAAACGGCAACGCAAGAATTGTATAAGCGGCTACACCCCACGATGAGGTTTGAAGATCGTCGGGCCTGTTTGAGCGCTTTAAAGCAACTCGGCTACCAAGTGGGGGCTGGGTTTATGGTGGGTCTACCTGGTCAGACGGCCGCTGATTTGGCTGAAGATTTGCGATATTTAAAGGAATTCCATCCGGACATGATCGGGATCGGACCGTTTATTCCGCATAGTGAGACGCCACTGGGAGCGGAAAAGGGCGGGACGCTGGAGGATACGTTGGCGCTGGTAGCTTTGGCCAGACTGCTTATTCCGGATAGTCTTATTCCTGCCACGACGGCACTCGGTACTCTGAATTCACAAGGTAGGGAGCTTGCCTTGAAAGCGGGAGCCAATGTTGTTATGCCAATTATTACTCCTACATCAGTACGGAAACACTACGCACTTTACGAAAACAAGATTTGTGGGGATGATCATCCAGAAGATTGCCGATATTCAATCGAGCGTGAAATTCAGACGGCGGGCTTTGAAGCGGATTTGGGCAGAGGGGATAGTCGGAAGTTCGTTGTAGGGGCAATGGGGTCGTATCAATAGTAATTTTTTATTGCCATATAGATTTTTATAATATTTTTTAAAAGAGACTATATTTTTGTGATTTATTCCAAAAATATAGTTTTTTCATACCCATCATTCGACGGTTTTCTCTTTAGCGGGTTTTAATATTCAAGAAACTACGTATTTCTTTAGGTCTAGTAATGCGTAGAAATCGCTTAAAGGTTTGATATGCTGAGGGGGGAATGAACCATAATGGGAATTAATTGAGAGGATATTAATCTACTATAGACGGTTCAGTAAGATACTGGTAATCTGAATTTAGGTAGAGGAGTATCTACATCTCAAGCTCGAGATGGCGCAATGCGGCTCTGTCAAGTAGTGAATTTTTTCGCAGTATAAAAAGGAGGTGTAAAAGCAGCCTACATTATGCTTTTAATAAAGGAGGATTTCTATGTGTGATACAGCTTCGAGCAACAAGTTCGTCCAAAAGCTGGATGACTATATCGACAGCTTGACCTATAAAAAGGAAAACCTTATTGGGGTCCTGCATTATGCTCAAGAAATATATGGTTACCTACCCGCTAACGTCCAGTGGCATATCGCCCAGAAACTCGATCTACCTTCAGCCACGGTTTATGGTGTTGTGAGCTTCTACTCGTTTTTCACCATGATCCCTAGGGGCGAACACGTTGTCAACATATGTACAGGTACTGCCTGCTTTGTGCGCGGAGCTGAAAAATTAAAAGAAGAACTTGAAAATCAGCTTAAAATTAAAGCGGGAGAAACCACTCCAGATAATCTTTTTACCTTAGAAACGTTACGGTGCGTTGGAGCCTGTGGTCTTGCCCCAGTTATGATCGTCGACGGTAAAGTCCATGGACGCATGAATGAGGCACAGCATATTAATGAGGTCCTGGCCAAGTACCGCCCGGAAAGTTAACTGCGATGCGAGAACGTCGAAGCACGAAGTATGAATTACGATGCGCGATATGCCATATTTAAACTTTGACTTCAAACCACGAACTAGAACTAGAACTACGAACCACGACTAACGAAGCGTAACCGAAGGAAGGGAAAAGCCATATGAAACTCATAAATACTGATGCGTTGAATGAACTAAAGGCCCAAAGCCTCCAACTCATTGAAGCACGACGCGTTACTGACCCAGTAGTGACAACTAAAAACGCCCAAGGTCTCGTGAGGCACGTTATGGTCTGCGGGGGACCCGGTTGCCACTCCTCAGGTAGTCCTGGAATCGCCGAACGTCTCGAAGAGGAACTGAACCGAGTAGGCTTGTCCGATCAGGTTAAAGTTTTCCAACCCGGTTGTTTTGGTTTTTGCGAAAAGGGCCCGATGATCGAAATTTATCCTGATAAGGTCACCTATTGTGAGGTTTCTGAGGATGATGTGGCAACCATTGTCGAAGAACACTTCAGGCAAGGAAATCTGGTAGACCACCTTCTCTTTATGGATCCGCTCACCAAAGAGCGGTTTCCTACCAACATCCCCTTTTATGATGGTCAACTTCGCATTGCTTTACGTAACGTCGGCTATATTGCTCCTGAAAACATTCTTGAATACATCGCCGCTGACGGCTATCAAGCCTTAGCTAAAGTTCTTTTTAGCATGACCCCACTGGACGTCATTGACGTCATTAAAGAAAGTGGAATCCGGGGACGAGGCGGCGCAGGTTTTCCCACGGGCTTAAAATGGGAATTTACGCGCAAAAGTCCGGCCGACCAACGTTATATCATTTGCAATGCTGACGAAGGAGATCCGGGTGCTTTCATGGATCGCTCCGTGTTGGAGGGTGACCCTCACAGCGTTTTAGAGGCGATGATTATCGCAGGTTCTGCAATTGGAGCTTCCGAAGGATTTATCTATGTTCGAGCAGAATACCCGGCGGCCATTCGCAGGTTGTTAATTGCCATAGCGCAAGCCCGGGAATACGGGTTACTTGGCAAAGACATTTTAGGCAGTGATTTTAGCTTTGACATTGAGCTTAAATACGGAGCAGGGGCCTTTGTCTGCGGTGAAGAGACGGCTCTGATCCATTCCATCGAGGGGGCCCGAGGGGAACCTACTGTCAAACCTCCCTTCCCAGCCCAAAAGGGGCTGTGGGGTAAACCCACCTGTGTCAACAATGTGGAAACGTTCGCTAATATCCCTCCGATTATTTTAAAGGGCGCCGAATGGTTTTCGGCAATTGGCACAGAAAAAAGCAAAGGCACCAAAGTGTTTGCTCTAGCTGGCAAAGTCAACAATGTAGGGCTTGTGGAAGTCCCCATGGGGACCACCCTCCGACAAATTATCTTTGACATTGGCGGGGGAATTAAACAACGGAAAACGTTCAAAGCAGCCCAAACTGGAGGACCCTCAGGCGGATGCATTCCGACCAAGTACTTAGATTCTCCCATTGATTATGAGTCTCTAACCGCCATTGGTTCCATGATGGGCTCCGGAGGAATGATTGTCTTAGATGAAGACGATTGCATGGTCAACATCGCCAAATACTTCCAAGAATTCACGATGGACGAATCGTGTGGTCGCTGCACGGCCTGCCGGGTCGGCACGAAACGTCTTTATGAAATCTTGACCAAGATCACGGAAGGCAAAGGCACGTTAGAGGATCTGGAAAACCTGGAGAAACTGTGCCATATTATCAAGGACACAGCCCTTTGTGGGCTCGGACAGAGTGCTCCCAATCCCATCCTTTCCACCTTAAAGTATTTCCGGGAAGAATATCTGGCCCATATCGTCGACAAAACCTGTCCGGCCGGTGTTTGTAAGAGCCTGCTAAAATATGAAATCACGGATAAATGTGTTGGGTGTACTCTTTGCGTCAAAAAATGCCCTATGTCTTGCATTACTGGGGTATCCAAGAAACGCCACGTTATTGACCAAGAACGCTGCCTAAAATGTGGGGCATGCATGGAACAATGCCGCGTCGTCGGTGCCATCATCCGCCATTAAGCTACCCCTGTACCCTGCTTATTAGAATACTGGGCATAAGTGCAACTAGGCGGCCGCTTCGCATGCTCAGCGCCTGCCAAGTTTTCTTTAAAGGAGGACTCCATATGGATATACAGTTAACCATCAACGACATATCCCTAAAAGTTCCGGAGGGAATGTCCATCTTAGACGCAGCCAAAACCGTAAACATCGACATTCCAACCTTATGCTATCTAAAACTCAATGAAATGCACTACAATAATAACATCGCTTCCTGCCGAGTCTGTGTGGTTGAAGTCGAAGGTCGACGTAATCTGGCCTCCTCGTGTTCAACTCCAGTAGCCAGTGGTATGGTTGTTAGAACGGATTCACTCCGTGCCATCCAGGCTCGACGAGCCATGGTTGAACTTCTGCTTTCTGATCATCCAAAATCTTGTTTGACCTGTGCGAAAAACCAAGACTGTGACCTCCAATCCTTAGCCTCAGAATTAGGCGTACGCCATATCAGCTATGAAGGGGCAGAATCAGAGTTCGAAATCGATCATTCGAGTTTTTCTATTGTTAGAGATCCTAACAAATGTATTCGTTGCCGTCGCTGCGAAACAATGTGCAACGAGGTGCAGACGGTAGGAGTTTACTCTGCCGTGGGGCGTGGATTTAATACCGTGATTAAAACGGCCTTCGATTTACCCCTGCACGAGACCTCCTGCACGTTCTGCGGACAATGTATTGCAGTCTGTCCAACGGGCGCCTTAACTGAACTGGATCAAGTTGACAAAGTTTGGAAAGCCCTCAACGATCCCAACCAATTTGTCGTCGTCCAAACTGCACCGGCTGTAAGGGTCGCTTTGGGGGAGGAATTCGGGTTAGAACCGGGGACGATCGTCACAGGGAAAATGGTTGGGGCTCTGCGTCGACTTGGATTTGACCGCGTCTTTGATACGGATTTTGCGGCAGACCTGACGATTATGGAGGAAGCAACCGAGCTTGTACACCGCATCCAACATGGCGGGCGTCTGCCTCTGCTCACGAGTTGTTGCCCAGCCTGGGTCAAATTCTTCGAGCATCAATTCCCGGATCTCTTAGACATTCCGTCAACCTGTAAATCCCCGCATGAAATGTTAGGGGTTTTGATCAAAAGCTATTATGCAAAATCGTTGGGGATTGATCCTAAAACCATTACCGTTGTTTCCGTAATGCCCTGCGTCGCCAAAAAATACGAAGCGGCTCGTCCTGAACTTGCGCAAAGTGCAGAAACCGCGGATGTGGACATTGTCATCACCACACGTGAACTTGCGCGCATGATCCGAGAAGCCAGCATCCATTTTGATCATCTCAAAGACAAGGAGTTTGACCATCCCTTAGGGGAATCGACGGGAGCTGCCGTCATCTTTGGAGCAACGGGTGGAGTTCTCGAAGCGGCCCTGCGGACGGCCTACGAGGTGCTAACCGGTGAAACGTTGGAGAAAGTGGAGTTTGAGGCTCTGCGGGGAATGGAAGGGATCAAGGAAGCGGTTATTCCAATCGCTGGACGGGACTACCGGATTGCTGTCATCCATGGTCTGGGTAATGCCCGTACTGTTCTGGAGAAAATTCGAGCTGGGGAAATTAATTATGATGTGATCGAGATCATGGCCTGTCCGGGTGGGTGTATCGGGGGCGGCGGACAACCCTATCACCATGGCAATATGGATATTCTTGCAGCCCGAGCTGCCGCTATTTACCGAGAAGATCGCACTAAGCCTTTGCGTAAGTCGCACGAAAATCTGGCTATCATAAGCCTTTACAAGGATTATTTGGGCGAACCCTACGGAAAGAAAGCACATCAATTATTGCATACCAGCTACACGCCACGCAAGAAAATCTAGTCGTTTAAAAAGAGATTGTCGTTAACTTAGATATTGAATAGATTTAGAATTAAATGATTAGGTAAGGTGAAAACAGTTGAGAGGACATTGGGGATTGTGAAACTTGGAACTATTGGAGAATTTAAAAGCTAGTGAGGAACTGCGAAGATCATTCTCTTTGTGGTTCCTTTTCTATGACTTCAGTTAAACTCTACCTTAGGTATCTGTAATTCTGTCACTAAATTTTAGTAGCTAAAATTGCTAATTCTAGGGCAGACTCCGCTAGGGTTTCGATGGTTGCGCCAATTTCCTCAACAGCGGCAGAAACCTCCTGAGTATTTCCACCTACCTTTTCCAACTCGTTATTCATCTTACTGACAAGGCCTTGGATACCAGCGATGATTTTGCGAATATCTTTGGCAGAGGTGGCACTAGAGATTGCCATTGACCGGATTTCCTGAGCTACTACAGCGAAGCCTCGTCCAACGTCACCCGCTCTAGCAGCCTCAATCGAAGCATTGAGTCCGAGCACTTTTGTATCACTAGCAACTGAATTGATATATTCAACAACCTCTTCCATGACAAGTGCCTTGTCATTGACTTCTTGAGATTGGAGGCTAAGCGCTTGTCCGCCATCGGCAAGGGCTTGGGCTGAGGCCGCAATATTTTCGACGGCCGCTGAAACCTGCTGCAAGGACTCAGAAAGATTTTTTGATAGAGAAGGCAATTTTTCAAGTGCGCTTTCCCTTTCCGTTGAACCTGTGGTGGCGATTCCACCAATGATAACACCGTTTTCTCTAATTGGATGCGCTACTCCAGTGTAAGCAGTGCCTAAGACTTCAGCGCCAATTTGGCGTTGCACCCTATTACCTGTTTGGAGGCATTCCAAGGACGTAGATGTGCCTAGTAATTGGTCGCCAACTTTGAGAGGTAGATTTATAATGGAACCCATTTTAATATAGATATACTTTTCGAGGTCAAATAAAAAGATGGATGTTTTTCCGGAATCAGTGTCAAAAAGCACATCAACCATTTGTTCATAATCTTCAATCATACTAGTTCCTCCTTAAAATTATTTTTCTTGAGCTGCAGTCGAGTTATCGACTAATTCAATATCTGAAGAGCCTAACCAAGCTAAAACATCGGTGGAAAGTAGCTCCTTGATATCCATTACTGGAATAATATCATTATTGACTTTTATAATTTCTTTAATTGTGCCCCTATGTATGA